>DASUBU010000156.1:0-14468 GCA_035763125.1 Ktedonobacterales bacterium
TGCGGTGGCGGCCATCGGCGCGATGCTCGACCCCTCCGGCCAGCTGGGGAGTGTGAGCGAGGGTGCTGGGGGTGCTGGGGGTGCGTCGCTGGTCGTCGAGGGGACCGCTTCCTCGGCCGTCACAGGGGAGTCGGTGGAGCATACGAGCAAGGAGGCCGATGAAGAGGAGTTTTGACGCAATGGTGGTCAAAATGGTGGTCAAACGGCCCTGGTAGGTGCTGTAAGCAGACGAGCGTGGGGGTAGCGAGCATGCGGCACAAAGGCGCGGTAGGAGCGGAGCGCGAATGGCGGAAGGGGGGGGATTCGAACCCCCGACAGGGTTGCCCCTGTAGCGGTTTAGCAAACCGCCGCACTAGACCTGACTATGCGACCCTTCCCAGCGGTGCCAAAGGGGGGACTCGAACCCCCACGCGCGTTACGCGCACAACGCCCTGAACGTTGCGTGTCTACCAATTCCACCACTTTGGCTGGGATGTGCTGCCCTTTGGGGCAGACACTATGATACGCTACAGCCGCGCCCAATGTCAAGCGCGCGGGGCGGCGAAATGTGCCTGCGCGCGCCTGCTCGTTGCACCGTACGCCGCCATCTTGCCGCGATGCCGCCGCCTCTGGTACGTCTTTGTACGTGTGCGGCTCTTCCCTCGCGACGAAGACGCAGTACCCGAGAGGGTGAGCCCCCGACACGGAGGATTACGTATGCTCTGCCGATCGCAGCGCCGACTCGTCTTGGCTAGTATGCTGCTCGTGGCGCTCACCGCGCTCGCCGCGTGCACCCAATCCAGCACCAAGGCAACCACGCTGCCCACGCCGACGACCGGGGCGATTGAGATCTCAATTGATCGCCCCAGCTATACCGCCGCGCAGCCGATCGGCGTCAGTATCGCCAATAATGGCAAGCAGGGCGTCTATGCCCTCAACGGTCGCACCGGCTGCACTTTCCTCCAGCTCGAGCTGTACAACCCCACCAAGAAGACCTGGTCTCCGACAGCCCCCTGTGGCACGGTCGATCCCGTTCGGGCGCTGCTGATCCCCTCCGGCGCACACGAGCCGTTCACGCTGCCCCCTGGCAACAATAGCGCCGACGCCAATAGCTGGGTGCCGGGCACCTACCGGCTCTCGCTGCAGTATGGCACAAAGCCTGATGCCAGTGGCGATGTCCAGGTGGCATACTCGTCCGCCTTTCAGATCACTGCGTAGTCCGCCTACCCGCGAACTGGAGCCTAGCAGATGCCCACTCCCGGCGATCCAATACCGCGCCTGCTCGTGAGCGACTTTGACTTTGCCCCGCGTGATGCGGAGCGCCTGCGCGCTGCGCTCGGAGCGGACCATGTGCTGCTGGTGAAGGGCCGCGATGCCGTGCGCGAGACACTGACCACGCACCCCGAAGCCGATGTCCTGGCGGGGTTCTTCCCACCCGCCGATGTGCTCGACCGCGCACCCAACCTGCGCTGGATCGCGCTGGCCAGCGCAGGCGCCGATCACGTCTTGGGCGCGGGGCTTGTGCGCGCGGATGGCCCGGCCGTGACGACCGCCAATGGCGTGCATGCGGTGCCAATCAGCGAGTTCGTCTTCAGCATGATGCTGCTCTGGGCGCGCCACTGGCCCGAGATGCTGGCGCTCCAGCGCGCGCATGACTGGCCGGAGCAGCGGCGCAAGCGCGCGCTGACGGGCCGCGAGCTATTCGGCGCCACGCTCGCCGTGGTCGGAGTGGGCGCCATTGGCCGGCGTGTCGCGCAGCTCGGCCGTGCCTTCGGCATGCGTGTGACCGGCACGACGCGCAGCGCCCAGCCCGGCACGCACGACCCCGACCTGGACGATCTGGTGCCGCTGGCTCGCCTCGACGCCCTGCTGGCGGAGGCGGACTATGTGGTGATCGCCGTGCCAGCCACACCACAGACCCACCATCTGATCGGCGCGCAGCAGCTCCGTGCGATGAAGCCATCCGCCTTCTTCGTGAACATCGCCCGCGGCTCCGTCGTGGACGAACATGCGCTGATCGCCGCGCTGCACGCTGGCCGCATCGGCGGCGCGGGGCTGGATGTGGTGGAAGATGAGCCGCTGGCGGCCGACAGCCCGCTCTGGAACATGCCCAACGTCATCATCTCGCCACATGTCTCCGGTGTCACCCCCAGTTACAGCGCGCGGTTCACCGATCTGCTGCTGGAGAACCTCGCCCGCTTCCAGGCCGGAGAGCCGCTGCGCAATCTGGTCAGCATCGAGCACGGCTATTAAGCGTTTAGCTGTGAACGATCAAAAAGTTTATGTATAAACGATTTATTGCCCGCCAGCGGCGCACAGTGCTAGAATGACCTGCGGCAGTCCCAGGGCGTCGGCAGGTGGCGCCTGCGTGCTCGAACAGACCGCAGCGGGAGGAGTGACCAGTGGCCGACTTTGCGGGGAAGACCGCTCTGATCTTCGGCGTCGCCAATCACAATAGCGTCGCATGGCCGATCGCCGAGCAGCTCGCCCAGCAGGGCGCGCGTGTCGCACTGACGTATCAGGAGCGCATGGAGAACAACGTCCGCAAGCTCGCCGCCACGCTCCCCGGCAATGCACTCGTCTTGCCGTGTGACGTACAGAACGACGAGCAGCTCGACGCCGTGTTCGAGCAGGCGGGCAACGAGCTTGGTGGCCTCGACTTCTTGCTGCACAGTGTGGCCTATGCCCCCACCGAAGACTTGCGCGGTCGGGTCGCCGACGTGACCCGCCAGGGCTTCTTGACAGCGGTGGATATCAGCGCGTTCTCGCTGATCGCGATGGCTCGCCGTGCCGAGCCGTTGATGCAGCCGCGTGGCGGCGGCAGCATCGTGGCGATGACGTACCTTGGCTCGGAGCGCGTGGTGCCCGGCTACAACCTGATGGGCCTGGCCAAAGCTACCCTGGAGGCCGCGATCCGCTACCTTGCCTGGGAGCTGGGTGCCGCGGGCGTACGTGTCAACGGCATCTCGGCGGGACCTATGCGCACGCTCTCCGCACGTGGTGTCGGCCACATCAACTCGGTGATAGACATGATGGAGGAGAAGGCGCCGCTGCACCGCAGCATGAGCCAGGCCGATGTCGCCGATCTGGCGCTCTTCCTCTTCTCAGACAACGCGAAGAACATGACCGGCAACATTGAGTATGTGGATAGCGGCTTCCACGTCATGGGCCTGGGCAGCATGTGACTCGTCCGGCCGATTGTCGTGCATGTCGCCAGGTGGGCGCGGCGGCGAGGACCGCCTTGCCCTGTGTCCATACCGCGGCTCACCTGCCGGCACGATCTTCCACTGAGACACAGCAAACGATGAGGCGGTGACGATGGCGAAGGCGGAGCCGAAGAGCGAGCAGGCTAGCGAGAAGCGGCCGGTGATAAGCGGCGCCGGCACACATGGCGCGAGCAGGCGGCAGCTTGCGCTGCGGATTCTGGCGGCGGTCGTCGTGCTCGCCTCAGCCGGCATCTTGCTGCGCGGACTGCTGACACCCGCCGCGCCGCCGCCCCCCGCGAGCGCCACGCCTGGCCCCGCCGCGCCAGAGCTTGGCCACTACGCCCCCGACGTGACGCTGACCGATCTCTCCGGCCGCGGTGTGAAACTCTCGTCGTGGCGCGGGCAGGTGGTGGTGCTCAACTTCTGGTATGTCGCCTGCGAGCCGTGCCGGCTGGAGATGCCCGCGCTGGAGAAGGACTATCTGGACCAGCGCGCCAACGGCGTGGTCGTGCTGGGGGTCAACACCGCCGACGACGCGGCAACCATCCAGCAATTCACCTCAACGCTCGGCATCACCTATCCTATCGTGCGCGATCCCGACCTGCACGCGACTTCGGCCTTCCGTCTCGCGGCCACTCCCACTACCTTCGTGATAGATCGCGCTGGCGTGATCCGCTACAAGTTCGTCGGCCCTCTCGAACGCGCCACGCTCGCCACAGACCTGACGGCGCTGGTGGGGAAGGGCTGAGCAAGGGTGTGAGCGGGCGAGCGGGTATATACGTAGCGCCCACAGCTGGAGTGTGCTATAATGCGCCGCGCCGAGCACCCATACGAGAAGTTGGGCGCACTCGGCTCGCACGCGCCTGGCGCTTCACGACGGCCGGACGACAGAGAAGGCGCTCCCGCCGGCTGTGCATCACTTCCCGGAGGATCGTGCCTGCCATGATGAACAAAGACCAGGCGCTGGACAACCTGTGGCTTGCCCGTGCGCTCTTCGAGCTTGGCGCCGTCCAGTTTGGCGACTTCACGCATGGCGAGACGGCCGTCAACTCGCCGGTCTTCATCAATCCCAAGCTCTTGATCGGCAATCCCACTGCCCTGCGTGTGGCTGCCAAGCTGATGGACCAGGAGGTCACCCTCGCGCAGTCGCTGCGCCGCGCGAAGATGCAGCCGTACGATGTGGTGGCCGGCGTTCCCGTTGGCGGGCTGCTGCTCGCTGCCGCCTACTCGCTCGAATCCACCACGCCGCTGATCTACCCGCGGCTCCAGCAGCAAGGCACCGGCCAGCCCGGCATCGAGGGGCGCTACTCCTCAGGCACGCGCGCCCTGCTAATTGACGACCTCGCCACCGGTGGCAGCAGCATTCTGGACGCGGCGCGCTTCCTGGCGGAGCATGGCGTGGTGGTCAAGGATGCGGTGGTGCTGATAGACCGCGAGCAAGGCGCCCATGCCCGGCTCAAGCACGCCGGCATCAACCTCATCAGCATCCTCAAGCTGGATGTGATGATGAACCTGTATCACTCCAACGGCTGGATTGACGACGAGCAGTACAACCGCTATCTGCGCTATGCGGCCACCGCCCGCCCAGCGCCGTCGCACGAGCCGCCACCCGCCGAGACTGAGCTTGCCGCCGAAGACGACTGACGCCCGGCTACTGCGAGTCCATCTTGATCCAGCCGTGCTTGAGCGCGTGCACCACCGCCGCTGTGCGGTCGTTGACCGAGAGCTTTTTGAGGATCGAAGTGATGTGGTTCTTGACGGTCTGATCGCTGATCTTGAGCGACTTGGCGATCTCTTTGTTGCTGTTGCCGCGTGCGATGTAGTCCAGGATCTCGATCTCGCGACCGGAGAGCGGTGAGTAGAGCGGCTGCACCTCGGGCGGCTCTTCGGCGGTCATCTCGCGGAACGAGCGCAGCACGCGCCCGGCGACCGAGGGGCGCGAGAGCACATTGTCGTTGATGATGTAGACACCCCGGCTGACCTTACGCACGGCATCGAGCAGCTCATCGGGGGAGATGCCCTTGAGCAGATAGGCCGCGGCGCCCAGCTTCATGGATTGGAAGAGCTGCTCTTCGTCCTCGAAGGCGGTCAGCATGATGATCGCCATGCGCGGCGATGCGTGGCGGACCTGGCGGGCGAGCTCCAGCGCGTCGTTGGTGGAGAGCAGCGCGTCAATCAGCACGACGTCGGGCGAGTGCTGCTTGGCGAGCTCGAGGCCCGTGCGGCTGTCGGAGGCCTCGGCGATGACAGTGCAGTCGCCCGCGCCCTCCAACGCCCAGCGGCAGCCCTGGATGAAGAGCGGATGCTCGTCTATGATCAGGATACGGATGGTTTCCATGGATTGCTCCCCCACTAGTCTCGCAAGCAGCGCCGGTCAGGATGGCCGAGAATGTCCTTGCTCGCGCCGCGGCTCGCCCGGTGCGGCGCGTGTGCTTGCGTCAGTATACAAGGCGCGAGCAATTCTCTCACCTAAAGGGGCCGAACGTCCCCCTTTTCGGCGCGCCAATGCACGCGGACGCCGGTCGCGTGGGTGCGCAAGCCAGCGCCCGTAGGTGCCTGGGTCTGGTCTGGTGCGAGGAGCAACGCGCGGCTCAAGCGCCGTAGTCGCGCAGCATGTCGCTGATCTCGCCGGCCACCTTGAGCGCGTCGTCGAAGGGGCGCTGCCAGATGTTACGGCCGAAGATCAGGCCAGTTGCGCCCGCGTCCATCGCCGTGCGCGCCTTCTCGATCACGTCACCCTCGCCCTGCATCTCGCCGCCGCTGAAGAGCACCAGCGTCCGCCCGGCCGACTCGATCACCATCCGCGCGGCCTCCTCAATCGAGGGCTGCATGGTGTTGTAGGGTTTGGGAGCGGCCTTATCCTTCTCAGGGTTGAGCTTGGGCATGTTGACCTTGACGATGTCGGCGCCCAGCTCGGCGGCTACGCGGGCGGCGTAGTCAATGGCGTAGAGGCTGTCGCGGCCGCCCTTGGCCTCGATCGCCTCGCCGCGCGGATATGACCACACGATGATCGGCATGCCGTAGCGATCGGCCTGCTCGCGCACCTTGCGGAATTGGACGAAGTCCTGCTCCTGAATCGGCGAGCCGACGTAGAGCGTGTAGCCCACGGCGTCGGCGCCCAGGCGGACGGCATCCTCGACGCTGGCGATCACCGGCGAGATCGGCGCCTTGTCGGCGGGGATCTCGGTCTTGCCGTTCAACTTGAGCACCAGCGGCACCTCGCCAGCATACTGGGCCATGTACTTCTCGGCGATGCCGTACTGGAAGACGATGCCCGAGAAGCGGCCCTCTTTGGCGAGCCGGAGCTGGAAGTCGGGGTCCTTGGCTGGTGGATTGGGGAAGAAGTCGCGCGGGCCATGCTCGAGGCCCTGGTCAATCGGCAGCAGCAGCAGCGTGCCGTTGCCGGGTCCATAGCGATAGAGCAAGCGATGGAGCCGGGTGTGCTTGCCGACGCTCAGGTTCATGTCTGAGAGGGTTGGGCGCTTCACACGCGTCATTGCCATGTGGGGTCTCCTGTCGGGATCGCGTGGCACGGACCACTGGGGCCGGCCGGCGCGTCGTTCTCAATCGCTCAGAAATGCCTATGTCAGGCCGGGCGATGCGGCGGAGACGAGCTCCGGGCAGGCGCCACCGCCCTCTCCATTGAGGGTCGGGCGTAGTATATCATGCACGAGCCGCGCCCTTCCACGCCACACGGCACGCCGCTCTAGCCGCACGGTACACCGCCCCCAGCACCGCAATGACTCAGACTTAGTTGACATTGACGGGATGGTAGCCGTTTTGCTTGGCGCAGAGGTGCGGCGTATCCATCGCGCGGCCGCAGTAGGGGCAGCGCGGGCGCCCTGTGGCAAGCACGGCGGTCATGTGCTCGCTGAGGCGCACGGCCTGCGTGGGTGTGATGAAGGCGGAGAAGAGCGGCTCAACGTCGTCGCGCACCACCATCTCGCCGTCCTCCTCGACCAGCTCAATCGGCGCCGCGCGCAGCAGGATCAGCCGGCGCTCTTCATCATAGCCGAGCTGGAGCGAGGCGACCTGGAACTCCAGATCGGGCTCGCGGGGGAAGCTCGCCGGAGGGCCTGGTGGCGGCGAGACGGCGGCCAGCGCCTCAGGATGCAGGGCCTTGCCGCGTGTGATGCGAGCGAGCAACTGGTCCACGGCCAACGAAAGCTGCTCGATGTGCTCGCGTTCGAGCCACATGATGGCCGTGACGGGGCCACGGCGGCCGAACAGCCGGAAGCGGCGCGCGCCTGGCTCGCCAACGGCGTCGGCGTCCAGCAGCTCGGCGCGGCCGATCTCACTCAGATCGTCGCTCATTGTGCGCTCTCCTTCCCCTGGCGTGTGGCGACTGCACGCCTGGGCGCCAGATCGCGCGCATAGATCGAGGCGCCCAGTATCCCTATGATACCCCCCACTAGCAGCGTTGGCACCCCCACGATCAGCAGCGCGACGCCGGTCCGCTCGTGCAGTGCCGTCGAGATGGCGCCGACGACGCTCGGCGCCCAGACATCGCCCAGCAAATGCGAGAGCAGCAGCGTCACCGCCACGGCCGTCGCCCGCAGCATCGGCGGCGTCGCGTCTTGCGTGGCGGCCGTCAGCGGGCCGGCCGGCAGGGTCAGCGCAAGCACCGCCAGCGTACCGCTCAACGCGAAGAGCGGCAGCGAGTGGGCAAGCAGCATGCCGGCGTAGACTGGCAGCGCGAGCGCGAAGCCAAGAGGGGCGACCAGCACGCGCCCGCCCACGATGCGCCGGCTCAGCCAGTCGGCCAGATTCCCGCCGAGAAGCTGGCCCGCCAGCCCGCCCGCGACGACGATCAGCCCCATCAGCACGGCCGCTTCTTCCGCGTTCAGCCGAAACGGTCCCGCCGGAGAGCGAACGTAGATCGGCAGGAACGCGACGGCGGGCGTAGTGGCGGCGAAGATGAGTGCTTGCAGGAACGTCACCAGCCAGACAGTGCGGATGCCCAGCACTGCGCGCATGCCTGCCAGGGATGTGCGCACCGATGCGCGTCGCTGCCTACGCGCCCCACTGCCCGCGGACGGTGCGGCTTCGGGATGTTGGCCCGCGATGGCTGCTGCTGCCTGCGGGTCGTTGCTCGCTTCGCCGGCGATGGGCGCCTCGGGGACGCGCGCGATGACCAGTGCGAGCAGCAGCCCCGGCAGCGCGGCGCACAGGAACGCGACGCGCCAGCCGCGGTCGGGGCCGAGCCAGTGGATCAGCGCGCCGCCGAGCGCGAACGCCAGCGCGATACCGACAAGCTGCCCAGCGCCCCAGCGGCTCATCACGCGGGCGCGTGCGCGCAGTGGGAAATGAGCGCTGAGCAGCGCGGTGCCGGCGGGATAGTAGCTTGCCTCGCCGATGCCAACCGCCGCGCGTGTGGCGAACAGGCCGAAGAAACCGCCCACGAAGGCCGTGGCCCCACTTGCCAGACTCCAGATCATCAGGCCCACCGCGACAACCTTCGCCCGCGCCACGCGATCCGCCAGCAAACCGAGCGGGATGGCCGCCAGCGTGTAGACCAGCAGGAACGCGCTGCTCAAGAGGCCCACATCGCGGTCGGTCAAGTGGAACTGGGCCTTGAGCGTGGGGCCAACGGCGACGGCGAGCAGGCGGTCGAGGTAATTGACGGCGTTGACGGCGAACATTAGCCAGAAGACGGTCATCGCGCGCGAGAGCGGGCCAGCGTAGAGAGAGGAGCGCGTGGCGTTATCAGCGGTCGTGTTCGGCCGGCTCGATGGCGTGGGCGGCGTGCCGCCCCCGGCGGGCGCCTCTGCCACGTTGAGCCTCCCCCGCTGCTAGACTTCTCTTCGGGCGGCCTGCCAGTGGCACAGCGCATTCCGCTTCCTGGGGGCTGCGCACTACCATCGGCCGCCAGAGCAATCGCTCCCGGCTGGCACACTACCACATTTCGTCAGCGGCGTGCGGCCGGCAACCGTACCATTGCGTAGCGGTCCCAGCCGGCGAGATCGGCGCCCACGCGTACCTCCGCGCCGGGGAACGTCTCGCACGCCAGCGCCTCGACGGCAGTGCGCTGGTCATAGCCGAATTCGACCAGCAGCGCCGCGCCGGACCGCAGATGGGCCGGTGCCTCGGCAAAGAAGCGGCGTAGGTGGCCCAGGCCGTCGCGCGCGCCGTAGAGCGCCAGCGCTGGCTCGTAGCGCCGCACGTCGTCGGCGAGGATCGTTGCGTCGCGTGGGGCAACGTACGGCAGGTTGGCGAGCAGCAGGTCCACTGGCTCCGGCAGCGGGGCCAGCAGATCGCCCTGGAGGAAGGTTACGCGCCCGGCGACGCCGAGCTGGGCAGCGTTCTCGGCGGCCAGCGCCAGCGCCTCGGCGGAGACGTCGGTGGCGTAGATGCGCGCCAGGCGCGGCTCGTGGACGGCGACCGCAAGGGCGATCGCGCCGGAGCCGGTGCCGATATCGGCCGCGATGGGCGCCTCGCCGCGCTCGATGCGTGCGCGCACCTCGGCCAGCGCCGCCTCCACCAGCAGCTCTGTCTCGGGCCGTGGGATCAGCGCGCGGCGGTCGGTGAGGAAGTCGAGTCCCATGAACTCGCGGTGGCCGGTCAGATAGGCCACCGGCTCGCCAGCCCGCCGGCGCGCGATCAGGTCCGCGAAGCGGGAGGTCTCCTCAGCGGTGAGCGCGCGCTCGGGATAGGCCAGCAGCGTCGCGCGCGGCGCTCCCGTCACGTGGCCGAGCAGCACCTGCGCGTCGAGCGCGGGCGTGGCGGAGGCTTCCGTCTCGCGGAGGCGTCGCGAGGCAGCGGCCAGCGCCGCGCCGTAGGTACGCGCCTGCTCCAATGCGCGGACGTCTTCGTCATTGCTGGTCGGCATGGCGCTGCCACTCGCTTCCCGGCCCACGCATGGGTCGCCGCTCCCACCTGCTGTCCTCACGCATCAGAAGGCGACGCTGACGAGCGTGTTCTCGAGCAGCTTTATCCTGTCGTAGCCCTTCGCCGGCTTCTTGCCCTGAATGAGCGCCGCCCACTGCGCCTCGTTGCTGATGGTCGGGTCGGCGCCGATGTTGGGGTGCCTGGCGCGGAGCTGCGAGGCATCCACGTAGACCGTCAGATAGTTGCCCACGCCGGTCAGGAAGTCGCTTGCCCCGGCCTGCTTCTCCACCAGCTCGGTGTAGGTGCCGTGGCCATCAGCGCCCATCGTGAAGGCGTGCGGCGTGTAGTAGGTGATGTAGATGTTCTGCGTGCGCGCCACGCGCCCCTCCAGATGATTGACGCAGCCATTGAGGGCATCATACTGCGTGACGGACATGCTGCCGGAGCGGGTATTCTGGAAATCGAAGAGCGTCTCGACGGTGTGCGTCGGATCCAGCGAGGGGCCGCACGAGATGAAGAGCGAGCCGAAGACCATCGTGCGCCCCGGTACGTCGCTGGTAGTCGTCGGGCCGTGGAAGAGATGGACCTCGCTGGTGCAGTCGGCAATCTCAGTGCCGGCGCTACAGCCTGCGAAATGAACCCCATCCCTAGGGACAAACCCCGAGTAGCCCAGAATCGTCGCGTCTCCCGGCAGGTAGGTGCGCTGCATATCTATGTAGTCTTGCTGCTGCTCGTTGCCGTCCCAGACGGGACCGTGCACCGCATAGGTGACGGAGATCTGCAGGCGATGCAGCGCGCCGCCGTCGGGCAGCAGCGTGACGTAGTCGGTCTGGTGCTCGCTGACGAAGGCGTTGGCCTTGTTGCCGCCGTCATTGGTATCCACCACGAAGAAGCCGTCGCCGTTGCCGCGGGCAATCTCGGCGGAAAGGCCAAGCTGGCGCAGGATCAGCTCGGCCTGCGGGTCGCGGAAATAGATCTGAAGATCCTTGGCTTTCAGCGCATCCACGGCGACTTTGAAGACCTTCTTGAGCTGGTCGCCGTGCATCGCCTTGATGCGGTTGAGCATCTCGGTGGCCAGGTCGTGCGTGAAGCCTTTGCGCGGCTTGGTCTTGGGTGTCGCGCCGCCGAGCTGGAACCTATGGATGGTGAACTCGAGATTCTGTGGGGTGACGGTCGCGCCCCACTCTGGCACCTTGATGGGGCCGGTGATCTGGAGCAGCTCTTCGATCAGCACCGGGTCGAAGGCGACTACCCCCTGGAGCTGGGCGCCGCCAGGCACCTTGTTGGGGGTATCCTCGACGATCTGCATGGCGGTCTGGGCGTTGGTCGGGAAGTTGGGCGAGAGGCCAGAGTCGCGCAGGCCCCAGGCGATCTGGCAGGCGGGATCCTGGCGATAGGGCCACCACCAGTAGTAGTTCGGCGGCTGCGGCCCGGCGCTTTGGCAATCTGGCTGGTCGGCGGCAGTGAGGCCCGCCTTCTGGAGGAAGGTGTCGTAGTAGTCGTGGTCGAGATTGTAGGTATCTTCGAGGGTCAGCGGGTGTGTCTTGGATTGCCGGCCGCCGTCGAGCGTCAGGACGCCGTAGTTGCCCATGAAGCCGCCGGCCGGGCGCAGTTCGGAGCGGTCCATCGCGACGACGAGATAGTACGCTGGCTGGCCGATGCCGAGCAGCGCCGGCGCGCTATCGAGCAGCCGCTGCATCTCGGCCAGGATCGGCGGCGCCGAGGGCAGCAGCGTGAGATACTTGTCGAACTTGGCGAGCGGGCCACTCAGGCTGGCATGGTCGAGCTGCTGGTAGGCCACCAGCGCGTCTGCCAGACGCACCTGGCCGTCGGCGAGCACCTGCTTGGCCTGGTTGATGTCGTCCGTCGTCAGGCCGGGGGCGCTGCTGTCGGCGGCCAGCGCGCCGCCTTGCAGTGGGGTGAGGATGGTCTGCGCGACCTGGATGCCTTCGTCGGCGGTGGTGGTCAGGTCGAAGCCGATGCGTGTCAGCAGCCGGTAGTTGCGCACGCTGGAGCTGACACCAGAGAGCGGGGCGCCGACGATATTGATGGCGCTGTTGATCTCGAAGAGGTCGTGCGAGAGGCCATCCACCTGGGCCTGCGCCTCTTTGAGCGTGGCCGCGTTGAGCAGCGCCGCCTGGTCGGCCATCAGCCCTTGCAGCGTGTCCACACGGCGGAGCGCGTCGTTGGTGTCGTAGGCCAGGCGCAGGATGGGAATCACCGGCGCGCAGCACGTCAGCATGAAGCCGAGCACGAAGAAGGCGAGCATGGCGGCGGCCGCCGGGCGTGTGCGCATCAGCAGCCGGAAGCGCGTCCTACGGCTCATCGGCGCGTGCACCGCGCCCAGCCGTGCCAGCGTATTCAGCGACTCGGCCACCGGATCGCTGTCGTCGCGGCCATCGTCCCAGCCGCCCCGGCCGGGGGTCCAGAGGGCGCCGCTGTCATCATCATAGCGGCCGGCGTAGTCCATGCTCGGACCGAAGTCGGTGGCCCAGCCGGTATCCCAGGTACCGGTCTCCCAGCCGGCGTCCTCCCATTTGTCGTCCTCCCAGCCGGAAGGAAATGGCTTGCCGCCGCCTCGCTGGGCGTCGCGGGTGCCGCGCCCGCCATCTCGCTGGCGCAGATGTGCGCGCTCGTCCTCGAACTCTGGCTGGTCGGGCAGATCAAAAGGCGCCTCGTCGTGGCGGTCCCACGAATCGAGGGTCTGCGGGTCGAAGTCGGAGGCACGCCAGTCGCCGGATTGGGGATGGCGCATCGCGTCGGCGGCGCGGCGCACGCCCGCGCCGATGCGCTTGGCCTGGCTGGTGAGCGCGGCGAAGGCGTCGTTGCGGGCGCGCGAGAGCAGCCCGCCGCCGGAGGGGCCAGCGCTGCCGGGTCGGCCGTTGCCCGCGCGCGGGTCATAGGGCGCCGGCGCGGGGCCATTGCGACGTGGGCGGGAGGGGCTGGCAGGCTGGCGGGCGTCGTCAGGATCGGGCGCGTAGCGGCTGAGCAGGCCACCGTCGCCGCCCTGATTCGCGGGTGGGCCGCCGGGCGCCGCATGGCGCCGCGCCTCGCGCGCACTCTGGGGTCCGCGCGGACCGCTCGCGGGGCGTTGTGTCCGGTTGTCGCCGTCGTCCATGCTGCCGCTCGTTTCCTCGCCCGCCAAGGGAACGCACACACCGAGCCGGATTGGGGGTCGGCGGTCGCTATGCGCTCGTCACGTCACTTGGGGCGAGTCTTGCCGAGCTTTATGATGCAAGAACTAGCCCACACGGGAGTACGACGCTTCGCGGAGGTGAAATGTGCCGCCCGGCGCCCCGCCCGCCCAAAATGTTCAACCAACTCTCAGCCGACGGCGGCCAAGCCCGACCGTCGGCAGGCTATCATCCCGCCGCGCGGGGCGTCAAGGCGCATGGGACTCAGCAGGTGGTCCGGCGCGGCCAGCCCTACCGCCGGGCCGCTGCCGCGCTGCGAATGTAGATGTGGATGGGGCGGCCCTCCGCGGCCATCACGGCTTCGTGCAGCATCTCGCTGTACGTCGGGTGCGGGTGGATCGTAGCGATCAGCTCGTCGGCGGTCAGCTCCGCACGCATCGCCAGCGTGTATTCGGTGATCAGGTTGGTGGCGTCGGGAGCGAAGATAGTCGCGCCCAGAATCTCGCCGTACTCGCCCAGGATGACCTTGGTGAAGCCCTCGCTCTCGTTGCTGGCGAGCGCCTTGCCGTTGGCCACCGTGGGGAACTTCCCGACGCGCACGGTGCCCGCGCGCTCGCGTGCCTGCTGCTCCGTCAGGCCGACGGAGGCGATCTCGGGGAAGGTGTAGATCGGCCGCGGGACGGCGGTGTAATCCATCAGCGCGTCGTGGCCGAGGGCGTTCTCGGCGGCGACCTCGCCTTCGGTGGAGGCGACGTGGGCGAGCATCGTCTTGCCGACCAGATCGCCGATGGCGTAGACGCCGGACAGGTTGGTTTGCATGCGCTCGTTGGCGATCACACGGTCACGATCCATCGCCAGTCCCGCGCGGATGAGGCCGTCGAGGCCGGCGGGATTGGCCTTGCGGCCGACGGCCACTAGCACGTACTCGCCGTCGTAGGTCTTCTCGCCTTCTGGCGTGCTGGCGGTCACGCGCTTGAGGTTGCCAGCATCGCTGATGGATTGCACCGTCGCGTTGGTGTGGATCTCGATGCCGCGGCGCATGAACGAGCGCGTCAGCGCGTTGCGCACCTCCTCGTCCTCGTTGGCAATCATCGAGGGCAGCATCTCGACGATCGTGACCCTGGTGCCGAGCGCGTGGAACATGCAGGCCAGCTCGACGGCGATGATGCCGCCGCCAATACAGACCACGCTCTCCGGCACCGACTGCATGCTGACGGCCTCGTCGCTGAAGATCACGTTGCGGCCGTCAATGCCGGGGAACGGCGGCTTGATGGGCACCGAGCCGTTGGCCAGGATCAGCTTGCCGGCGGTCAGCTCGCGC
>DASUBU010000157.1:0-3265 GCA_035763125.1 Ktedonobacterales bacterium
CTGATGCGCGTGACGACGACCGTGCGCGGCGAGGAGTGGATCAGCTCGACGCCGAAGCACATCGTGCTCTACGAGGCCTTCGGCTGGCAGATGCCGCCGACGATCCACACGCCGCTGCTGCGCGACGCCGAGCGCCGCAAGCTCTCCAAGCGCACCGGCGACACGGCCATCGCCGCCTTCCGCACGCAGGGCTATCTGCCGGAGGGCTTCCGCAACTTCCTCACGCGCACCATCTGGACGCACCCCGACGGCAAAGACGTCTACCCCTGGGAAGAGTTCGTGCGGTTCTTCTCGGCGGCGGGCCTGCGCTCCAGCGCGCCGGTGGCCGACATGGATCTGCTCGACTTCATCAACGGGCAGTACCTGCGCGCGCTCAGCCCGTCTGAGCTGTACGAGACGATGCGTGCCTGGCTGGAATATCTGGTCGAGCTGGATCAGGACGTCAGTTTCGCGCTCAGTGGCAAGGGCGAGCGCATGGTGAACGTCACGCCGCGGGAGCTGTGGGCCTACGTCGCCGCCTTCACCAAAGATCCCGACTACTCGCAGCGCGTGCTGGCGCTCGAGCCGGAGCGCTACAAGAAGCTCGGCGACGCGCTGGTGCAGACGCGCCTCTTCTTCGCCGATCTCTTCACCGCGCCGGCCGCCGAGGCGCTCGCCAAGCCGGCGGGCGACACTGCGCAAGCGCGCGCGCTGATCGAGACGTACGTGGCCGAGAGCGTGCCCGGCGAGGACCACGAGACCTGGGAGGCGCGCGTGCGCGCTCTGGCCGAGCGGCTGGGCGTCAAGGCCGGCAAGGCGTTCATGACGCTGCGCATCGCGCTGACGGGCGCCGAGCAGACGCCGCCGCTCTACGACATCGTGCAGGTGCTTGGTCCCGACGAGACGCGTCGCCGGCTCGATCTCGCGCTCGCCGCGCTTGGCGCTGCCGCCCCGGCTGGCTGATCGCGGTTACATGCGCGACCGGCAAATGAGTTGGAGGGAGATGCGGCGATGCTCGAATCACGCCCAGACGCACCGCAGGCGTCGGAACACGCGCAAGCGCCCGCCGCTGCCTCCTCGCCGGCCTCGCTCGCTGGCGCGCCACCCGCAGCGACCCCGGTCCGCGACTACGCCTACTACAAAGCCGTCTTTGCCGGCCGCGCGATGCCCTGCGCCTTCCTCGACCTGGATCTGCTCGACGCCAACGTGCGGGCGGTGCTGGCGCGCACCGGCGGCAAGCGCGTACGCGTCGCCTCGAAGTCGGTGCGCAGCATCGGCGTGCTGCGGCGGCTGCTGGCTGCCGATCCGAGCATCCAGGGCCTGATGTGCTTTACCGCGCGCGAGGCGTCCTGGCTCGCCGCACAGGGCTTCGAGGACCTGCTGATCGGCTACCCGTGCGTCCACCCCGACGACCTCGCCGCCGTTGCGCGGGCCACCGCGGAGCGCCCCAACGCGCGCATCACGCTGATGGTGGATAGCGTCGCGCAGGTGGAGCGAGCCGAGGCCGCCGCGGAAGGTGCCGGCGTGCGCCTGCCGCTCTGTCTGGATATGGATCTCGCGCTGGCACTGCCGGGTCTGCACTTCGGCGCGTGGCGCTCGCCGCTGCGCACACCCGACGACGCACGCCCGCTGATCGAGCGCATCGTCGCCTCGCCGCATGTCTGGCTGGACGGCCTGATGGGCTACGAGGCGCAGATCGCGGGCGTCGGCGATAGCGCACCCGGCCAGACACTCAAGAACGCGCTGGTGCGCCAGCTCAAGCGCCGCTCGGTGCGCGAGGTCGCCCGCCGGCGCGCCGCGCTCGTCCAACTGGCAGAGCAGTGCGGCGCGAAGCTGCGCTTCGTCAACGGCGGCGGCACCGGCAGCATCTCCACCACCCGCCAGGAGCCAGCCGTGACCGAGATTACCGTCGGCTCCGCCTTCTACAGTCCGGCCCTCTTCGATTACTACCGCGATTTTCGTTACCTGCCCGCCGCTGGCTTCGCCATCGAGATCGTGCGCCAGCCCGCAGCCGGCATCTACACCTGCCTCGGCGGCGGCTACGTCGCCTCGGGCGGCGCAGGCGCGGATAAGCTCCCGGCGCCGTATCTGCCCACCGGCGCCCGGCTCGATCCACTGGAGGCGGCCGGCGAGGTGCAGACGCCGATCCACTATGCCGGCCCCGAGCGGCTGGGCCTGGGCGATCCGGTCTTCCTGCGCCACAGCAAGGCTGGCGAGCTGTGCGAGCGCTTCACGCATCTGCTGCTGGTCCAGGGCGGCCGCGTGGTGGAGGAGATCACAACCTATCGCGGCGACGGTCAGTGTTTCCTCTAGGGGAGTAGCGCGATGGCTGAGGACATAGGCAGCAGTGGCGGTGGGAAGCCGCGGCGCTGGCGCAACTGGTCCGGCTCGGTGCGCGGGACGCCGCGGACCTTCGCGACGCCACGCAGCTTGGACGAGCTGGCGCGGCAGGTGAGCGGCTGGGCGCGCGAAGGCCGCCGAATGCGCATGGTGGGCGACGGCCACTCCTTCACGCCGCTCGCGCAGACCGACGACGTGCTGCTCTCGCTGGATGGCATGCAGGGCGTCATCGAGGCCGACGCGGAGGCTGGCACGGCGCGTGTCTGGGCTGGCACGCGGCTGAAGCGGCTGGGCGACGAGCTGCTGGCGCGTGGGCTGGCGCAGGAGAACCTGGGCGACATTGACGTGCAGAGCATCGCGGGCGCCATCAGCACCGGCACGCACGGCACCGGTGTGCGCTTCGGCACCATCGCCACGCAGGTCACCGGCCTGACGCTCGTGACCGCAAGTGGTGAGGTGATCGAGTGCTCCGAGCAGCAGCGGCCGGACGTCTTCAAGGCGGCGCAGGTCTCGCTAGGCGCGCTCGGCGTGATCGCCGCGGTGGCGCTGCGAGTGGTGCCGGCCAAGCGGCTGCACTTCTTCAGCCGGCGTGAGCGACTGGACGAGACGCTCGCCAACCTGGAGCGCTACAAGGCCGAGCACGGCCACTTCGAGTTCTTCTGGATGCCCTACACGCCGTGGGTGCAGGCCAAGTTCCTCGACGAGACCGAGGCCCAGCCGACCGGCAGCAACATCTTCGGCACGCTCAACAAGCTGCTGCTAGAGAACGGCCTCTACTGGGTGCTCTCGGAGGCCTGCCGCCTCGCGCCGCCCGTCTCGCGCAGCGTCAGCCGCATCTCGGCGCTCGGCATCGCCTCAGTCTCCGAGACGGACTACAGTCATCGCCTTTTCGCAACGCCGCGCATGGTCAAGTTCCAGGAGATGGAGTACAACATCCCCGCCGAGC
>DASUBU010000158.1:0-4426 GCA_035763125.1 Ktedonobacterales bacterium
GAGCTTCTTCATGCGCGGCCACTCCCCGCCAAGTCTATGTCTTACCGGACTACTCTCACGTCTACGTTAAGGTCACGTGGGCAGCATAACATAGCCTCGATGCGCTGCCACGGCCAAAAGGACAGGAGAAGCCGTCCAGGCTGGCAACGCCGGTAGCATAAGGTGGCGTGGCTCATCAGCCGGACGGCTCACAAGCGGCAATGCTCCGACTTAGCCTGCGTGCGCGCTGACGGTGATGCGCACGTTGTTTGCCAGCGCCCGCGAAACTGGGCAGGCCGTCTTGCCTTCCTCGGCCACCGCCTGAAGCGCCGCCTCGTCCACACCCGCGGCGCGGCCCGTCAGATCCAGGTGCATGGCCTCGATCGTCAGGCCGGCGTCGCCGCGCGAGAGTGTGCAGGTGGCTTTGACCGTGAGCTGCTCCGGCGGCGTCCCCTGCTTGTTGAGGATGTTCGAGATCACCATCGCGTAGCAGACCGCGTGCGCCGCTGCCAGCAGCTCTTCGGGGCTGGTCTTGCCTTCGGGCGCCTCCACGCGGGCGGCGAAGGTCACCGGCAGATCGTGGATGGCGCCGCTGCTGCTGCGCGCGATGGTGCCATGCCCCGCCGTCAGGTTGCCTTCCCAGACTACTTCGCTCCAACGCTCGATCTGCGCCATGCTTGCTGCTCCTTCTCGATGTGGTGCCGCTAGCGCCTCACAGCGCGCCGCGGCATGCGATAAGCCGTGATGGGGACACAATTCGCGCCCGTCCACGAATTGTATGGCGTCCGCCACCTGCGTGCCACGCACCGCCGCTCTCCCCCTTCGGCGCGCATCGTTCCGTACAGATGGCTTCAAAACACTACTGCTCGCCAACTATCTCCCCAGTTGGCGTATGCGCTTGCCCATATTCACCACTAGGCGAGCGAAGAAGAAGAAGATAGCAAGCGCTAAAATAAGACTGACCCAGGACGCGAATGCTGACACAGGTCGGATTTGGTTGGGGTGGGTCAGGAGGTTCAGCACGGCGGAAGCGGTAAGAATCACGAGGATGCCAGGCCCAAACACCTGCACCCATTGCACTCTCCTGCGAGGTCGCACACCCCGCAGCCAGCTACGGATGGCCGTAACACAAAGGAGTAGGGCCTCAACCACCAAAACGCTGTACAGCTCAAGCGTGTTCATCGAGTCCTCCCATGTGCTGGTCATTGCTCACATCATTATGCACGGCCCTAAACCTGAAAGCAACTGGGCAATGGTGCCACTCAATAGACGCGTTTTGAAGCCGTTTGTAGGGGCGTCCGACAGACGCCCAATGTGGCGTCCAGGAGGTGAGGACACCTGCCGCTTCCGCTCACGGCCCCGTCGGCGAGATAACGTATAATGTGGGGTACGCGAGATGCTCGCCATCCCGCCCGCTTTGTCGCTTGCCTGCGTTGCTGGCGCCGTCCACTGGATCGAAGCGCCACTGCCCAGGCGAGCGACCCCCACCCCGAAAGGAGCGCGCCGTCCATGGGCTTCAACATGAAGGCACTGCAGCAGATGCAGAACAAGATGATGAAGATGCAGGAAGAGCTGCAGAACACGACCTTCGAGGGCACCTCGGGCGGCGGCGCTGTCACCGTCACCATGAGCGGCAAGTTCGAGGTCACCGCCGTCAAGCTCAGCCAGGAGGTCATTGATCCTGACGACGTCTCGATGCTCGAAGATCTGGTCCTCACCGCCTGCCAGGACGCCTTCAACAAGGTGACCGAGGCGCAGGCCAAGCTGGTCAGCTCCCTCACCGGCGGCATGAAGCTGCCCCCCGGCATGGGCTTCTAGCCCTCTCGCTACTGCCAACCGCTAGAGTACGGATTCCGCATGCACACCACCGCCGCGCCCGTCACAGCGCTGATCGAAGAGCTCGCCAAGCTGCCCGGCATCGGCCCCAAGACCGCGCAGCGGCTCACGTTCTTCATTCTGCGCAGCCCCGCCGACCAGGCGCGCCGCCTCGCCGAGGCCATCACGCGCGTCAAAGAGAGCATCATCCAGTGCTCGGTCTGCTTCAACATCACCGAGAGCGATCCCTGCCCGGTCTGCGCCAGTCCCGAGCGCGACCACCGCACGATCTGCGTGGTCGAGGAGCCGCTGGACGTGCTTGCCATCGAGAAGACCGGCGTCTATAAGGGGCTGTACCACGTCTTGCACGGCGCGCTCTCGCCGGTGGAAGGCATCGGTCCGCGCGACCTACGCATTGACGAGCTGGCCGCCCGTGTTCGCGCGGGCGCAGCGGATGGCGCCGATGGCGAGGGCGAGCGGGTGAGCGAGGTTATCCTGGCCACCAATCCGAACTACGAAGGTGACTACACCGCCGCCTATATCGCCCCCTTGATCTCGCTGCCGGGCGTGCGCGTCACGCGGCTGGCCCGCGGCCTGCCCATTGGCGGCGACCTCGAATACGCCGACGAAGGCACGCTCGGCCGTGCGCTCGAAGGCCGCCGCGAGCTGTAGCTCACCCGAGGGCATTGGACGCAGTGCGTGCCGCCATCCCGCCGTTGCCGCGTAGTGGCGAGGCCCGCCTCGCGTCGCGTCGAAAGCGAATTGCCACATGGAACCCGAGGATCTCGTCCAGCGCCTGCGCGAGCAGCGGCTTGCCACGCTCTCGCTGGCCGACCAGATCAAAGAAGACCGTTGGCACGAACCCGCGTTGCCCGGCGGCCGCTCGATCCATGACCTGCTGGCACACCTGCTGGCGTGGGATGAGTGGGCCGTCGCCGTCTTCGAGCTGAGCCAGCTACGCGAGACGCTTCCGCCCGCGCTCACGCGGCCCGCCGCCGATAGGGATGCCTACAACGAGAAAGCCGTCTCGCGCTACCAGGGCATCTCGCGCGACGACCTGCTGAGCGCACTCCAGGCGGCCAGTCCGCGCGTGCTGCGGAGCGCCGCGGCTGGCGGCGGACGCGACTGGCTTACGCGCCGCATCGCGGGGCTGCAGCCCTGGCCACCCGTCTCGGCGAGCATCGCGACAGCGGCGCCAGCGCAGGAGCGGCCGTCACCATCCACTGAGCCGCCCCGCGCGCCCAGCGTGCGCTCCATCCTGCGGCTGCTCGCCAACCACGAGGCCGAGCACGACCAGGAGATTATGCAGGCGTACGGCATTCAGCCGCAGCTCGATCAGTTCAAGCCCCAGACCGGCGAACAGTCTGGGGCGTAAGCCACCGTGACATACGTCTCGCTCATGTGCCCGGGGGCGTGGAAGGTGCGGCAGGTTGCGCACCTTGCACCTGTTGTGCACGCACACGAATCAGCGTAACCACGTCGTTGAGCCCCATGATCTTGTCGAGCTCCCGCACTTCCTCATCTGTCAACGTGCCAGCCGAGTTCCTGGCGAGCAGCTCACGAATATGCTGTTGGGCCGTCTCAGACAGACGGAATGTTGCTATTTGTTCGCGAGATGGAGCACTCGCAAAGAACTCTACGACCTCTTGCATGGGACTCAATGTTGATGTCTGACTCATTGGCTTGCCCCCTTGCGCTTTGTATCACGAGTATAGCATGTGAACGCGCGCGGCGGCCCTTGCCTCATGCGAGCTGCCGGAAGCATGCTTTCCGCTCGCCGCGGCCATTGCATCGGCGCCGGCTCGCCCGTATACTTCGGCTATCCGGCAGGCCAGCGCGTCTCGGCCGGCGACCAGGCAGCGAGAGGAGCCGGACGACGATGACCGCACCGAGCATACCTGCCACCAATGCCCTCAACACCACTACTCACTTTGCCACGTGCCCGCTCTGCGAGGCCACCTGCGGCCTGGAGATCACCACACGCGGGCGCGAGGTCGTCTCCATTCGCGGCGACGCCGACGACGTCTTCAGCCGCGGCTACCTCTGCCCGAAAGCGTACAGCCTGAAGGAGCTCGACGCCGACCCGGACCGCCTCCGCGCGCCGCTCGTCCGCGAGGGCGAGAGCTGGCGCGAGGTGAGCTGGGATGAGGCGTTCGCCACGATCGAGCGGCGGCTCACGCCGATCCTGCGCGAGCACGGGCGCGACGCCGTCGCGATCTACCTCGGCAACCCCAACGTCCACAATCTCTCCGGCCAGCTCTACAACACGCCGCTGCTGCACGCGCTCGGCAGCCGTAACATCTACACCGCCAGCACGGTGGACCAGATGCCCAAGCAGGTCTCGGCGGGGCTGATGTTCGGCACGATGCTCAGCATCCCGATCCCCGACCTCGACCGCGCCGACTACCTCCTGATTCTCGGTGCCAACCCGCTCGAATCCAACGGCAGCCTGATGACCGCGCCGAACGTGCGCGACCGGCTGCGGGCGCTGCGAGCGCGCGGCGGACGAGTGGTCGTGCTCGATCCCCGCCGTACGCGCACCGCCGACGAGGCCAGCGAGCACCACTTCATCCGCCCCGGCACGGATGCCTATTTGCTCTTCGCGCTGGTCCACACGCTCTTTGCCGAGGGA
>DASUBU010000159.1:0-13067 GCA_035763125.1 Ktedonobacterales bacterium
GACGTCCCTACGAAGCGGACAGCCCGTCCGCCGCTTGTCGCTCGCCAGTTCCCGCCGAAGGAGCCTCCCATGCGCTATTGTGGCAACCGCCAGCTCGCCCACGACCTTGCCGACATGCTCCTCACCGGCCATGAGCAAGCCGACTTCGCCCCCTCCGCCGGCCCCAGCTTCAACCTGCCGGGCGACCGCCCGCGCTACGCGCCCGACCGGCCGGCCGACGTGCGGCACGTGGATATCGCCGTCGCGCTGGACTTCGAGCACGACTCGCTGCGCGGCGACGTGACGACCGACTTCACGGCGCTTTTCGAGCGCATGGCCGAGGTCAGCTTCGACGCCGCCGAGCTGGAGATCGCCGCCGTCACGCTGGGCGGCGCGGCGAAAGAGACGGCGCTCGACTACTGGACCGACCACGAGAAGCTGCACGTGCGCCTCGACCGCGAATACCAGCACGGCGAGGCGTTCTCCGTGCGCGTGCGGTATAACACGACGCCGCGCATCGGCCTGGTCTTCGTCCACCCCAGCGAGGGCAACCCGGACCTGCCGCACCAGGTCTGGACCCAGGGCGAGACTGAATATCACCACTTTTGGTTTCCATGCCACGACTTCCCCAACGAGCGCGCGACCACCGCGATGCACGCCACCGTCCCCGGCAACTTCTTCGCGCTCTCCAACGGCAAGCTAGAGGGCGTGGACGAGAACGCCGACGGCACCAAGACCTATAACTGGCGCATGGAGGTGCCCTTCCCGGCGTACCTCGTCACGCTGGTGGCCGGCGAGTTCGCCGAAGTGCCGAACCACTGGCGCGACGTACCGGTCAACTCCTACGTGCGGCCGGGCCGCGAGGAGGACGGCAAGCGCATGCTCGGCAAGACGCCGCGCATGATCGAGTACTACTCGACCCACTTCGGCGTGGACTACCCCTACGTCAAGTACGGCCAGATCGTCGCCGAGCTGTTCCTGGGCGCGATGGAGAACGCCAGCGCGACGACGCACTCCTACCGTCTGCTGCCCGACCAGCGTGCCAGCCTCGACTTCAACCCCGAAGAGGTCGTCGCCCACGAGCTGGTTCACCAGTGGCACGGCGATCTGCTGGCCGTCCGCGACTGGGCGCACACGTGGCTCAAAGAGGGCTTCGCGACCTACTTCGCGGCGACCTGGACCGAAGAGGATCTGGGGCTGGACGAGCGGCAGGCGATGCTCTACGACGACCTGCATGCCTACCTCGACGCCGACCGCCGCGGCCGCCGACCCATCGTCCACAACGTCTATCACAAGAACGCCAACGAGCTTTTCGACCGCTTCGTCTACCAGAAAGCCTCGCGCTGCCTGCACATGCTGCGCTTCGTGCTGGGTGAGGAGCCATTTTGGCGCGGCATCCAGCTCTATACGCAGCGCAACGCCGGCCGCGAGGTGATCACCGCCGACCTGGAGCGCGCGATGGAGGAGGCCACCGGCCGCAGCCTCTCGCGCTTCTTCGAGCAGTGGTACTACAAGGCCGGCCACCCCGACTTCAAGGTGAGCTACGCCTGGGATGGCGAGCAGCAGGTGGCGAAGCTGACGGTGGAGCAAACGCAGTCAACCGACGACGGCACCTCTACGTTCGTCACGCCGGTCGAGATCGGCTTCTTCGTCCCTGCGCGCGACGGCGCCCGTCCCGACGACCCACGTACGAAGGCCGAGCTGAAGACATTTCGCGTGCAGATCGAGGAGCAGCGGCAGGTCTTCTTCTTCCCGCTGCCGCGCCGGCCTCTCTCGGTGCGCTTCGATCAGGGCTCGTGGCTGCTCAAGACGCTCACCTTCGAGCGACCCAGCGAGCTGCTGCGCTACCAGCTGCGCCACGACCCCGACGCGCTCGGCCGTGTCGAGGCCGCCGAGGCGCTCGGCAAGCTCGGCGACGCGCAGAGCATAGCCGCGCTGGAAGCCGCGCTGATTGACGAGTCGTTCTGGCTGGTGCGGCAGGCGATTGCCCGCGCGCTCGGCATGCAGACCTCCGAGCGGGCGCTGAAGTCGCTGCTGCGGGGGCTGCGTGAGGTCTCGGAGCCAAAGGGCCGCCGCGGGATTGTCGAGGCGCTGGGCAACTTCCGCATACCGGAGCACCGCGCGCTGGCAGAGCAGGCCGCCGAAGCGCTCACCAGCATCGTGCGCCAGGGCGACCCCAGCTACTATGTCGAGGCGGCCGCCTGCACCGCGCTGGGTAAGACGCGCGTCGAAGGCGCCTACGCCACGCTGCTTGATAAGGTCGAGACGCCCTCCTGGAACGAAGTGACTCGCGGCGGGGTGTTCGCCGGGCTGGGCGAGCTGGGCGAGCCGCGCGTTATGGAGGTCCTCACGGGATGGCTGCTCGACCGCGCGAAGCCGATGGACGCCCGCGCCGCCGCCGGCCGCGGGCTGCTCTCGCTCGCCCACACCCACCGCATTGATGCCGCGAGCGAGGCCCACACGAAGGCAGTGGATGCGCTGATCGCCGCGCTGGACGATCCCTGGGAGGTGACGGTGATGGTGGGCATCGCAGCGCTTGCCGCCTGGGGCGACCAGCGCGCCATCGCTCCGCTGGAGCGGCTGGCCGCGCGCAGCCTGGACGAGCGGCTCGTCCGCGGCGCGCGCGAGGCGATTCGCTCGCTACAACGCGGGCGCACGGCGGGCGAAGAGACGCGCAAGCTGCGCGAGGATCTCGACAGCGTCCGCGAGGAGAACAAGCGCCTGCGCGAGCGCCTCGAATCTGTCGAGTATCAGCTCAACCCGCCGCACCCGCCCGTCGGCCGGGGCACTCGTGCCCGTCGTAACGGCGCCTCGCCCACATCCCGTGCCCGTCGCGACAGCGCCCCTGGCGGTACGCGCGCCGGTGCCCAGTAGGCCTGAGGGAGTGCGACGCTCTCGCTGTGTCCCTTGGTAGGTCGCGGCTCTGCTGTGGAATAGGTGCCCGCTGCGGGACGTGGTGTTTCCCCTCTCTGGCGCGGAGAGGGGGCAGGGAGGGTGAGATCCATATCACTATCGAGGCGGGACAAGCTCGCGCTTTGGTGCTGCTTGCTGGGCGCCAAGCAAGGCCTCCGCCTCGCGCAGCACGGCTTCGACGCTGACGCCGACGAGGCAGCGATAGCCGATGGGGCATTCCACATACGTGCAGGGGCGGCACGGACCCCAGGTGAAGACGGCGCGGTGCCGGCTGGTGTCGCGCGGCCAGCGCATCGCCAACCGCCGCGAAGCGCCCCGGCAGCCAGCGCCGCGTCGGCACCTTGGCTCCCGGATGTAGCCCGATGACGGGTCGCCTTTGCGCAAAGAGGGCACGCAGCGGCGGAGATGCCTCCAGCTCGGCAGTGTCTTCCGGCAGCAGCATGATCTCTGGCTGATCCCCAACGGCAGGCGCGCCCAGTGCCCACATGAGCGCGAGAAGACGCTCTACCTCTGGCCCGTCGCCCGGATAGGGGATCGCGAAATCCAGACCCAGATCGGTCTCGCCCTCGCGCGTGAAGCCGACGGTCAGGCGCGCGCCCAGCAGGCGCGTAAAGGGGTTGCTGAAGACGCCGCTGCCATGCAGCTACACGGCGAGATCGAAGCGCCGCCGCTGCATCTGGCCCAAGAAGGCCAGCGTGCGCGCGGCGACGACCGGCTGGTCGGCGATGCCGGGATAGCCGGGGAACTCCTCGAAGGCATTCACATACTGGCAGCGCCTGACAAACTCGCGCGCGAGCGGCAGCCCGATCAGCGTGATGTGTGCCAGCGGTAGCGCGGCACGCAGCGCACGCAGCGCCGGCACCGCACAGAGCAGATCGCCCAGCCGCAGCGCCCGCACAATCGCCACTGGCGCGGGCCGCTGGGCTAGTCTCGCCAGCAGTCGTGGTCCCTCCACCTGTGTGCTCACCGCATACCCTGTCGCTGCATCGTAGCATTGAGCGCTATTCGCTCGCCTACCTTGGCGGGCGGGCGCTCTCCATGCGCCCGCCTTAGTCCATGCACCACGCGTGCCAGGCGACGAGCGACGTCGCGTGATGACCGCTATCCCAGGGGGTATGAGGCCACCGTCAGCGCGTCGGGTGTGCTCCCGTCGTAAACCGCCCACAGCGTCGTCTGGCCGCCGGTGCTCTCCGTCGAGAATATGGCGTCCACGTGGACCGCTGTGAGCGGCGGCGCCACCTGCCGCCAGGCCGTCGCGCCCGGCTGCCAGGCGTATACGTCACGGTCGAGTCCACTGCGCAAGACCAGTAATAGCGAGCCATCGCCGAGTGTCGCGGTTGGTGCGCCCAGCCCATCGGGGAGCTGCGCGTCAGATGCGAGCCCAGCGGTGGGCGCGGCGGACCAGTGCCGGCCGCCATCTGTGCTGGCCTGTGGCAGGCTCGCCGCGAGGCTCTGGCCGCGCTGCGGCGCGAAAAGATAGAGCGTCTGGCCCGCCAGTCGGAGGCCGCTGGACACATTGCCGGGCACGTCGCCTACCAACGTCCAGCTGGCTCCGCCGTCGTCCCTGCGCCAGAGCTGATACTGTGGGACGAACGACGGAGGCTGGCTGGCGATATTCGCCGGCTCGCTGATGATGTAGACACTCGTTCCCGTGGGCGAGGCCGCGAAGTCGCTCACGCCCAGCCCATGCGCGGCGAGGTCGCCGTCGGCCAGGCGCCAGCTCCGGCCGCCGTCCGTGCTGGCCACCATTCGGTTCGCTGGCGGCGGCGCGCCGCTGCCAACGAGCGACTGCGCGACCAGCGCGTAGAGCGTGCTCCCGCTCCCCGCCTCGATGACTCCCAGCACGCCTGG
The DNA here is from genome assembly GCA_035763125.1 of Ktedonobacterales bacterium. Classification (GTDB taxonomy): domain Bacteria; phylum Chloroflexota; class Ktedonobacteria; order Ktedonobacterales; family JADMIN01; genus SMAG-U1939. The sequence continues at coordinate 4,744 of DASUBU010000159.1, forward strand.
TACTGGCAGGCTTAGCGCCCGCCAGGTCGCGCCGCCGTCGGTGCTCAGCCATTGATCGAAGCACGTCCCAGAGCAGCCCGCCCCCTGCCGCGCTGCGTAGAGGTAGACCGTGCGCGGGTCGCGCGGGCTCACGAGCGCGCCCACTTCGATCAAGTGCGCGTCCATAAGCAGGCCCGACGGATATGGCAAGATGTGGTAGTGCGCCCCGGCATCATCGGTGCGCGCCAGCATCAGCGCATCTGATCCCGGTGTCGGCAAAGCGACCTGATAGGCCACCCGCGGATCGGAGGGCGCGAAGACCGTTTGCTGCGAGGTGCGCAGCGTTCCCATGGTCTTCCAGGCGCCGGAGGGCTGTACGATGCTGGTGGCGGTGGGCACTGTCGCCGTCGGGCCACCTGAGATGTCGGGTCCCCGGCGCCCAACGCCGAGGCTCCACAGCGCGCCGGCCATCAGGACCACTATGGCCAGCGCCGCGCCGACCGCGAGACCCCAACGTCCCCGCCCGCCACCGCCACGCGGTCCGCCAGCTTGATCGCGTGGCGGTTCCCAGCCGCCACCGGCGCCGGCATCCCAGGTGTCTCCATATCCGCGCCCTGTTGCCTGTGGGGGCTGGGCGCGTATATCTGCTGGTGCGATCTGCGCGGCCACACCGCGCGCAATCCGCCGCTCATCTGGCAATTCCCGCCGCCAGAGCATGCCGTCGTGGTCGAGCCGGCGCGCGAGCGCCTCCAACTCCGGCGGCAGATCCGCCTGGTCACCGCGTCCCATTGGTTCGTCGTAGCGCCCGGCCATCAGCGGCCCCCTTCTGACGTGTAGGCCGACGGCCAGCGGCCAGGCCTGCTCAGGCGCTCGCGCAGCAGCGCCAATGCGCGGCGCAGCCGTGTGCGGACCGTCGCCGGCGGCATGCCGAGCGCCATGCCGATCTCGGTCGCGTCGAGACCGGCGTAGTAGCGCAGCACCACCACGAGCCGCAGCCCCGGCTCCAGCGCGTTCACCGCCGTGCGGAGGTCGAGCGAGGCGGCCGCGTCGCTGGCGCCCGGATCGCCGCCCAACAGCGCAAGCCCATCGTCGTCGCCGAGTGGCGCGTCGCGGCGGCGGCGCGTGCCGAAGCGTCCGCGCTGCCAATCCTTGCACACATTGACGGCGATGCGTAGCAGCCAACCTCGCGCGGCCGATCGGTCGCGTAGCGAGGGCCAGGCCTGCCAGGCGCGCAGCAGCGCCTCCTGAGCGGCGTCCTCGGCGTCGTCTCGCCCCACCAGTGCTGCCGCCAGCCGCACCACCGCCCCGACTTGCTCTGGCGCCAGTAGCGGCGCGAAGCGCTCGTACTCCGCGCGCTCCATCGCCCCATCGGGCCGGCGGGCTCCCGCCGCCCTTGGCCCTACCCCATCCCATCGCTCCATGCGCCCTGGCCCCTTCGCCCCGCTGCTTACCGCCCCGCGCGGCATGCTCTACCTTTCTTGACGAAGCGAGGTGCCCAAAGTGTTTGCGAGGGGTGGGAGTGGAATGCTATGCGGCGGCGCTGCGCGGCGCGGAGAAACAACACGATGCGCCCGACCGCCGAGCTGAATGCCGGCAGGCGGGCGCGGATGTGAGACAGTCGCTACGCTACGTGTGGCACGATCGCCTATGTCGGGCTAGTTCTGCTGGGCGAGCACAACCTGCGGCAGCGGATTGCCGTTGCTGTCAGTAGTCAGCGTGTCGTCGGTGTAGATGATGGCGGCGCGGCCGCTGGCGGGGTCTATCGCCACCTCAAAGAGGTCGAGCAGGTTGCGCGTGCCCGGCTGACAGCCGGTGCCTTCTGTACAGATGACGCCGTTGTGGTTCGGGTGGCTCGTCACCTGCACCTGCGTGAACGCTCCGCCGTTGACGGATTGCGCCATGTAGGTATTCCACACCGCGCTCGGATCATCTTTGCTCGACGCCGTCGTGCCGTAGTAGCTGACGTCCACCGTGCCATTGCGCGCCGCCAGCGCGGGGAAGACGGCGGTCACGGCAGCGCCGGTGTTGATCGTCTGCGGGGCGGACCAGGTCTGGCCGTGATCGGTGGAGACGGACAGCGAGACGTTGTGAGCATCGGACCAGGCGGCGTAGACGGTGCCGTTGGTCGGGTCCACCGCGATGGCCGGGAAGACGTTGTTGAGTGGCGTGAACAGCGGCGCGGTGAAGACCAGCGAGGTCGTCCAGGTCTGGCCGCGGTCGCTGCTGCGCGCGACGTAGATCTGGTTGAAGTTGGCGCTGCTGCCCTTCTGGATGCCGGCCTGGCCGGCGGCGTAGATGTCGTACACGTCGTGCGTTGCCGGGTCCACGACGAGCGCGCCGTTGTCGTTGTTGAAGGTGGCGTTGCCCGTGGCGCTGCCGTGGCCGACGATGGAGTCTCCCACGCGGTGGAACGTCAGGCCGTCATCATCCGAGCGCTGCACGTGGACGGTGCTGCTGCTGCCCGAGTCATGATAGGCGATATAGACGGTGCTGCCGTCGGAGACGACCCACTGCCGGTCGGACTGCGTGGCGTCAATGATCTGCTGGGTGCAGTGAGCGAAGTTGCTGGAGGTATCGGCATGTGGGCAGGTGATCGCCGAGACGCCGAGCTGCTTCAAATGGGTGGCCGGATTGAAGAAGAAGACCAGCGTGCTGGCGTGCAGCGTCCCAGTTGAGCCGAGGTCCACATCGGCGTCGCCGCCGCCCACGCTCTTATCAATGTTGGCGTCAATGCCGCCCTGGAAGGTGGGCGTCGAGCCGAAGCTCCCTTTCCAGATGTTGGTCTGGAAAAGCTGCCAGGAGAGGCCACTCAGCACCATCGTGCCATCGGAAGCGATGGTCACCGCCGGCTCGCTGCCGCCGTCCGGGCGCGTCAGGGCCGTGTTGGTAAACGTGATGGCACCGGCTTTCGCACCCGCCGAGGGCGCCACGCGCTGCACCATGAACGCAACGCTGGCCACCAGAACGGCCACCAGCATCGCAACAGCCACCGTTCGCCGTGACAATCTCATGCTTGCCTCACCTTCTCCACGTTCCACTCACACGCCAGTGGCGGGCACGACACGCGAGGGGCCGGCTTACTCGTCGCCTCAGTGGCAGAGGGAACCGGGAACGCGGCGCACCATCAGCAACCCGCCACTCCACATCACATCATTACGTTCCGGCGATACGCTGTCGGGTTGGGCAAGACTGGCTTGGGAATTGCCCTGGACCTGGGGGGCTGAGGGTCTGGTAGACTTGAAGTGCAAGCGGTTCTGCGACCAACCAGACCCTAAAACAAAGTGTAGTCGTGACAAGCGAAAAGTCAAGCTTCATAGCCTGAAGCCCGGCTCTTGCCGTATCCAGAGCGGTGACAGATGCCAGCCATACGCGACCAGAGGGAATCGTCAATTGCTGAGGGAAGCGAGCAGCTCGATGGCGATCAGCTCACGGCCGTACGATCCCGCTCGTGATAACGTGCCGGTGCTCGATCTGCTGCGCGCGGCGCGTGCGACAGCGACCTCTGACCGCTACCCCACTACCCACAGGCTGACGCTGCTGCTCGCCTCGCGTTTATGGGATTCTCAGCAGGATGCCAGCCTGTGGTACGACTCCGCAGGCACGCTCGTCGGCTTTGCCCTACTCTGGCGGCGCACCCAGGAACATACCCACGTTGGCCTCGAATGTATTGCCCATCCCGCTGCTCGGCAGCAGACCATTGCTGGCTTGGTGCTCAGTTGGGCGGTCGTGAGCACGACGGAGCGCAGCCAGCGGCTGGGCCAAAGCATGAGCGTAGGTCTTAGCATCCATGCTGACGATCAGCTATGGCCTGCGCTGCTGGATTCGTTCGGTTTTGGGCTCCAGGCTGACTACAACGTCTACATGGGGCGTCAGTTGGACGCGTCCCTGCCTGAGCCGGCGCTCCCCGACGGATTCACGATGCGCCCGCTCGCCGGGCCGGATGAGCTGCTCGCCTATGAGACACTGTACTCCTTTGCGCCGATTGCCGCTGATCTGCGCCGCACACTCCTGCACGATCCCGATTATCTGCATCTCGTCGCCGTCAGCCCCGACGGCAAGCTTGTCGGCTTCTGCGAATGCTCGGTCGATCGAGTTGAATGGGCGCTTGGCGGTAGCCGCACGGCCTGGATTGACTACCTTGGTACCCGGCCCGACTATCGTGGGCGTGGCCTGGGCCGGGCGCTGCTACTGGCCGCCATGCGTCGTATGCGTGAGGCAGGCGCGGAGCGCATCGCGCTCATCACGATGGGTACGAACGAGCGAGCGCAGCGGGTCTATCGGCAGGTGGGCATGGGCATCGCCGAGCGCGACTTCGTCTATACCCTCGACGTCGTGCCGCCGTACGCGAATGGGGAGTGATGCGTTCGCACCACTCTCCATCTCACTCTCTGCGCCCGCTTTGCAGGGACGGACTGCGTATGCCCCGCGCTGCCGCGCCACACCGGCCTACGCGCTCTGGCCGGTCTCTTCCAGCATCTTGCGCGCCACTCCCCACTCGCCGGCATCAATCGTCGTCTCGGGGTTGATCTCGCCGCGTGCCTCCAGCCAGCGCTCCGCGTCAATCGCAGCGCGGCAGCCGTCGCCGGCCGCGGTGACGGCCTGGCGGTAGCGGTGGTCCACCACGTCGCCCGCCGCGAAGACGCCCTCCACGCTGGTCATCGTGTGCCGGTGTGTCTTGAGGTAGCCGACGCCGTCCATCTCCAGGATGCCCTGGAAGATGTCAGTGTTGGGCTGGTGGCCGATGGCGACGAAGAAGCCCTGCACCGGCAGCGTCTGTGTCTTGCCGGTATGGATGTTCTTCAGCACCACCCCTTCGACCGCTCCGTCACCCAGCACATCTTCGACCATCACCGATGTGATGATGGCGATCTTCTCGTTCTTGCGGGCACGGTCCTGCATGATCTTGCTGGCGCGGAAGCTGTCGCGCCGGTGCACCAGATAGACCTTGTTGGCGTAGCGCGTCAGGAAGAGCGCCTCCTCCATCGCCGTGTCGCCGCCGCCGATCACCGCCACGTCCTTGCCACGGAAGAAGAAGCCGTCGCAGGTCGCGCAGCCGCTGACGCCGCGCCCGCGCAGGCGCTGCTCGTTGGGCAGCCCCAGCCACTTGGCGCTGGCGCCGGTCGCCACAATCACCGAATCGCCACGATACTCCGTATCGTCGGTGTAGACGGTGAAGGGCTGCTGCGAGAAGTCCACCCGCTGGACCTGTCGTGCCACCATCTCGGCGCCAAAGCGCTTGGCCTGCGCCTCAAACTTCTCCATCATCTCCGGCCCCAGGATGCCTTCCACGAAGCCGGGATAATTCTCGACGTCGCTGGTGATCATCAGCTGGCCGCCGATCTCGTCGCCCTGCAGCACCAGCGTCTTGAGGTTGGCGCGCGCCGCGTAGAGCGCCGCCGTGTAGCCCGCCGGCCCAGAGCCGATGATGATGACGTCGTAGGTATCGCTCTGCGCGCCGTCCGTTCCGTTCGCGCCGTTCGCGCTCGTCATGTTGCCTTCACTCCTTCGCAGCCTGCGCTTCCGCCGCTTGCGGCCTCTGGACGACTCGCATGCTGGTATCCAGGCCGCACCTTCCAGTATACCATACCCCGGAAGGGTATATCAATAGCGGTCGCCTTTGCTACAATAGTAGGAGATGCCTGCCACCCTCTCCCAGAAGGTCCCGCCGATGTCCGCGCCGCCGCTCCCCGAACGCCCAGCCGCCCTCATGACTCCGCCGGTGGGCGCGCACGAGGCCGCCCTGTCCGCACCGCGGCTCACGGCGCTGGATGGCGCCTTCCTCGCGCAACTTGCCCTGCTCGTCGGCTGTCACATCATCGCCGCGCGCTACACGCTGGGTTGGCCGAGTGCCGCCGCCACCGATCTGCTGGCGCTGCTGGTCCTCGCGGCGATGACCGTCCGGCGCGAGTGGCGGCCGCTGCTGGCGCGGCTCTTCGTGCTCGGGCTGGCGGCCGGCATCCTGGAGCTGGCGACCGATGCAGCCGGCGAGCAGGTCGCGCATTCACTGAGGTACCCGGCGGGAGAACCGCTGCTGTGGGGCTCGCCGTACTACATGCCGCTCTCGTGGGCGATCGTGCTGACCCTGCTTGGCTACCTGGCCTGGCGCCTGCGCTCGCTCGGGCCGGCGCGCATGCCGCTGTGGCTGGCTGTCGTGCTGGCGGGCATCTTCGGCGCCCTGATGGTCCCGTTCTATGAGGAGATGGCGTATTACGCGCGCTGGTGGCAGTATACGCCGGTCTGGCGGATCGGCCACACGCCGGTCTACGTGATCGTCTTCGAAGGGCTGGTGGCCGCCGCGCTGCCACTGTTGGTGGCCGGGCTGCTCGCTCGGCCGTTGCGGGCGGCGATGATGCGTGGGCTGCTCGTGGGCTGCTGGATGCCGGTCGCGGCGTTCCTGGCCTGGTTCGCCATCGGCCGCTGAGGGCACACAGGCGAGCGGACTAGGCATTGCCAAGCATGGAACGTGATGTGCGCAGAGGCAAGCCAGGGACGCGGGTACGGCTCGCGCGGGAGGCAGACAATGAGTACGTCGCTGACAATCTTGCATGTGCGTGACGCCGCGCCGGAGGAGGTCGAGCGCGCGCTGGCGGGCATCTTCGCTGGCGAGGAGCGCGCCCAGGCGCTGCGTCTGGAAGGCACGTACTCGGCGGTCCTACGCCGCGTGACGGACCCCGATCTGGCGGCCGGCTACTGCTATCTGATCCTGCGGCCCCATGCTGGCTCGCCCTGGACGCCGGTGCTGGAGCTCGGCAACCGCACTGTCGGGCTGGACGCGGAGCTGTCGAAGGCGCTGGGCGGCACGGCGGTCTTCACGACGTTTGTCTACGGCGCGGCCGTGTCGGGCTACCGGCTGGTGCGCGAGGGCGACGAGGTGGACCGCTATCTGAGTGATCCGACGTACTTTCTGGAACTTGAAGAAAGCCACGAGGGAGTGGGGCCGGGCGAGCGGAGCGAGCCGCTGCTGGCGGCGGTGGTCGAGCCGGAGCGCGGGCATCCCGAGCGCTTCGCCGATCTGCTGCCGGCCGGAACGGCACCGGAGGATTTCTGGCAGGTAGTGCTGGCGCCGGGCTGGTGGGAGGAGTTCTCACCCGCAGGCGCGGCAGGCGAGGAGGAGGCGCTGGTGGACGAGATGGACCGCATGCGCTGCATCGGCCTGGCGTTGGAGCTATGGGGGCCAGACGACTACCCACTCGCGCAGGAGCCGGAAGAGATCGCCGACAAGGTCGCTGGGCCGGCGATAGCCGTGGCGTTCGCGTAGCGCTCGCACCCGCTGTCCTGGGCGTCGGCACATAGGTGCATGGTCCTGTCCTTGCCAGCGCGGTATCATATGTTGGGCGCTACGTGTGAATGCGTAGGAAGTACTGGTCTGCTCTGTGCATCGCATGTTACTCGGCTATACTGTGGAGCGTCGAGAACGAGCATAGAGGCGGTCGTCTGGCGGAGGGAGAAGCGAGTGAATCGTCTGGTGCAGAGTGAGCCGGCCGACGGGTCGGACGCGAGCCTCGCCTTTGGCTCGACGCAACCCATGGCCGCTGTGCGCTCCAGCGGCGAGCTGGCGGCTGCGCCATACCCTCGCACTCCTAGCTACCATCCCACGCGCTCGCCCGCTCTCAACCGCGCGCTCGATGTGGTGGAGCGCGCCTTCCCTGGCAAGGCCGGCTTCGCCCAGCGGCTCGTCAGCTATCTCTTCGTCGGTGGCTTCGCGGCGGTGGTCAACCTGATCGTCTTCACGATCATGTATTACAGGGTGCCGCTGCCCTTCAACGATGCATCCGCCGTCGGTCACACTGCCCACTATCTGGCTGCGTTCGTGGTAGCGACCGAGATCTCGATCCTGGCCAACTTCATCCCCAACGACTACTTCACGTTCCGGCACCTGCCCGGCCACCAGCGCTCGTGGCTGGCGCGCGGTCTGCGTTTCCACATCACCACCATCGCCGGCACGCTGCTGACGCTGGCAATCTCATTCTCGCTGCATCTGGTCAGCATCCACTGGCATGTGGCGCTGCTCAATGCCACCGTCAGCCAGGGCATCGCGCTGGTCGTCGTGACGGCCTTCAACTTCACGTTCCACCACCTCTTCACCTACCGCCACGTCAAGCATCCCGCGTAATGTGGCGAACATAGGCAAGCGGCGTTCCTGCTTCGCGGTATTTGCTCAGATGTGTGTGTGTCGCCCCGTGATGTTTCTGCCGCCTGCCGCCCTGCTGGTATACTGAGCGCGGGACCGCTGGCGAGCGCGAGCCAGGCGCCAGCGCTCGCCTGCGGCGGGGATACGCGCATGAAGGCTCCCGATGGCTACCAGCGGGCTCCTGTGCCCGCAGACGTCCGCTTGCGCCTCTCGC
>DASUBU010000160.1:0-41813 GCA_035763125.1 Ktedonobacterales bacterium
TGGTGGTATGATCTCCATAGACCCCCTCCCAGGGGGTATGGGTAGAGAGGCAAGGGTGAGCGTATGCAAGCCGACAAGCGCGATGTGCTCAAACGCCTCAGCTTCATCGAGGGGCATCTAGGCGGTATCCGCAAGATGGTCGAAGACGACAAGTATTGCGTTGACATCCTCCGCCAGACCTACGCCGTGCGCAAGGCCATCGAGAAGCTGGAGGCCCTGATACTGGAGAACCACCTCCACGGCTGCGTGCCCGCTGGCATCAAGGAAGGGCGCGAAGCGGAGGTGATCGAGGAGCTGGTGCAGCTCTACAGCCTGGCGGGCAACCGCTAGTCGCTGCCGGCAGCCATTCGCTGCCGGTGGCATACCCGCACGGGATCTCCCGCCCCGGTGTCGGGAAGGAAGCAAGATATGGCAGAGTTAGAGGAGCGCGTTCGAGCGTCTGCGCCGCAATCTGAGCCGCAAGCCGTGCCATCGATGGCTGCCGGCATGCAAGCCGCGCAGACCCCCGCAGTGGTGACCTCACAGCTCGCGCTGGAAGGGATGACCTGCGCGTCCTGCGCGCTGCGGATCGAGAAGGGATTGAAGAAGCTCCCCGGAGTCGCAGAAGCCAACGTCAATCTCGCAAGCGAGCGGGCGACGGTGCGATACGATCCCACAGCGGCGTCGCTGGATGATCTGCTGAAGAAAGTGGACGCCGTCGGCTACAAGGCGACGCCGATCGTCGGGCGCCCGGTTCCCGTCCCAGCCGCGCCCGCCCCAGCTACCACGCCTGAGACCGGCGAGCGCGCGATCGAGCTGGCGATCAGCGGCATGACGTGCGCCTCGTGCGTGCGCCGCGTGGAGCGTGGCCTGGCGAAGGTTCCCGGCGTCGCCTCGGCCAGCGTCAATCTCGCCACCGAGCGCGCCAGTGTCAGCTACGATTCGGCAAGTGTATCGCCCGCCGACCTCATCGCGGCGGTCGAGCGCGCGGGCTATGGTGCGGAGGAGCGGTCGCCGGTAGCGCCGGCGCCGACCACAGTCGAAGACGCCGGCCAGCTACCGCTCGATGCCGACACCCTGCGCCGCCAGCGCGAGCTGGCGCACAAGCGCAACACGCTCCTGCTGGGCATCGCGCTCTCCATCCCAGTGGTCGTGCTCTCGATGTTCTTCATGAACCGCTTCCCGGGCGAGAATCTGCTGTTGCTGGCGCTCACCGCGCCCATCTGGGGCTACGTCGGCTGGGACTTCCACCGCACGGCGATCCGCGTGCTGCGCCACTTCGGCGCCAACATGGATGTGCTGATCAGCCTCGGCTCGACGGCAGCTTTCCTGATGAGCGTCGTCGCCACCTTCTTGCCAGGCGTGGTTGGCGCAACCACCTTCTACGACACCACCGCATTGATCGTGACGCTGATCTACCTTGGCAAGTACCTGGAGGCGCGTGCCAAGGGCCAGACGAGCGAGGCGATTCGCCGCCTGATGGGTCTGCGCGCCCATGTTGCCCACGTCGTGCGCGACGGCCGCGAGGTGGACCTGTCCATCGAGCAGATCGAGGTGGACGACGAGCTTATCGTCCGGCCCGGCGAGAAGGTGCCGACCGACGGCGTGGTGCTGTCGGGGGCCTCCTCGGTGGATGAATCTATGCTGACCGGCGAGAGCTTGCCCGTCGAGAAGGACGTGGGCGACGCCGTCATCGGTGCCACGATCAACCAGATCGGCATGCTGCGCATGCGGGCGACCAAGGTGGGTGGCGAGACGATGCTGGCTGGCATCATTCGCATGGTTGAGCAGGCGCAAGGCTCAAAGGCGCCCATCCAGCGCCTCGCCGACACGGTCGCCGGCATCTTCGTCCCGGCCGTGTTGGTGATTGCCCTGCTCACGTTCGTCGGCTGGAGCGTCGCGGGCTACGTCTTCGGCTTCCAGCCGGCCACGGTGATGAGCGCCGCCGCTACGCAGCCCTGGATCGTCGCGCTGGTCGCCGCCATCGCCGTGCTGGTGGTCGCCTGCCCCTGCGCGCTCGGCCTGGCCACTCCTACCGCTATCATGGTCGGCACCGGTCAGGGCGCTGAATCCGGCGTGCTGATCCGTGGCGGAGCCAGCCTCGAGCGCGTGCACGCGGTGCGCGCTATCGTGCTCGACAAGACCGGCACCATCACACGGGGCAAGCCCGAACTGACCGATGTGCTGGTGGCCACGACATCGGCACTCGACGAACAAGCGCTGCTGCGGCAGGTCGCCGCCGCCGAGAGCGCGTCCGAGCATCCTCTGGCGCGCGCGATTGTCGCTGGCGCGCAGGCGCGCAGGATCGAGCCGGCTGCGGGAGTTGACGCATTCCAGGCGATCCCCGGAGGCGGCGTCTCAGCTCGCGTCGGCGGGCACGACGTGCTGGTCGGCACGCGCCGGCTGCTGGCGGAGCATGGCGTGGATGCGGCCAGTATGGAGCCTGAGCTGCGGCAGCTCGAAGCCGCCGGCAAGACGGCCATGCTCGTCGCTGTGGATGGCGCGCTCGTAGGCGCGCTCGGCGTGGCCGATACCGTTAAGGTTGGCTCGGCGGAGGCGATCGAGCGGTTGCAGGGCCAGGGTATCCAGGTGTGGATGCTGACTGGCGACAATCGGCGCACAGCGGGGGCGGTCGCAGCCCAGGTTGGCATTCCCACGGACCACGTGCTGGCGGAGGTGCTGCCAGACCAAAAGGCGGCCCAGGTGCAGCGGCTACAGGGCCAGGGACTCGTCGTGGCCTTCGCCGGCGATGGCATCAACGATGCGCCCGCGCTGGCCCAGGCCGACGTGGGCATCGCCATGGGCACGGGCACCGACATCGCGATGGAAGCAGCGGACATTACCCTTGTGAAGGGCAATCTGCGCAGCGTGGCAACGGCGCTCGATCTCTCGCGCGCCACGCTGCGCGTGATCAAGCAGAACCTGTTCTGGGCCTTCGCCTACAACACGCTGCTGATCCCCATCGCCGTCGCCTCGCCTGCGATCCCGTTCCTGCGCGAGAACGCACCTATCTTCGCCGCGGCGGCTATGGCGCTTTCGTCGGTGACGGTGGTGAGTAACTCGCTGCGGCTGCGACGCTTTGGCGCCCGCCATAGAGTCACGTCTGTGGCGTAGATCTGCCATTTAGCGCAACGTGTCGCGCGCCCGGCGATGGCCGCCGGCAAGCCGCGCGACGAGAGACACGAGTTGTGGGAGGCGATCACGGCCTCCCGGCGGTGAGAGGAGATCATCCGTATGCCTCAGGCACAAGAGACAGTGCTGTCGGTTCCCGATGTGAGCTGCGAGCACTGCGTCAAGACGATCAACGGCGCCCTCGGCACACTAGCCGGCGTCGAGTCGGTCAGCACTGACATCCCTTCTAAGACGGTTCACCTGCGCTACGATCCCAGTCAGGTCTCGATGGATACCATCGAGGCGACGCTGGACGACGCCGGTTATACCGTCGCCAAGTAGTGCGTCAGAACCGCGTCACCGCGCAACGGACGGGAGGAGGTGATGCGCCTCTCAATGACATTGGGACACGTCAGCGTACCGCCGTCTCCTGTCCGTTGCACCTTGCGTTCATCCACAGTGTGCGTCTCGGTGGTAGCGATATTCATGGCGTAGGAACGTAGACAGTCGCCGGGGAAGGTGCGAGGAAGGTGCCGCCATGCACGTGCAACCCGCGAGGACCATCACCGTGCCGGTCTATGGCCTCAACTTCGCCACGTGCGCGCAGATCATCGAGCGGCGCCTGAACGCGCTGCCCGGTGTGACACGTGCCGACGCGAGCTATGTCTCGCAGACCGTCACCATCACCTACGATGAGCGCCGCCTCAGCGAGGACGCGCTGCGCGATCTGGTGCGTGACTGCGGCTTCGCTTGTGGCGAGCCGATGACAGCAACCGATATGCTCCATGCTTCCGCCGAGATCGAGATGGCGCGCGAGCGTGGCACCTCAGTGACCTCGACGCCCGCGCCGAGTGAGGTGGCGGTCCACCAGCACGGGCCGGCGGCCCCGCCTTCGACCGCAGAGCATGCGGGCCACGTCCACGCGCCGGCGCATGCGCCCGCGCACGTCATGCCAGGCGAAGCCGCTGCCGGCCCGCCTACCCCATCCGCTGGCCGCGCGGAGCACGCGCGCATGGCGCACGGTGGGAAGGCGCACGGCGAAACGGGCCACGGCGGGATGGCGCACGACATGAGCGACCCTGCGATGGCAGCGGCGATGGAAGCCGACATGCGCCTGCGCTTCTTCGTCGCGCTCGTGCTCGCCATCCCCATTGTCCTCTACTCGCCGCTGGGCATCACTGTCTTCCGGCTCCACCTGCTGACGCCCTTCGGTATATCCGTCAACTGGCTGCTGCTGGTGCTGAGCACGCCCGTCGTGTGGTGGGCCGGCTGGATTTTCCACTCCGGCGCGTACCGTGCCCTGCGTAACCGCACGCTGGACATGAACGTGCTGGTCAGCCTCGGTGTGCTGGTCGCCTATCTGTTCAGTGCTTTCGCCACCATTTTCGCTCCCAGCGTCGAGACGAGCTTCGATGCGGCGGCGATGCTGGTTACCTTTGTCCTCTTTGGCCACTGGATGGAGATGCGCAGCCGCCGCGGCTCATCGGACGCCCTCAACGCCTTGCTGCGCCTGGCCCCAAGCCAGGCGAATGTCATCGGTCCTGATGGGCAGGTACGCACGGTGCCGGTCGAGGAGGTGCAGGTCGGCGATCTGCTGTTGCTGCGGCCAGGTGAGAAGGTGCCGGTGGATGGCGACGTCGTCGAGGGCGCAAGCGCGATTGACGAGAGCATGGTGACGGGCGAAAGCCTGCCGGTCGGCAAGGGACCGGGCGACGAGGTAATCGGCGGGACGGTCAATGGCAGCGGCTCGCTGCGCCTTCGCGCGACGCATGTCGGCGCCGAGACGGCGCTCGCCCAGATCGTCCAGCTCGTGCAGACGGCGCAGAACTCCAAAGCGCCCGCCCAGCGCCTAGCGGACCGTGCCGCGCAGTATCTCGTGCTCGGCGCTGTTGGCGCGGGGTTGCTCACCTTCTTGGTGTGGTTCTTCATCATCGGCCAGACAGCGCTCTTCGCCCTCACGCTGGCCGTCACCGCCGTCGTCATCGCCTGCCCCGACGCGCTGGGCCTGGCCACGCCCACCGCCGTCGCCGTCGGCACTGGCCTCGGTGCGCGGCACGGCATCCTCATCAAGACCGCCTCCGCGCTGGAGCAAGCCTCGCGCATCCAGGCGATCATTTTCGACAAGACAGGCACCCTCACCGAGGGCAAGCCCGCCGTCACCAATATCGTCGCGTTCTCGTCCGGCACAGGTGATGCCTCGGAGCTGGACGAGACGCGCCTCTTGCAGTTTGCCGCCGCCGCCGAGGCCGACTCGGAGCACCCCCTGGCGCGCACCATCGTCGAGGAGGCGCAGGGGCGCAAGCTGGATGCTTTGGCGTACCGCGACTTCGCGGCCATCGCCGGCGGTGGCATCCAGGCCACTGTCGAAGGGCGCACGGTGCTTGTCGGTACCCCGCGCCTGCTCGCGGATCGCGGCATCCCGCTCTCCGAAGACGCGCTAGCGCGCATGAAGGCGTTGCAAGCGGAGGCCAAGACGGTGATGGCCGTCGCCGTGGATGGCCAGCCGGCCGGCCTCATCGCCGTCGCCGACCGCATCCGCCCGAGCGCGGAGCGCGCTATCGCCGAGCTGCATGCGCTGGGCATCCAGATCGCGATGCTCACCGGCGACAATCGGCAGACCGCCGAGGCGGTCGGTCGAGCGCTGGCCATCCCGACCGCGCGCGTCTTCGCCGAGGTGCTGCCGGCAGACAAGGCGCGCTTCGTCAAGCAGCTCCAGGCGGAGGGACTTTTCACGGCGATGGTGGGCGATGGAGTAAACGATGCGCCGGCCCTTGCGCAGGCGGACCTGGGCATTGCCATCGGCGCCGGTACGGGCGTGGCCATCGAGACGGCCGAGATCGTGCTCATGCGTAGCGATCCCCTGGACGTGCTGGCGGCCATCCGTCTCTCGAAGGCGACCGTGGTCAAGATGAAGCAGAACCTCTTCTGGGCGGCGATCTACAACGTTATCGCTATCCCCATCGCGGCGGGCGTGCTCTATCCCATCGGCATCACGCTCAGCCCGGCCATAGGCGCCCTGGCGATGAGCGCCTCCTCGATTACCGTGGCGACCAATGCGGTGCTGCTCAAGCGCGTCGAGCCGCACCTGCGCGAAGAGCATACAGTGGTAACGCCAGCCGAGAGCGGGGCCGTGCCAGCCACATCCAGTGCGGAGAATCAGGCCGCTCGACAAGAGTGAACGTCGAGGCAACAACGTATGACGTCGCACGACTCTTCGCATACACAGGCACAACAGAACGCTGCCATAGTGACTGATCCCGTCTGCGGCATGGACGTGAACCCGGCGACAGCGGCCGGCGCCAGCATGTACGCGGGGAAGACCTACTACTTCTGCTCGACCGGCTGCAAACGGCGCTTCGACGCCGACCCGCGGAGCTTCGCTGACGCGCCAACGCAGCCATAGGTGGTGCAGGCATACCAGCGCATGGATCTTGGTGGGGAGCGCCTGAGCCTCGGCTATCAGACAGGTGGGCGCTGCTCGACATGGGCTTGTGCCTGATGAATGCGGCAGACGGCCGTTGGTCAGCCCAGGATTGTCAGTGCACACGTCGTGTCCCATCCCGGCGAAGCTGAGACAGCTACTGGCGCGCATGCGCGATAACGTTGGCGATAGGGAAGAACCGCTTGCCCTCGCCTTTCAGCACGAGTGTCGAGACATCAGGGATGATTGGGGCGCCATACCCAGGGATAATCAACGTGGCGACCTGCAGTACGCGACTGCACCCGGCATACAGCACCGCCAGATCGGAGGCCATCGGATCGTCAGGAGGACCCTGCGAACGCCAGCCACCACAGGGGTGTGCAGGCCACGACACCGGACGCAGTGCCGACCAGCGTGGTACTGTCTTGCGGCGTGTGACCGGGTGTTGCGATCAAGCGGATGGAGGGAGAAAGCAGGAAGCCGCCAGCGAACCTGCTCTTCCATTCGTCGGCCTGGTAGATCGGCCAGTGATCGTGGTAACGCGCGTTGGGAAAGAGCGCCGCGTTGAGCGCGTGGTCCGGTTGATGGTGCGAGAACACGACATCGGTGATGGTGCTGGCCGACTCGCCTAGGATGGCGAGCGGGTCGAGAATAGCGTGTGGCGTTGGGACCATCCCTAGCTCCACGATCACCCGCACGCCCCCATCGCGAATGTACGTCACCGTGGACGCGACGCGCCCAGCCGTGGTGGCATAGCTGTGGAAGAGCACATGCACTTGGGCGAGTGCCGCCACCGGTATGTCGCGCCTGGCTGCCATGCGATCTCGTGCTTGTCTCTTTGTGAAGTCGGTCACTCGTAGCGCAGCGTCTCCACGACGCGCACGCGGGCCGCGCCCAGCGCCGGGATGAAGCTTGCCAGCGAGGCGATGATCAGCGTGAAGACCAGCATCACCAGCAGCGCCACCGGGCTGAAGGCGAACGGGATCGGCAGCAGCACGGCGCTGAGCAGCGCCAGGAAGCCGACGGCCGCCGGGATACCGAGGAAGATCGCCGCCAGCCACGAGATGCCGGCTAGTGCCACCGCCTCGGTCCAGAAGACGCGTGCTATGCGCCAGCCGGTCGCGCCCATCGAGCGTAGGATGCCGATTTCGCGCCGGCGTTCGAGCACGGAACTGGAGAGCGTGTTGAAGAGACCCAGGATGCCGACGAGCGCCACGATCCCCGCAACCGCGTAGAGCAGGGCGTACAGGATCGCGAACTGCGCCTGGTTACGCGACACGTTCTGCTGTGCGGTCTCGACCGAAGGCGCTAATCCTTCGCCTGCCAACGTGTTATCGATCGTATTCGCCATCGTGTTCACTGCCGCTGGCGAGCGGTCGTGTGCCCGCACCAGAAACGAAATGCCCGCGTCTAGCGGCTCGCCATAGAATGCATGCAGGTCATCAATACTCGTGAACGCGGAGCCAATGGAGCCTACCGACCCGTTGTAGTCACGCACGATACCGATGACCGTCCACATTTGGGTGGTTGTCGCACTCGAGATGGCGATTGGGCTGCCGACAGAGAGGCCCGTCTTCGCTGCGGCGACTTGGCTCAGGAGCACTGATTTCGGCTGGTTATCGGTGAACCATCGCCCCTTGAGAAGTTGATAATGGTAGAGTTGCGTATTTGGCTCAGCCGCCTGCAAGTATAACGTGCCCCAGTTGGTGGTGACGCCACCTTGCTCGAAGCGCTCGATATTGGCAACGTTGGGCAACGACAACAACTGCGCTTTGAGATGCGCATAGGGCTGCGGGCTGTGCAGATGCAAGAAGGCATCTGTGTCGTACTGTGCAAAGACTTGGGTGCTAAAGATAGATACCGCGTACGTTGTCGTCTGAACCGCAAGGAACGCAGTTGCTGAGAGTGTCAGTGCCAGCAGCGTCAAGGCCGCCCGCCCGCGCCTGCGAAAGGCTCCGCGCAGCCCCAGTTGGGCCGTTTGGGAAAGCCAGTAGATACGAGGCGCACGAGAGCGCCGATGTGCGCCGCTCGCCCCGCTGACGCCGGAAGTGACGCCATATGCCGCAATCGCTTCGCGCACGGTGATACGCGTGCCGTTCCACAGTGGCGCCAGCGCCGCGATCAGTGGGATTCCCAGTCCGACAGCTACGCTCACCAGGATGATGCCTGGGTCCACGCTGAAGGGGCCGAGATCCACCGTGACGATCGTGGTCAGAAACGAGGTGAAGAGGTCGCCGAGATAGACGCCGAGGCTAATCCCAAGGGCTGTCCCTGCGACGCCATAGATACCGACAGTCTGGAGATAGCCGCGCATCACGCGCCCTCGTAGTGCGCCGATCGCCTTCATGGTGCCAATGATCTTGGTTTGCTCCGCCACGAGGGTCGCCACGGTGTTGATGATGAGAAAGCTGGTCAGCAGCAGAGCGATCAGCGAGATCACCCGCATGATGGTGAAGACGCCGTTGATGGCTGGCGAGGTGAAATCGTTGCCCCGGATCGATGTTCCGGTGATCTCGACGTGATGGGCGACCAGCGCGGCTTGCAGTGCTTGCACCGTCTGTTGCCCCCTGTGGGTATCCTGCTCCAGCACATCGATCAGGTTCGGCTGCGCCGCGCCCGTCAGGGTGTACAACTCGGCGGCGCTCGTGTACCCGATGGCGAAGTCGTTAAAGGTGGCGCTGCCAGTGCCGAGCGTCCGTGCGAATCCCGCGACCCGCAAGTCGCTAGGCCCATGGGGCGTGTCGATCGTGACAGTGTCACCAAGGTGAATCGGTTGAAGCCCCTGATCGCTGGCCTCCATGACAATCTCGCGGGGGCCAGGAAAGTGCCCGCTGATCAGCTGGAAGGGGTTGATGCGCAGGTGCGCGAGATCGTCTGAGCCATAGATCCCCATGTTGACGTGACCGGGCGTGGCGCTGACTTTCCAGCGGGTCTGATAGAACGACCATATCTGTACCGCCCGGACGTTGGGAACGGCCGCCAGCTCCGGCGCCAACGACGACCCGATGCCTTTGACGTCTATCGCGATATTGGAGCGCGCAGTCTGGCTGGCGCTGAACTGAAAGGCTGCCCCCAGCGTGCCGGCGGCCACATTGATGGCGGTCAGCCCTGTCACGCCGATCATGATGCCCAACACCACCAAAATCGTGCGGCCCTTGCGCCGCGTAACATCCGCCAGCGATTTGCGCGTCAGCGCAGAGATCGGCAGGTGACGCTTGCTCATCGTGTGGCCTCCACCACTGCTGTCGGTGCGACGACCGCCGCGGCGCCAACATGCCCGACGATGCGACCGTCGAGCAGCTCAATGCGTGCTGTCGAGCGCACTGCAAGCTCTCGATCGTGGGTCACGTAGATTATCGTCTTGCCCTGCGTCGTGAGGCCTGCCAGGGTTTCAAAGATCTGGTGTGCCGCGTGCGAGTCGAGGTTGCCCGTTGGCTCGTCGGCGACTAGCAAGGGGGGATCGTTGGCGAGCGCGCGGGCGATGGCGACGCGCTGCTGTTGGCCGCCAGAAAGCGCGCTCGGCAGCCGGTCTGCGTATGCGTCAACGCCTGTCGTCTCCAGGCACGCGAGCGCCCGGGCACGCCACTTCCGCCACGGCAGGCCGGCACCAGTGCCCAGCTCCAGCGCCAGCAGCACGTTTTCAGCCGCCGTCAGCGTGGGGATGAGCTGGAAGAATTGGAAGACGATGCCGACGTGGCGGCCGCGCCAGCGGGCGAGGGCATTTTCGCTCTTCGCGGCCAGCTCCCGCCCCTCGAAGACCACGTGCCCCCCGGTGGGGCGGTCGAGGCCGGTCAGCACGTTTAGAATCGTCGACTTGCCGCTGCCTGAGGGACCGTTGATGGCGAACAGGCTTCCGCGAGGGACGCTGAAGCTGATGTCATCTAAGATCATCGTGCGCTGCGCCCGCGTGGCGATCATCTTGGTCACGTGCTCGACGCTCACCAATACAGGGTCGTTGGCGCCATTTTGATGGCTGGCTGGCTGTGAAAAACGAGTCACAGTCTCCTCCTCGGGAAGTAATGGAGGCAGCGCAAAGCCATCCGGATTGGCGCTCGCTGTCTTGGATGTCATGCGCAGCAGTATGCGTCACGATCTGGGCGAGGCACCTTCACCCTTCACATCTGGCGGTGCGTCGCGCTCCATGAGCTCGCGGATCTTGCGCTGCTCCCAGTGCGTGGCCAGCGATCCAGCAGTTCCCAGGACGATGATGGCGTGCGCGGCCAGCACCACGCTCCAGGTAAGGAGAGGCCAGTAGAACCAGAGGCTCTGAGCGTTCGTGACCAGGTTGACAACCAACAACTGGAGGTTGACGAGCACGAACACGCCGGCATGAATGTACAGGTTCCGCAGCTGTTTGACGCGGGCGCGTGCCCGCTCATATCGCTGCAACTGCTGATTGTCGTTGTCCACGGTGTCGTCCTATTCACTTCGCGAGCACTCGCTCACCCCTGAGCAATAGCGCGGTTCAATCACTCGCCGACGGGCATGTGGTCTGGAGGCATACCCAAGAGACTCTCAAGAGAGAATCTCAAGGTTGCCACCGGCGAGCAGACGAATTGAGGGTTGAAGTCGTGCGGCAGGCTACTTGTCCTCGTGGTGGAGGCAGAAGCGGGACGTAGGCCGCATCTTCGCCATCTGCCTCTCGGGCACGTGCTTAACCGTATCGGTCGGTGATTAGCTCCAGGTTACGTATGCTTACCGAGTTGTTACGGAGTCCTTGCGCAGGAAACTACCCGCCGCTGTCATGCCGTGCTGACGCTGGGTGCTGCTGAGCCATGATAGACATCGCCTAGCCTAGTGCGTGGCCCGCACGATTTCTGCTGAGGTCATTGGAGGGTGCCGCACTTTGGCTCGTATGGAACCGCTGGGCGCTGCGTGATGAAGACGGTGGCGGCGGCGCCCATGCCGAGTACGCCACAAAGCAGCCAGAACACGTGGGCATTCCACGCAAACAGCACAGTGCCGAGCACAGACGCCACGATCTGGCCGAGGGATCGTGCGACACCGAGGGTGCCCAGGTACCGTCCGCGAGCGGCCGTGGGCGCGAGGCTGGCGACGTAGGCTTGGCGCACGGGTGACAGCGCCATCTCGCCGAAGGTCCACATCACCACGGAGAACGCGAGCAGGCTCACGGTGGAAGCAAACGCCGTGAAACCGAAGCCTATGGCAATTAGCGCGGACCCAACAGAGATGGCGAGATGCGGTGCAACCTTCCGCGTGTAGCTGGTCAGCGGCAGCTCGATCACGATGATGAGCAGTCCGTTGAGCGAGAGGAGGCCGCCGTAGACCGCGGCTGTGAGGCCCGCGGCGCGCACCTGAAGACCGAGTGTCGTGTTCGATTGCGCGTACACGAAGCTCGTGAGGGCTGAGGCCGTGAGCAGCAAGAGGAAGCGGGGCTCGTAGCGTATCACGCCGATGCGTGGGGCATAGACGCGGCCCTCCCTTCCGGCCTTCGGCGTGGCGCGGTCAACGTGCCCCTCTACGATGTAGTTGGGGAGCGCGGCCAGGGCAATGATGGCGAAGAGCAGCGAGGTCAGAGCGTCGCCGAGAAACAGCAGGAAAAAGGAGTGGCCGATGAGGAAACCGGCGACGGCCGGGCCGGCGCCGGTACCCGCGTTGATGGCAAGACGGTAGAGCGCGAAGCCCGTTACGCGCTGATCCTCAGGGATGAGGTCAGCGATCAAGGCGCTCGAGGCAGGCCGGTAGATCTCAGCGGTGAGGCCACCTGCGCCCGCCAGGAGGACAATGGGGAGCAGCCCTTGCGCCTGCGACAATGCGAGCATGCTCACCGCCGACCCGCACATCGAGACCACGATGGCATTGCGGCGCCCATAGCGATCCGCCAGTCTGCCGCCGAGCAAGGCCGCAATGAGGCTGCCGACACCATATACGCCAATGGCGAGGCCCGCCTGTGGCGCAGTATACCCGCGCTGTGTTAGGTACAGCACGAGGAAAACGTAGACGAAGTCGCCGAAGCGATTCAGAAACGTCCCAAAAACTAGCGCCCACATCGGACGCGGCAAGGTTCGCAGAGTCGTGCGGGTAGACACAGCCATGGACTTGTTCCTGGATGATAGTGGCAGATGGTGACGATATCGCAGGTCAGACCGGCGCCCAGAAGAGATGTCGTGCCACATTGATGCGGGCCGCCTGTGGGGACGTGCCAGACCAAGTCAGGCGAAGGTGGCTGTGGCGCCGATGGTGATCATGGCAGGCTGGCAGGCAATACCGGTGGCCGTCATCGGCCGCTTTCCATCGCGTGAGCGGGGTGAGCCAAGCACTGCGCAGATCACAAGAAACCGAGCACATGCGCGTCGAACTCGACGGGCCGCTCCATGCAGGGCAAGTGCGCAGTCCCCGCCATCTCCACCAGGCGAGCGCCGGAAATGCTTGTGGCGAGCAGCGCACAGCTCGCGCGTGTCGAGGGCACGTCGCGCTCTCCAGCGATGACCAGCGTCGGAAGATGCACCTCGCCCAGGCGCTCCACCGCTGGCGGGGTAAGGCCGACCGGCATCGCCAGTGGGTTTTCGAGCTCGATATTGTGCCGGTTCATCGCCAGCACGCGGGTCCGCACGCTCCGGTCAACCTGATCAGACGTACGCCCTACGCCATCTACCCACTTGCGCACTTCCAGCTCATTGAGCAGGTCCACATCGCCAGCCGCGTCAGCCGCCTCGATCTGCGCCTGCAGCTCATCCACCCAACTCGGCGGGCCAGCGAATGTAAATCCGCCCACGGTAGTCGAGACCAGGATGAGGGCGCTCACACAGTCGGGATACGTGAGCGCGAGGTTCAGCGCCACCGTGCCACCCATCGAGACGCCCACGATGTGCGCGCGACCAACGCCGAGGGAGGCGAGCAGAGCGCGAGCATCGTCGTGCGCGGCGAACGCGCCATCGGGCAGGTTGCTGCGACCAAAACCGCGCATGTCGTACCGGATCACGCGGAAGCGAGCTGAGAGCGGCTCCATATGCTCGTCCCACATGTTCGCGTCACAGATGCCGGCGTGCAGCAGGAGCAGCGCATCCCCATCGCCCGTGGTCTCGTACCACAGTCTCGCCCCATTGAGCTCCACGTAGCCAGATGCCGCCATATGCCCCCTCGCGCCGTTACTCATGTTGCTCTCGTTTGATTTTGTCCGCGCTGGGCGGGCAGAAGGTCGTAGCGCAAGGAGGGATTACGCTGTCCCGGCGCGTTGGGCGTCTCTCTCCAGTCAAAGACGACCGCACCCATGCGCTCGTAGAATAGGCGGGCGTGCGGGTCCGCACCGAACACGGCCGCTCGCGCCCCCCGCGGCTCTGGCCTGCTCGATGACATAGCGCCACAGCACCGAACCCACGCCTCGCCGGATGGCCGCCGGCTTGACGAAGTGGCGGTCCAGGTAGACCTCCTCATCGTTCAGACAGTCGAAGTGCGATACGCCCAGGACGACGGCGGACTTTACATCCTCGGCACAGTAGACGGGATCGCGCGCGATCGTCTGTGGGGCGAGGGTGAGACTCGAGCGCCAGTCCTCGATCCGGGTTGCATTGCCGCATTGCCCCAATCTGCCGTTGAGTGCATGATCACGGCGGTCAGGAGCTCTGCCTCTTGTGGTCTCGCACGTCGGATGCGCAGCCCCGAACCTGTCACCCCCATGCATCGCTGGCCCCTCGCTTTCACGGCGTGGCGCCCGATCAATCTCTGCACGGCCACCTCGACCCTCAACGATTGGCGAGGGAAGTTACGGTGCGATTGACATTCATAACCAAGTCCTTACAGGTAGGGTAGTCAACGCCACCGTGCCCTTCCTCACCTGCCGCCCGAAGGTGTGAGTCACGCCGTACGGCCCCCATCCACGACCAGCGTGTGGCCGACGACAAACGAGGCTGCGTCCGAACAGAGCCAGACGACCGCCTCGGCGACCTCTTCTGGCAGGCCCAGACGCCCCACCGGGTGCGCGGCGATCCACTCCGATTCCGCCTCTGGGTGCATGGCAAGCTCCCGTTCGAGCATGGCGGTGCGAATGGTGCCGGGGCAGACGGCGTTGATGCGTATGCCAACAGGAGCGTACTCCCTGGCGGCGGAGCGTGTGAGCCCGATGATGCCGTGTTTGCTTGCCGAGTAGATCGCGTAGTTTGCCCCTCCTCGCAAGCCCAGGATGGAGGACATATTGACGATGCTGCCGCCGCCGCCCTGCTGGAGCATCTGCCGGAGCTCGCTGCGCATGCACCGCCACACGCCCGCAAGATTGACCCCGATCGTCTGCTCGACATCGTGCTCCGATTGCTCTGCCGCGGGTAGTATGCTCCCCTCGATCCCGGCATTGTTGACCGCGCAGTCCAGACGACCATAGATCTGGGCCGCGCGCTGTATAGCGGACTCGACGGCTGAGGCCTGCCGGACATCCATCCAGATGAATAGCGCCGAGCCACCGTTCGCTTCGATCAACCGTACGGTTTCTTCGCCAGCCTCGACGTGCTGCTCTGCGACAATCACGTGCGCGCTGTCACGAGCGAACGCGAGCGCTGTAGCTCGTCCAATGCCGGATCCACCACCCGTGACGAGTGTCACTTTGCCTTGCAGCCCATCCACGATCATGCCTCCCAGCGGCCGTTACGGCAGAGGCGCGGGCGCGCTCGCCCGCGCACACATGCCTGCTGCCCCACTCTTCATGTTCCCCATGCGGCAACACTGACTGGCGAGCGCTCGTCTGGAAGGGACGGCCTGGGGATAAGGGTATCCACATGCGAAGAACTGAGACAGGGGCGCCAACACTTGAAGACGCGCTCGCGCTCGCCGCCCAGGCGCACCGCGGGCAGATCTATCCTTCGCGCATGGATGAGCCCTACATCCTGCATCCGTTACGGGTCATGCTGCTGCTCGACTCCACTTTCGAGCAAATCGTCGCCGTCCCGCACGACGTCGTCGAGATCACTGCCTACGACTTGGATGACCTCCGCGGGCTGGGATATCCGGACGACGTCCTCGATGCCCTGGATCGTCTCACGCACCGTGCAGGCGGGCGAGCTGGGCGAGATGATCAACATCCTCGGCGGCAACGTGAGCCACGTACTGAGCGATGCTGATGCGACCATGTGCTTCGTGCTGGCCGACCCGCTCCCAGCCCGCGTTGTCAAGCGCGCTCAGTTCTGTGACGAGCGCCGCAATGGTGTCTCCCATTCTGCGCAGGGTCGGCTCGATCGGGGCGGCGATGTAGGCGCGCTCGACGGCGAGCGCCTCAGGGTCGAAGGCCGCCAGAGAGGGTTCATCCTCGTTCCGCATGCGACGGATACGCTCCAGTGCCCGCTCGTCGGTGTCGGCCATGTGCGCGATGACCTCGACAGCCGCCCACTCACCTTGGGCCGGGCGAGCACGCAATGCCGTGTCGTCCAATCCCTGCACTAGTGTGCGGGCAACGACCGGTACCGCCCGCAATGCCTTCATGCTCTCTTCCCGCGTGTTGATCACGGTGTCCTCCTCTGCCCTGGTCTCGAGGGCGTGATTCGCCAGCGACATTAAGGATGGTCGCCGAATAATGGTTCATGCGCAGCGGGCGACGCGCTCGTCGTTACCCACGGGTGCGCCACACGCTTTCCCGCACTCACATCACGGCTCGAACTCGTAGCCGATCTCCGAGACGGTTCGCAGGTGTCGTAGCTTCGCTGGATCGCGCTCGACTTTCTCACGCAGCTAGCGCCAGGCGTCGAGCCCATCCATGTCGGGGAGCGTGAGATCGAGACTCACCAAGTCTGGTGGGATAGCCTCCGCCTGACGCAAGGCTTCGAGCCCATTGGCTGCGAGCAAGACGGAGTAACCCTTGATCTGCACGTACTGCCCGACCACCTCGCGCACGGTCGCCTCGTCATCCACGACCGGGATGCGCCTGCACAGCCTGCTGACATACTGGCTAGCGTCACGGACGCTGCCGGGTATTCACATGTCGCGTTCTCCTCGCCGTAGGCCGCCACCCGGCGATTGCCTTGGAAGCTAGCGGGCGCGGCGTGCCCCCATAGGTGTGTCGGTCGGTACAGGAGTGGACCTTCTCCAGCGAGTACAGCACCATGAAAGGGTTCGTACCATATCTCGGCACGCGCCACAGAGTGAGCGTGGGAAGCCCTCAGGATGCACGGCGATAACGATACGGTCGGCGTCGCTCACTCAGCCACGGTGTATGCTGACGGCCACACGTTACGTCGGGGTATCGCCACATGAACAAATCCTTACCGTCGCCAGGCACTCGGGTGCACCGAAGCTCTGCGTATCACCTCTCCGATCAACAAGAGGTCCATTGCCTTCCACATCCAGATGGGCTTCGAGATTCTGCCGGGAGATGCGTATATAGATGGGGTTGCCGTCACCATCAACTATGATGGCAATGCGCGGTGCGCGTGTTCTGTTCCGACGAGATTTGGAAACACAGGCCGCTTGGGGCAAGGGGATCGTCGAGGTAACCCTTCGGGATGCTAGCCCACGTCAGACGGGAAATGTTAGAAGGGAACGGCGTTGATCTGCCTCCCAAGAACCTGGTCCAGACAAGTGTTCGCTTGTTTCTTCTCTTGCTTAGTGTCTCCGCCAGGCTGCCCTGTGGCCGCCTGCCGGGTGCGACTCGGTATCTCCATGCACCGTAACGGTCCAGTCTATCTTGACCGATGCCGCGATGGTTCGCTATGCTGTAACCGGCTAATGCCAAGCTAGATGGTTTACTGGCCGCTGTTGGCCGAGGCAGCTCTTCCACCCGTGAAGGGCAGCAGCGGTGCTGCCGGCACGGAGTGTCCTTCGTTTTGACGTTACGCGGGGCGCGGATGAGCTCGCACGCCGCGGGAGGTTTGCGTGATGCCGGGTACCACTCAGACGACCATGCTCTCCGACAACGAGCGGGCCTTGCTTGCGCAGCTTGCCATTTCGCGCGCCGCGGTGATCGTCGCAGCACACGAAGGACGGGTCGCCGGGCCCGTAGTGCGGGATCTTGCCAACGAGCATGCGAGTCTGGCGGCGCGGCTGCATCCAATGCCCGCTGCGCCAGCCACGCACCTGCGCGCCGCCCATGCGCTCAGCCGTCCCCATTTGGAGCGCCTGGCGCAGCACGATCCAGCGCGGCTCGTCGTCGCCGACGAGGAGCACAGCTACACACCGCGCAAGATTCTGCGGCGGGTGCTGGATCACGCACTTGACCACCTCAACCAGATCGAACAGTGGCGGCGCTGGCAGGAGCACAGTGGCGCTCCCGTCCCAACCGACGGCTGGGCTACCTCGGCAGAGACGTTCGGCGAGGACGTTCAACCGCTCTCCGCCGCCGAGCTTGCCGCCTGGCTGTGGCGGATTGACCTGACTATCGAGCTAGTGGCACGGCAGGCAGAGGACCTGACCGAGGCGCAGCTCGACTGGACGCCACCCGATAGCGGCTGGACGCTGCGCCGCATGCTGCGCCACCTCGCGCTGGCCGAGATGTATTATGCGGTCTGGCTCGATGAGCCGCTGCCCAATGAGCCGCTCGAGCGTTACGCCGTGGCGAGTGAGCGCTTCGCTGAGCGACTGCGAGCGGTCTTCGGCATGGCGAGCGATGACAGCACCTCTGGGCGCGCGCCGGAGGTGCTCTTCGCGCCTTCGGGCGGTGCAGTCACGACAGGCGAAGAGATCGCCCGTGGTGTGCTTGCCACCGAGCGGGACATTCTCGCGGCGCTCTAGTACCACCCGCGCGTCAGTCCGAGCGACGCTGGTGCCATCTTCTACAATGCACTGGCTGCTGGCTGCTGGCTGCTGGTCGCTTCTCGGGGAACTGGTGATATCAGGTCTGCCGTTGCCGGTAACGCCGTACCTTTGCCTTGTTCCCACACCCTTTCATGTCGCACCAGCGCCGACTATGATTGCGCGTGGTATCAAGATACAGCCAGCTGCACTCGTCGCTGGCGCATTGCCGCAGCGGTGGGTGATCACGCACGGTGAGCAGATCTCCGGCTGCTACCGCCACCGGCCACAACACCGCATCCAGCGCAAGGCGCCGGTGGCGCTCACGACCACCAGGCACGCTATCGTCCCTCCAATCCCACGTCCACACCGGACCCGTTGAGCCGGTTGTTATCCGGCGATGGATAAGTGCCTGCGCCAGTTCGCCGTTCAGCACCGCGAGGTCAGCGTTGGGCGCGGCATCCCCGTCCATAAGAGCCACGACCAGTGCGTAGATGGCCTCACGTAGCCTGCGCGCCTGCTCAAATACCAACACGGCGCCTGAGGGATCGCGCTGCGCGGCATGAACGAGGCGCTCTGCTTCATCGGGAGCGATGATGCTCGCCTGTAGTCCCCATGCGATCAGGTCGGCATAGGTGACCAACAACTCACGCGTACTGCCCCCACGGCGCCCTCCAAGTGTGTTCGCAAAATCCAGGGCCAGATGCCCGCCGATGAAGGTGAAGCGCTCACCCGCGGCCAACTTGTCCCGGCCCTGTCGCGTGCGACGAGGTAGGTCCAAGAACTCGTAACCTCCTAAGATCGCCTTGACTGGTGTCGCCAAGGTTCATTACGATGTAACCGGCTAACGCCACTGTAGCCTGTGTTCTTGGTCACTGTCAACCGCGACAGCTCGGCCGATCATGAAAGGCAGCACCTATGCAGCCGAGGCCATTCACCATCGAGGTCCCGCAGCCGATCCTCGATGATCTGCAGGAGCGTCTTGCGCGCGTCCGCTGGCCCGATGAAGCTCCTGAAGGTAGCTGGGACTACGGGGTTCCTGTGGCCTACCTGCGCGAGCTAGTGGAGTACTGGCGCGAGCGCTTCGACTGGCGGGCGCAGGAGCGCGCGATCAATCGCTTCCAGCACTTTTACGCCGAGGTGAGTGGACTATCCATCCATTTCATCCATGAGCGTGGCCACGGCCCGAAGCCCTTGCCCCTCATCCTGACCCACGGCTGGCCCAGCACCTTCTATGAGATGGATAAGGTCATCCTTCTGCTTACCGACCCCGCTCGCTTCGGCGGCGATGCCGCCGACGCCTTCGATGTCGTAGTCCCCTCCCTGCCCGGCTACGGCTTCTCCGAGCCATATCCGCGACGCGGACAGTGGAACGTGCCGGAGATGTGGGCCTCCCTCATGGAGGGGCTGGGGTACGCGCGCTTCGGGGCGCAAGGGGGCGACATCGGGGCAGGTGTCACCACGTTGCTCGGTCGCTACTATCCGGAGCAAGTCGTGGGCATCCACCTCAGCTCCATCGTCGGCGACCCGAACCCGCTGCCCGATCTCGCGTCGCTCTCAGAAGCGGAGCGGGCGTACTTGAAGCTGCGGGAGACGTGGTCACGCGAGCAGGGGGGCTACAGCCACATTCAGGGGACGCGCCCCCAGACGCTCGCCTACGGACTGACCGATTCGCCGGTCGGGCTCGCGGCCTGGATCGTCGAGAAGTTCCGCATGTGGAGTGACTGCGGCGGCGACATCGAACGGCGCTTCTCGAAGGACGAGCTTCTGACGACCGTGACCCTTTACTGGGCGACCCAGACAATCAATTCGTCCATCCGCCGCTACTATGAGTCGTGGCATGCCCCCGCGCCGGCTGGAGCCAGTGGAGTCGTGGCGGTCCCGACGGCGGTGACGACTGGCATGGTCGAGCCTGAGCCACCGCGCGAGTGGGCCGAGCGGCGGTACAACATTCAACGCTGGGTGCCACGGCCGCAGGGCGGGCACTTCCTGGCGATGGAGGAGCCGGAGTGGTTCGCTGAGGACGTGCGGGCCTTCTTCCGCGACTTTCGCTGAGGCCCTCGCGCCTTACCTTCAAGTGGGCAGGCGCCTTGTGGCGGTCGTCGCCACGGGACCGCCTGCCCAGTGCCCACCGCCTTGCGCACATCGCGTTGCAGGCGCCGCACCGGTGACGATCTGGCGCTCATCCAGCAGGCGGCTAACTGGCGAGGCTCGGCGCAGCCTGAGCGTCAGTTGAAGTGCTTGGTGAGCAGCTCGATGCCCATGATGAGGTCAAACAGCAGCCAGAGCCGTGGCGCCTGGCGCTTGAGGAGCCGGACTTGAGGAGCCGGACAAGCACATACGCCCCCCCAAGCACCACCACAGCTCGTCGAACACGTCATCGGTGAAAAGCGAGCCAGTTGCCATGTAGACCAGCGCCACAGCCGCGGCGACCGCCGCGAACGGCCACCCTGACATCAGGCATGATGCGGGTGAGACGTTGGATGGGGATTGCACGAAGTGAACGGTTCCTTGCAGGTGCGCATCGTTTCGGCTTCTTGAGACGGACTCAGTCTTCAGATGGGCTTGCTCCGAGCGATTGCAGGCGAGGAGACGAGGACGCGCACCAACGCGGCGACGAAGGTCGTGATGGTGCTGCCGTCCTCGGCGCCATGGTTGGGATTGATCTCGGTAATCGTCAGGGCGCTAAGCAACGGGCTGCCCGCAAGCACCGTGAGCGCCCGCATCGTGTGGTCAAAGGAGAGACCCTCGTTGCGACCAGTGTTCTCAGACAGCGGCAGATCCGTGAAGTCGATCGTGTCGACGTCGAGATGGATCAAGATGCGATCGCAGCGCGATGATAGCTCGGCCAGAGCACGAGCGGCGCTGCCTTCGGGATCGGCAGCAACCTCGTCCACCGGAATGCCATACAGCCGATGCTCTGCCATGACCTCTCGCTCCCAGGGCGTGACGTTCTGGGGGCCGTAGGCAAAGAAGACAATCTCGTCCGGGGCCAGCAACGGAACGCGGGATCCGATGCGGGACAGGGGCTCAGTTGCCTGCTCCAGGCCAAGCAGGTGGGCAACACCCATCCAATCCACCGCTCCAGGTCGAACGCTCTCGGGAACGTTGAGATCAGGGTGAAGGTCAAAGTAGATCAAGCCTAGGCGGCCGCCGCTGGGGACATGCCCGGCAACCGTGCCTACCTCCACGGTGCAGTCACCACCGAGGACCAGCGGAATCTTCCCTTCACCGATCGTCTGCTGGACACGGGCAGCGGTAGACCGAGCTGCCGCCACGACTGCGGGCAAGTTCTGCGCACGCCGGTTGGACTGGTCTGGTCGCCAGCGCCAGAGCGCTCCGTCGCCATAGTCAGTTACCTCCACCCCAGCGCGCTCCAGCCGCTCGACGAGCCCTGCCGCACGCAAGGCTCGTGGCGCCTGTTCCTGGCCAGGGGCGAAAGCTCCTGCACTGCTGGGTACTCCGATGATCGCAAGTGGTCTCGCCATTTAGCATTGCCCCTCATTACGCTGTGCCACGGGTACTCCAGCCGTGAATAAGGTCACCTCCACCCATCGTCCACGGCTGTTAGACTTTGATGTGCCCCATTGGCTAGTCAGCGCTGGAGTGTCTGGACGGTTGAGCGGCGAGCGGCGCGCGACATGTTGCGTTGTTTGCCTGCCTGAGCGGCAGCAAAGACTTGTGCCATGGGCTGATAGCCAGTGCCTGGGGCAGCCGCTCCTCGTTTTGTAGAGGTGGTAGAAGCGTGCCAGGCTGCTCGCCGCTTCAGTAGCTGTCGCGTAGTTGTGCCGGTACACCTCCTCATACTTGAGCGTGCGCCAGAGGCGCGTGACGAAGATGGTATCGAGCGCGCAGCGCCGCCCGGAAGAGTTGCGCCTTTGTGGCCAGTATGGCATCGCCTCTCTGCGCGCTCTCTGCCCCCTGGCGGGCAGGTGAGGCAGAGCCCAGCCTCCACCAGCTCTCGCTGGCACACGCCACTGTGCGCTGAGCGGGAGGGTGCTCGCCCATCGCACGTGTCTTGGGATAGCACGTACCAGGCATCACGCCGCGCGGTCCACGGCATGAGTGCGATATACCCGCACAACCTCACTGATGCTAAATGCCAATACGTGACAGTACGGACCGAAACACTAAGAAAGCATGGTATCGCCCCACTCCTTGACCTGATACTCCCTTATGGCGCCTTCCAACAAGAACGGATCTGACTTGGCGAAGGCTTCGGCCGCGGCTCGGCTGCGGAAGAGCGCCATATTTCCGCCTCCCGGGTCCGTGAATGGACCGACTCCCACCACCTCGCCGCGGGCAACGAACTGATCCAGGAGAGCTTTGTGGCGCGGATAGATGGCCATGATCTCGTCGCGAGACTTTCCTGTGCTGCTGCCAATCACGGCAAACAACATGGTTTCACCTCCTATCAACCAGAGAAGATTATACCCGTAGGCTGTAGAGTCATGGGCCTGTGATGCTGTGTTGCGGTAGCTTCTGCAGCTGAAAGCGCGTAGTCGCCATCCCATCTTGCTTGCCGCCTGGCTCTGTTGCTCATGGTCTGTTCGGGGCAAGCGGGCCGACTCGCCGAGCTGGAAGTCGCACCGTCACTCACCACGCGATGGCTCACGCCGCGCCGAGTGTCTGCCAAGCCCATATCGCTGCTTGCGAAGTCGCCTCTCAGCGCGCTTCAGCCGCGGCCCGCTGCCTGGAGGGCCTGATCCAAGTCTGCGATGAGGTCATCAGGATGCTCCAGACCGATTGAAAGTCGCAAGAGGTTCTGCGGAGCCCGCGACGCAGGGCCTTCGGTGCTGGCACGATGGGCGATCAGGCTTTCGACACCCCCCAGACTCGTCGCTCGCGTGAACAGACGCACGCGCGCCGCCACAGCCAGCGCCGTCTCGGCTCCGCCGCGCGTCTGCATGGAGAGCATGCCGCCAAAGAGTGACATCTGTCGCGCTGCCATCTCATGTCCTGGATGTTCGGCCAACCCAGGATAGTGGACCGCCGTCACCGCTGAATGCTCGCTGAGAAAGCGCGCGACCGCCAGCGCGTGCTCGGTATGTCCGCGCATCCGATAGGCCAGGGTGCGTATGCCTCGCAGCGTGAGCCAGCTATCGAACGGGGACAGGACGGCCCCGATGCTCCCCTGGATTTGGCGGATGCGCGCGAAACGCTCGTCACCTAGCCGCGCCACTACTGCCCCACCCAGGGCGTCGCTGTGTCCGCCGAGATACTTGGTGGTCGAATGGACGACGAGGTCGGCGCCGAGCGCAAGCGGCCGTTGCGCCACTGGTGTCGCCCAGGTGTTGTCACAGGCCACCGCCGCGCCCGCAGTGTGAGCGAGCACGCAGATCGCGCTGATGTCGCTGATCGTCAGCAGTGGATTGGATGGCGTCTCGACCCAGACCAGCCGCGTCGTGGGGCGCAGCGCCGCTTCTACAGCCGCCAGATCGCCCATGTTCACAAAATCGACCGCTAGTCCCCAGGGACCGAAGATGTTGCGCAGCAGCTTAGCCGTGCCGTGGTAGACATCACTCGGTGCCAGCACATGATCGCCCGGCGAGAGCGACTGCAAGACCGCAGCTGTCGCTGCTGAGCCAGACGCAAACGCTGCTGCCTCCGCCACTTCGTGCGCGCCCGCCTCCAACGTGGCCAGGAGGCGCTCCAACGCGGCGCGCGTGGGATTGTCTGTGCGGATGTAGGTGTAGCCACGGGGGTAGGAGCCATCTGCCGCGCGCTCGAACGTCGTCGAGAGGTGCAGTGGCGGCGTCACAGCTCCGGTCGCAGGATCAATCTCGTGGTCAGCGTGAACGGCGAGCGTCTCGAAGCGCACAGTCACCCTCTCCTCCCGTTGCCAACGGAGGTGCAACCTGCACTGTGCCCGCTCTCAGCGGGCCGCAGCAGCAGCGCAGCCACGTTGTAGCGAGGTGCGGTGCGTTGCGCAGGCGCCAGACACAGCAAGCGAACGAATGACGGCGGCGTCCATTGGCGCGCCGAACGCGTCGCCGGCATGATGATCGTGGTATATTACGTTGCGGTTGCAGCCAGTGAACGAATCCTTACAACGTGCGCTGGATGGCGGGTGTCGTAGAACGCGGGCAAGCGCGCGGGGGCGGCAGTATGCCAGGCTACATGGACGTTTCACCGCCATTGGCAGAGCTTCTGTGCGCAGAGTCATGCGTGTGAATGCGTGCGCCGTACGTCGCATGCGTCACCCGTTGAGACTGCGCCGCCTCTCACTCGCTGATCGCCTGCGGCGGCTGGCGGCGGGCTGACACATGCTACGGAACGTGCCGTTCTCAACGCGTGCTTACTGACCGTGGATCGTCGCCTTCGCAGTGAGGATGGGTAGGCATGAAGCATCAGCCGAACGCGCCGACTTTTCAAACGCTGGCGCCTGGCACTCCGGTGGTGACCCAGCGGAACGCCGAACACTTCACGGCAGCGAAGAGCCGCCAGCGCCTGCTCGACTTTCTGAGTGCCATCACCGATAACCTCGGCGAGGGCCTCTACGCGCTCGATACCACCGGGTGTCTCACCTTCATGAATCCGGCGGCGGAACGCATGCTGGGGTGGAAGGAGGCTGAGCTACGCGGAAAAGACATGCACGCGACCATTCACTTCCAGCATGCGGACGGGACACCGTTTCCCAGAGAACAGTGCCCACTGTTGCAGGTGATTCGCGCGGGCCATACGCATCAGGTCGAGGACGACACGTTCACGCGCCGGGATGGCTCGAAATTCCCGGTCGCGTACGTCTCTTCTCCCATTCTCACCGGCGGCGTGGTAACCGGCGCGGTTCTGGCCTTTCATGACATCAGCGCGCACAAAGCGCTGGACGAAGCATTGCGGCGTTCTGAGCGCGAGGCGGCTGCGCGGGCGAACCAGCTGCTGGCGATCTTTGGGTCCATGGCCGACGCGGTCATCGTCTACGACCGCGACGGCACCATAGTCCAGTCCAACCGGGCCGATGCCGAGCTTTTTCCCGCGTCTGACCGTCCACCCGCCGCAGTGCGGACGCTTGATGAGCGGGATGATCTCTTTACACTTGTGGATGAGCACGGGCAACCCATCCCGTCAGAGCAGTGGCCATCCGCGCGCGTCCTGCGGGGCGAGGTGCTGCGTGGGGCCAACGTCGAGGACATTCTCATGCGCACCAAGGATGGCCGAGACATCGTGCTGAACACCAGCGGGGCGCCGATATGTGACGCCGAGGGCCGGGTTGTTGGCGGCGTGCTGATTGGGCGTGACGTGACGCAGCGACGTCGGTTGGAGCGTCAGACACGCGAGGCGCTCACGGCGTTGATGGCGATGGCGGACGCGCTTACATCAAGCGATGCACACCAAGCGGGCGGCCCGCAAACGACTGCACCCACCGCGGCCATGCGGCTTGCTGAGCTGGCTCGAACGGTGATGGGCTGTGAGCGCGTCGGCGTCCACGTGTACGACTTGGAGATGCGCCTTGCCCAAACGCTGGCGGTGGCCGGGCTGACGGAGGAACAACAGCATCTTGCGGCGTTTTCCGCGCGCATAGTCAATCCCGAGGAGACCATCAGGCGACTCCAGGCGGGCGAAGTGGTGGACATTGACCTGACGCGCCCGCCATACGACCGCTGGCCCAATCCCCTTGGCACCCGCTCGCTTCTGCTGGCACCGATATCCGTCGGTGGGCCGATTCTGGGCGATATTTCCATGGATTATGGGGCAGTCGAGCATCACCCAACCACCGACGAGATTGCCATGGCCAGAGCGATAGCAAAGCTTGCCGCGCAAATTATCGAGCGTGATCGGTTGGCGCTCGAGCGCGAGACTGCCCGCGCGAACGCGCTCGCGTACGCGGAAACCACGCGGCGGATGGACGAGTTCCTCAGCATCGCGGCCCACGAGCTCAAGACACCGGTCACGAACGGCAGGCTCTCGGTGGCGCTGGCGACCGACACGCTCAAGCGCGTCATCGCACAGGCAGGGGCGTCCGAGTCCACCGACGAGGCGACGGTGGCAGCTGTGCTGCAACCTCTCGATGGCTTGTTCGAGCGGGCCGGAAGTCACTTGGATCGCCTGAGCCGGCTCGTCGTGGACCTGCTCGACGTGTCGCGTATCCACGATGGCAAGCTCGAAATGCGCGTCGCTCCCTGCAATCTGGCTGATATCGTGCGCGAGGTCGTCGAAGAACAGCGCCAGCTGACGCCCGGCCGTGACATACGCCTGCGCCTGCCGGACGCTTGGGCCGCGCCGCCGGTTGTGCTCGCCGACGCGGATCGCATGCGGCAGGTGGTGGCCAACTATCTGTCCAATGCGCTCAAGTATTCGCGTGAGGCGCAGCCGGTGCGCGTGCAACTGCGGATACGAGATGACTGGGCGCGGGTATCTGTGCGTGATGAAGGACAGGGAGTGCCGGCTGCTGAGCAGCGTCGGGTGTGGGAGTGCTGCTATCGCGTGCCGGGGATTCAGGTGCTCAGCGGCACTGGTGTCGGCCTCGGTCTCGGCTTGCACATCAGCAGGACAATCGTCGAGAAACACCACGGTCGGCTTGGCCTGCGCAGCATCGAAGGCAAAGGTGCCACCTTCTGGTTCGCGCTCCAGCTCATGACCCCTTCGATGCCGTGAGCGTGCCGGCGTGCTCCGGCGGTCCGTGCGCAACACGACGCCAGCGCTACCGTGATCTGCTGATACCTCGTGAGACGCAAGGCCTACATATCCACCTGACCTGTGGAAAGACCAGTGGTAGGGAGAGCGGGCAGGACGGGCGTGGGTGTGAGCGGCTACGTTCCTCGCGGCACTCGCGTTGCACGGGTGCGAAAGGCAAACCCGACGCTCAGCGCCAGCGCGGCGATGAGCATGGCGATACTCACCCACGAGGACGCGCTATAGCCGCTCGCGGCAGGCAGCACTTGGCCGGCGGGGATGTGGGCTGCCAGCACGGTGGCACTGAGCGCGCTGCCCGCGGAGAACCCTATGGAGCGGAGCACCTGGTAGAAGCTCATCGCGCTGTCTGTCTCCGCAGCACGGACGCCACGAATGATCTGCAAGGTGTTCGCGGCGAGGACGCAGCCCACCCCGATGCCCGACAATCCCATCGCCAGCAGAATCTCCCGCAGTGCATCGCGGGCGATCAGAAATACGCCCATTGCCCCGAGCAGCACGACACAGCTCAGCGCCACGACCAGTTCGGAGGACGTGCGGGGAGGCAATGGGTACCGTCACCCGACTGGTGAGGAAGCTGGCGAACGAGAAGGGGACGAGCGTCAGGCCGGCGACTACGCCAGAGGCACCAAAGCCATAGCCCGCGCTCGTTGGCGTCTGAACAAAGCGAACGACGAGGGAGAGCAGCGGGTAGATCCCGCTGCTGATGAGCAGCATCGTCGCGTTGGCGGCAAGTACCGAGTGGTGGCGAAGCTGCCGCAGATCCAAGAGCGGATACGGCGCGTGCAGCTCGCACGCGGCCCATCCAGCCAGGAGCCCTCGCAGATCCTGCGAGGTAGATTTGTATTCGCACGAACGTTCGTGCTATTATCTGCCAACTGGTGGCGCGATCCTGCTGTGCGCAGGCATGGCATCGCTGGCAGCCTGGTGATTGGGAGGAAGTTCGGTGGAAATTGCTGGAAGCCCGGAGAGTCACCCGTCGGAAATGACTCTGATCACGTATCGCCAGCCGATTTACTTTGACGATCTCGACGCACTGCAAATGCTGCACAACGCGCGGTATGCGGTCTATGTCGAGCGTGCGACGACCGCCTTCTATGAGAGTCTGGGCAAGGTGTGGGAGCAGGACGTCGCCGACAACCCTGACCAGTTCCACGTCGTCCGTGAGATCCACGTCGAGTTCCTCGCTCCCTTCAAGAGGACAGGGGAGCTGCGGGTCGGCCTGTGGCTCGAACAGCTTGGGGCGACGAGCTGCACCTACGGCTTTCGCTGCACCAGCGGCGTCGCGGACGTTGTCCATGCCCACGGCCGCAGGACCATCGTGCGCCTCGATCCCGTCTCGTTGCGCCCTGCGCCATGGACTGACTGGTTTCGCACGGCGCATGTGCGGCTCGCCCATAGTGACCGCGGAGAGTCTGGATTAGCATAGTGCTCGCGGTGAAGGATGCCTAATGCCACATGTAAGCGACACGAGCCAATCGCCGCGGAAGGGCGCCATCACCAGGCAGACGATACTCGACGCTGCGGTGCGGCTGGCTTCCGTGGAAGGACTGGAAACGATCTCCATCGGTCGGCTGGCTGAGGTGCTCCAAATGAGCAAGAGCGGCGTTTTCGCGCATTTCGGTTCAAAGCAGGACCTGCAACTGGCCGCGCTGGATGCGGCACTTCACAGGTTTGTATCCGAAGCGATGCAGCCTGCGCTTCATCAGGCTGCGGGCTTGCCTCGTCTATGGGGACTGTGTGACCAGTATCTCTCTTACCTGGAGCGACGCGTCTTTCCAGGCGGATGCTTCCTGCTGGCGACCTGGGCTGAGTTCGACGGCCGTCCTGGACCGCTGCGTGATGCGGCCGCGGCGGCGATGCACACCTGGCATGGCGCGATCGAGCGCGCGGTCATCTCTGCGCAGGCGGTCGGACACCTGGACACCACGGGCGATCCGGCCCAGCTCGCCTTCGAATTGAACGCCCTCCTGCAAGCGGCAAATACCGCCTTTCTGCTGAGCAACGACGGACGAGCATTTGACCGCGCCCGCGTGGGAATTCGTGATCGCCTCACGCGACTGGCCACCGCACAGGCACCCCATCGTGCTGCTGCTTCGTTGCCAGGCGATACCTGACACGTATCAGGGTTCGGAGGTGGTCATTTCACCTGCCGGTAGATGGCGGGCTCTGGCAGCCGAGTGTTACCGCAGCCGCACGTTGGTGGCACGGAGCAGCCACCAGGGAGGTACCTGGCATGACCTCAATGAGAGATCACGTGCTGGCAGGCAGAGTTGCCGGGACGCCCGGGCAGGTCAACATGCTGCGAACAGCAATTGATATCGGTGCCGGGTACGGGTATGTCTACGTCCACTCGACCACGTTGCTGGCCCGTGCCAGCGAAGAGATCCTCGCCGGATTCCGAGCACCCGCATGAGCAAGCGGCAGCCGTGCGGACAGAGCGCCAGATTATCTCGTTGGGAGCCACATATCGCGCCGATTCCGGTACCCTGGTTCCGCAGATGCATGCCACATCTAGAAGTGATGAAGGGTTACGGATGCGATCGTTTGATCCAAACACCTGGTCAGAGGACCCCGTCTCCCCTTCCATGTCGAGGCCCATCTACCGCCTCGTCAGCAACTGGAGGTACCAGGAGCCAGTGGCCGCATGTTCTGCTGTCTTCATATGTCAATCTCCGCCCGCTTGTGTCGGCGATGATTTCATGCCATGTGTCTGCCTGAACCGTGGCCTCATATCGCATTACGTTCGACATTCTCGAGCGCATCGTTCAGTACTACCAAACGCTGCTGGAGGGGATTGATCGCGGCCCAGGTGCGGCCGGCCAGATACACCTTCGTGAAGAGATGGGCGACGTGCGTATACACCGTGAGCTCGCTAATTATCCGTTTCTGGCGAGCTCATGGGTGGAGCGGTCTCTGGCGAGGTGGGCCAATACATCCCGCTCGCGGCGTGGGGTGATATTGCGAAGCGAAGTGTGACGGCACTGCATCGCACACACCACGCGCTCCGCACTCTGTAGACCATGAGATTCATGTGACGAGTATGGAGCGGAAGTGCTCCAGCCGGGAATCGGAAGGCGAACACTCATAGCCGCACCCCTATCAGGTATTTGCTCTTCGACCCAGAGGGTACGGGCAAGCAGGAGGAAGACAACGATGACAATCGCGCTGCGTCCCATCGGGGCGGAGGAACTCGACGCCTTCTTTCGGGCGAATAGTCTGGCGTTCGGGCGTAGTCCCACGCAAGAGCAGATCGCGACCTGGCGGGCGACCTGCGACTTCACGCGCAACCTGGCGGCCTACGACGGCGAGCAGATCGTCGGTACGGCGGGAGCATACACCTTCGCGCTGAGTGTGCCGGGGCCGGCTGTGGTGCCAGCGGCGGGCGTGAGCTGGGTCGCGGTGGTGCCGACCCACCGGCGGCAGGGCGTGCTGCGCTCGATGATGCAGCACCAGCTGCGCGACGTACGCGCGCGAGGCGAGCCGCTGGCCGTGCTGGGTGCATCGGAGAGCAGCATTTACGGCCGCTTCGGTTACGGCCCGGCCACGAGCACGATGAGCGTGGAGATCGAGCGGGCGTGGGCCAGGCTGGCTCCCGCCGCGGTGGCGGCTGCCGCCGCCAATGAGCACGGTGGGCGCATCCAGCTGATCACGCACGAGGAGGCGCTGGCCGTGCTGCCCCCGCTCTACCAGCAGGTGCGAGGCCAGCGAGCCGGGACGGTGGCCCGCGATGAGACACTGTGGCGCTTCACGCTGCGGCAGCCGTCGGCGCAGGGGCAGGCGCAGGCAAGTGGTGAGGAGCTAGGGCCACGGTTCTACGTGGTCTACTGCAATGCGATGGGCGAGGCCGAAGGGGCAGCATACTACCGCGTCGCCTCACGCTGGGAGCACGCGCTACCCAGGTCCGTGCTGGTGGTCGAGGATCTCTTTGCCCTCTCGCCAGCCGCCCGTGTGGCGCTGTGGTCCTACTGCCTGAGCACGGATCTGGTGGAGACGGTGCGCGTAGAGCGGATGGCGGTGGACGACCCGCTGCGCTGGCTGCTGGCGGATCCACGGCGGCTGCGAGTCACGCACGTCGTAGATGAGTTGTGGGTGCGGGTAGTGGACGTGGCGCGTGCGCTTGCGGCGCGGCGATACGCGGGCAGGGGCCGGGTGGTCTTCGAGGTATCGGATGACTTTCTGCCAGACATCAGCGGGCGCTATGCGCTGGAAGCCGAGGCCGCACCGGACGGGCTGGCGACCTGCGCACGGACGGAGGAAGCACCTGACCTGGCGCTAGCGGTCGCGGACCTGGGTGCGGCGTACCTGGGCGGGGTACGATTCCGCACGCTGGTCGAGGCTGGTCGGGTGCATGAGCTGATGCCGGGGTCGGTGGCGCGCGCGGACGCGCTCTTTGCCGCCACGTTCGCGCCGTATTGCGGGACACACTTCTGATCTGAAGAGCCGACGGCTCCGCCGCCAGCGGCGGGGAACCTCATCGTGCTCTCGCCAGCCGGGTGCTGGCCCGGGCACGGTGGCACCCACGCACCGTGCTTCGGGCGGGTTGCCCCTTCCTATGAGGTGGCATCCAATGCGCCCTTGACGCCTCATGGCGTTCGCTGGAGCCTCGCTGGACAATGACGGGCAAGGGAAGATCCGCAGCGCTCCATCAAGAGCATCTGGGGCGCAGAGTTAGCCGGTCTTCTTGGTGGAAGGCGCCTTGTATCGGTGTTGGGCAACGCTCCCCTGGCTCATGGTAACCTGCTCTCCGGCGGTTCTCGCCGCCCGCTGGACAAGAATTGACGCGTCATAGGGCAAGGCGCGCCGGGGTGGAAGGTGGGAGCTGTGATCCTGCCAGCCGACACTGTGAAGTGGACACAAAGCTGGAACTCGTAGGACTGGAGCGACCGTGATCGCCGGGCCGGCGGGCTGCATGAGGTGTGGAAACGCTAGCGACATTCCCACGGTTAGCGATCAATTTGAGCGCAGTTCGACCGCGCAGCGCTAGTCAGTACTCCCGCGGCAGCCGTGACCTCCTCTCTCGAGAGGATATACCTCACCGGCACCCCAGCCTTCAGACAGAATACATAATACGCGGGACGCTCGGTGGCAAGAGAGGCTATACTGACAATTGCCCGTCCTGGGCACGGCCGAGCGTCGGGGGTGACTCCCTGCCTTCGGTGTTCTCTGAAGATGGCACAATCCAGCGTTCATGCAGATTGGAGCGGGAGACGGGACTCGAACCCGCGACGCCCTGCTTGGAAGGCAGGTACTCTACCAACTGAGCTACTCCCGCGCGGCCGACGCTGTCATTCTACCACAATGGTGTTCCGCTGCATCAACTCGCCTGCGGACAAAGCAGCGAGAGCGGGAGGCGGCTGCCCATCACGCTTTGAGCTCGATCAGCGGAAGCGCGCGGTGGCGGCGAGGTGGCACGAGGAAGTTCTGCCGCCGAGTCGCCGTGATGAAGCTGTTAATGCCGTTGGCGCTGGCCGCCACGCCATAACGGCCCATCAGATCGGTCGCATCCATCGCGCGCCGGCTCAGGTGGAAGATTTGCGAGCCAGCGGTAAACGCCAGAAAGTGGACCCCCGGCCGCGGGCTGCCCGTGTCGAGCGCGTCCATCGTGTTGAAATCCACCCGTAGCTGTAGCGCCTGCCCTTGTGGGGAACGGCTGCCGCGCTGCACGGCCTCGTTATGGCCGACTACGCTCGCGTCGCGCGCGTCGAGTGCGGAAGTGTTGGGGTTGAGCCAGCTCGTCTGTACGGTTACACGTCCCTCTGGTGCAACAGCGTTGCGATGGAACATGCGCGCCGCGCGTTCGTCGTATGACTGCGCATACCAGCCATCGAGGTCCTCGATCAGGTGCGACAGATGCAGAGATGTCCCCCCCGCGAAGTAGTCACCAGGGCGCGCCGTGGTCAGCGGCCGCAAGAGTGGATCCGGCGGCTGCTCGAATGCCACTGCGCTCTCTGTCGCCTGGCCGAGCCGCTGCGTCGAGGTGAATCCCATAAACAACGGCGACGCATCGGGAATATGATCCGCCACGGAGAGATGCGCTTGCTCAGCCATGCGCCGCGGCAGCTTTGCCCCTACAAACCCCACTCGCACCGATGTGACCGCGAAGAGGTCGGCGATATCGGCGTGTGGTGCAGGTTGGCCGGCAAGTGTGCCGCTGCGCCCAAAGAGCGCATGCTGCACGTCATGCAGATTGGCGAGCGCATCAGCGCGCAGTTGAAAGACCACGTCGTCGGCTTCCAGCAACAGGTCAGGCGGGTCCGAGTCGAAGCGTACGGCGTCCAGCAGCACCGGCGCGCCGGTATCCGCCATGCGCGGTAGGTGCTCCTCGAATACCTGTGCGGGAACATAGGCGCGGAAGTATGATAGGCCGTAGGCCACGAGCGCGAAGACACCCGCGGGCGAGTAGGGATACGTGGCCTCGACCGCCCGTAGCGCGCCTTCGAGTCGCTGCTGGTCGTGCTGCGTGGGCCGCCGC
Organism: Ktedonobacterales bacterium; assembly: GCA_035763125.1. GTDB lineage: Bacteria > Chloroflexota > Ktedonobacteria > Ktedonobacterales > JADMIN01 > SMAG-U1939. The sequence continues at coordinate 33,285 of DASUBU010000160.1, forward strand.
GCCAGCCGCGTAGTGATCACCAGATTCCATACCGGAGGAACGATCACCTCTACCGCTGAACTGGGATCGCTGGCTATCCGCACGCCGTAGTCCGCTATCTGGTACTGCCCAACGGGGTAGCCCGCGCGCGGCGGTGCAACAGGCTGACGCCGGGGCGCCTCGACTAGCGCAAGGCCCGCGTACAGTCCTCCAGCTACGACAGCTGCTCCACCAGCCATTGCCAGCAGTTGCCTGCGAGTCAGCCGAGGGCGGCCGCTCACTGCGCCGGCAGCCTGCTGCGGCGCAACCTCGCGCTCCCGGTCCGCCATGCCCCCGCCTTTCAGCCTCATCTGCACACACAGTGCTGCCGCTGTAGCCCTATAGTACCATGCGTCCAAAGTCGTGTCTCGTCGTGGGTGGTGTGAATTAGTGCCTGCCTTCATTTTGTCGCCGCACGCTGCTTTTGCAGCCGTGGCTTGCCGCTGGCGCGCTAACCTACACGCGATCCAATTGCGCGAGAACAAGGCTGGCCTGGCGAACAACTCTCAGCGGGTGTACGCTATTACGCAAGCGAAGCTGCGATTCTGCGGAGCGAATGTCTCACATGGCGGTTCCGGCGGGGAATGGGGACGGAGGCGGGGAGGAAGGGAGGCCGACAGGACCCGACAGGGCGCCTTTGTGGGCGCCGCACTTTACATGACCGACCGTGGCACACATCTTCACGGCCCGTCTGCCGCCGCTATGCCGCACACATGTCGGGCGGCGTCGAGCCGCACGGGAGAGGCGCTGGCCTCAGTCGGTCCTCCGTGCGGGCAGATTCATTTGTTGTGATACGGAAGGGATCAGCATATGCCTGTTCGGTTCTCGTCGCATCTCCGCCTTGCATTGAGCGGCGCCGCGGTACTCGCGCTCGTGCTGGGCTTGCTGGCTGCTAACGTCATGCAGCAGACGCCGAAGGCCAAGGCCGCTGCCAAGCCGCAGCCGTACTGTCAGGTTCGGCCGCAGCTCTGCACCGAAACGGTCCAACCCTGGGACTACCAGGGCGTCTACACCGGCCATGACGAGCCGTCAGTGCTGTTCTACTCCAAAGCTCCAGGCTCGGGCAACTCCAATCTCTATACCCTCAAGCTACCCGCAGATCCACCCACGCTTCCCGCACAAGACGGATCCGGCGGGACCTGGAACTTCCAGCTGCATCCGGCCTTCTGGCTGGGCATGGCAATGTGCGACAACCAGTCAGCTCCGCTACCGGGGGCCGCTTGCGCGCCCGACAGCGATACCAACATCTTCAACAGCACCAACCCGGCGTCGGCGAAGTACATGGGCAAGCATCCCGGAACCGGGTTCATGGAGATGCAATTCTACCCACCCGGTTGGGGACCAGTGAGTTGTGACGCCACGCAGTGGTGCGCCGCGCTCAACATTGACAGCTTCTCGTCCAATTCCAGCACCGGCCAGCTCAACAACAACGACTGCCTCAACAACGCTGGCCTGGAGTATGTAAACTTCGCGTTCATCACCAAGAACGGCGTAGCGCAGGCCCCGGCAGATCCGCTCGACGCCACGGCCGCGACCTTCACCCCTGATCCTACCAAGGATTTGTTCATGGGCTCTGGCGATACGCTCACCGTCAACCTCCACGACACGCCCGATGGCTTCCAGGTCGTCATCAACGATCTCACCAGCGGCGAGTCGGGCTCGATGACGGCCAGCACTGCAAACCAGTTCGGCCACCCGATCTTCGATCCGGCGGCCGCGAGCTGCACCGACGAGCTCTACGCCTTCCATCCGATGTACGCTACGTCAAGCGAGAACACCCGCGTTCTGTGGGCGGCCCACTCCTACAACGTGGCCTACTCCGATGAGATCGGCCACTTCGAGTACTGCAATGCCATCAGCCGGCAGGGCGGGCGCTGCACTGGGGCTGGCGTGACGGATCCTGGTGGTACCGATGGCGATGACCGCGGCTGCTTCACCGCACCGGTCGGCACCAGCACAACTTCGCTCACGGGCTGTCTGGCTACCGACAACGACTTCGACGGCCCTGAGTATCAGCACACTTGGCCGGGATCGAATCCCAACCCAGCCGCCGATGCGGCCGTGCATGCCACTCCCATCACGTTCACCAGTCCCCTTTTCCAGGGGCCGGGTACGAGTGGATGGCTCAATTACAGCCGTGTCGCCTTCGAGACCAACCTGCCACGTATTGAGGCCGACGGTGCCTCGTCGAACAACAACTGCCAGCGCCACCCGGATCAGCCGAATCCAGGCGCGGGCTGCGTCAATCCCCCGCTCGGCGCGAGCTTCTACCCCTTCTTCTCCACAGGCACACTCAACGGTGCCTGCGTCTGGGAGGAGGGAGACGCCAACATCGCTGGAACCACGCATCCGGCCGGCGCGAGCTCGACAGACCAATTCGGCGGCCTGGTGACGCTGGGCTATCCATCGGTCGGCGGGCCCATCTTCTTCCTGGAGGACTTCCGCAACGCCCTGCACACCAACCCCTGCCCGGCTCCAGGCGGCATTGGGTGATGTGCGCCACGACACCGACCTGATCGTCTTCATGCATGGCCGCCGCCGCTTGCCGGCGGCGGTCGCTCATCTCGCGGGCCGCTGCGCGCCGGCCCTCCATTGCTGTCGCGAGCCCGTGACATCGGCATCACGGGTGCCCGCGAGACGAGGAGATTGGACGTCCATAGACAGGCGGGGAACCACCTCGGCCGGGGCCGCGTCAGAGAGGTGAGGACCCCGCCACGAGTCGAGGATACCGACATGGACGCAAGAAAAGGTGTGCGCCGCGCCGCGCTGAGCGCGCTCGTGTTGCTCGTGGCGCTGCCGGCAGCACTTGACGCCTGCGGCTCGGCCACTACGACCGGCCGGCCCGCTCTGCCTGCCGCCAATGCCTCTGCTTCTGCCGGCGCCGCGGCCACAGCCACCACGATGCCCGCACCGCGCTCTAACAGCACGGTGGCGCTCACGATTGGGCAAGCACACTACAGCTCCTCCGCGAGCATCGGGGTTACGATTCATAACGCCGGCAGTACGACCGTCTATGCGCGTGAGCAGAGCACCAATTGCTCGATGGTCTCGCTGCAGCGACTTGTCAACGGTACGTGGCAGCCCGTCTATCCGTGCCTTGACGGTCGTCCCCACACCACACTCGGATACGTTGCGCCGGGAGCGGCGGTGCCAGTGGAGCTTGTGCCGCAAAGTGCCGGCAGCGTGGAGGGCGGCGGCAGTGGCGGCGCAAGCTGGCCGGCGGGCACCTATCGTGCCGCCCTAAGCTACACCACCAGCCAATCAACAGCCTTCGGACAGGGGACGCTCGTCTATTCCAGCACCTTCGCCGTCGGCTGAGACAGATGTGGACGACGGCCAGCCGCCATGCCCGATAGCCCATCGCGGCCACGCCATAGGCAGCGATGCTGTGTGGCGCGCACTCTGATGGTATGCTGTTCCTGCATGCTGTCCGCGGCGAGAGACGGCGTATCTATCCCAGCACGGAGTAACAATCGGTGTACCTCAAGCGGCTCGAACTGCATGGCTTCAAGAGCTTTGCGCCGCGCACCGTGCTGGAATTCAGTCCCGGCATCACCGCCATCGTCGGTCCCAACGGCGCTGGCAAGTCGAACGTCGCGGACGCGATTCGCTGGGTGCTTGGCGAACAGAGCATGCGCACGCTACGCGGACGGAAAAGCGACGACGTGATCTTCGCCGGTGCCTCCTCCAAGGCTGCCGCGCAGATGGCTGAGGTCGGCCTCGTGCTCGACAATAGCGCCGCCTGGCTACCCTCAGACTTCAGTGAGGTGACGGTCGCACGGCGCAGCTTCCGCAATGGCGACAGCGAATATCTGATGAACGGCCAGCGCGTGCGGCTCAAGGATGTGCTGCTCCTGCTGGCGCAGGCGCGCATCGGGCACGACTCGTACACCGTGATTGGCCAGGGACTGGTGGATCAGGCGCTCAGCCAGCGCGCCGAGGAGCGCCGTGGCCTTTTCGAGGACGCCGCCGGAATCCGGCAGTTTCAGGCGCAGCGCACAGACGCCGAGCAGAAGCTGACGCTCACGCAGTCCAATCTGGCCCGCCTGAACGATATCATCGGTGAGATCGAGCCCCGCCTTGGTCCGCTGGCCGAGCAAGCCCGGCGGGCGCGCGACTTCAGCAGCGCGCGCGAAGAGCTGATGCGGTTGCTGCGTATCTGGTATCGGCGCCAGTGGCGCGACACGATCGCCGCGCGGGCCCGGACGGAGTCGGCCGAAGCGGAGTTCGCCGCTCGGCTGCAGAAGGTGCGCGATGCGTTGGCTGTTGAAGACGCCCTGATTACCGATCTCACTCAGCAGCGCGAGACGCTCGCCGCGGAGCTGGCGGACCTGCGCCGGACGCGCGGCGAAGCGGCCGGCCGCGCTCAGACACTGGAGCGCGAGCTAGCGGTGGCCCGCGAGCGACTGTCGAGTCTGGATCGCCAGGAAGTCGAGCTGACCCAAGAGCAGGAGCAGCAAGGCGACGCGGTAGCCGTCGCCCAGGCCCACGTCGGCGCGATCGAAGCGCAGGCCGCGCGCGCCGAGCAAGAGCAGCAGCAAGCCGAGGCCGCGCTCAAGCAGATCGAGCAGGCATTGCATACTGCCCGGCAGGAACAGGAGCGAGAGGAGGCGCGGCTGCGGGCCGCCCAGCGCGATGTCATTCAGGTGCAGGCGCGCCTCGGCGCGGCGCAGACCGAATTGGGCCGGCTCCAGAAACAGCTAGGCGATCGCAATCGAGTGCTCGCCGCGCGGCGTGATGCGGCGGCTCAGGCCCAACGCAAGCTCGATGCCGCCAAAGAGCAGGCCGACAAGCGGCGCGAAGCCTTCGAGAAGGCACGCGCGGGCGTGGAGGCGCTGGTCGCGCGGCGCGAGGATCTCTCACGCGAGTTGGCCGATGGCCAGGCCGCGGCCGACCGCCTGCGCGGCGAGGCAGCCGACACGCTGCGCGAGCGGCGTGCGCTTGCCGATCGGCTGGCGCTGCTGGAAGAGTGGCGTCGCAGCCTGGAGGGCTTTGGCGATGGGGTGAAGGCGCTGCTGCACGCTAAAGACGCGGAAACCCCCGCCATGCTTGGCGTGGTGGCGCAGCTGATCGGTGTGCCGCAGGGCTACGAGGACGCCATCGAGGCGGCGCTCGGGCCGCTGCTGCATGCCGTGGTGGTGGCCTCGCCCGCCGACGCCCGCGCCGCCGCGGACTGGCTGCGTGAGCGTGGCGCCGGGCGTGCGGTCTTTGCCTGGCCTCGGAAGGGGACGGCTCTGGCGGCATCAGATTCGCTGCCCAAGTCCGACGGCCAAGACCTTCTGGGGCTGGCGCGCGAGCGGGTGAGCGCCAGCGCCGAGGTGGCCCAAGTGGTGGCACGTCTGCTGGGTGACACGTACATCGTGCGCGAGCGGGCGGTGGCCGACCGGCTCTGGAAAGGCAAGTCGCTCCCCGCGCCGGTCGTTACCCTGGATGGTGACCAGCTACATCCCGATGGCTGGCTGCGCGGCGGTGGAACCGCGACGAAAGGCGACGGGCGCGCGGGCGGGGCGAGCGTGCTGGCGCGCGAGCGCGAGCTGCGCCAACTGCCGGCCGAGCTGGACCGGCTGGACGCCGCAGCCGCTGAGCTGCAGGCGCGCCATGATGCCGCACGCACTGCACAGGAACAGCGGCGCACGCAGATCGAGGCGCTGCGCAAGCAGCTCCAGCGCGACGAAGCGGCGGCGCAAGAGCTGGCTCGCGCGGTGACCAATCTCCAGCGCGAGCAGGAGCGCGCCGAGGCCGATCTGCGCGTCGGGCAGGGCATGGTGGAGCAGCTCGCCGCTGAGGTGCGCGGCCTCGATCAGGAGGTCGAGGCAACGGCGGTGCGTGTGGCCGAGCAAGAGCAGGCGCATCGCGAGGCAGCCGAGCGCGTGGACGACGTGCAGGCCGAGGTAGACGAGCTGCTAGCCTCTACCCGCGGCCAGCAGGAAGAGCTTGCCCGCGCGCGGACAGCGGCGGCGCTCCAGCAGCAAGAAGTGAAAGTGCTGGCGCAGCGAGCGGAGCAGGTGCGGGTCCAGGCGCGCGAGCAGGAGACCCAGATGGCGCGCCGTGGCGAGCGGCTCAAGTCTCTGCGTATGCAGCGCGCGAGCGTGATCGAAACCGCCGAGGCACAGGAGCAGGAGCTGGCGACCCTGCGCGAGCGGCTGCGCGAGCTGACTGAGGCGATGCGCGAGCGCGAGACACGCGCTGTCGATGCCGAGCGCCAGATGCACGAGCTGGAGCGCGGACAGAGCCAGGAGCGGGCTGAGCTGGCGCGACTCGAAGTCCAGCAGCAGCGTGCGGCGACCGAGTCGCAGCGTGGGCGCGAAGCTCTGGACGCCCTGGCGCAGCAGATTCGCGAAGAGCTGGCCACCGAAGACGACGACGCCGACCCGCTCGATGAGATCATCGGTGGGGCGGATAGCGCTGGTGCCGAGCGCAGCGACGGCCCAGATGCCGCGGCGGAGCCGACGGCGGAGGAGACCGCCAAGACGCGGCGGCAGATTGATGCGCTGCGCAATCGTCTCCGGCATCTGGGTGGCTACGATCCGGAGGCGCCACAGGCCTACGAGGAGCTCAAGACGCGCTACGACTTCCTCACCGGGCAAGTGCGCGACATGCAACAGGCCTCGACCAATCTGCGCAGCGTGATTGCCGAGTTGGATGCCACCATGCGCCGCCAGTTCGAGGAGACCTTTCACGCCGTCAACGAGCGCTTCCAGCGGCATTTCACGACGCTTTTCTCCGGCGGCGCGGCGCGGCTGGAGCTGACGGTACCCCGCCGTAGCCGCTCCGAGGACGACGACGATGAGGATGATGCGCCGAACGGCACGCCCGCAAAGCAGCCAATGGCCGGCGTCGAGGTCTACGTGCAGATTCCTGGCAAGAAGGTACAGGATCTCTCGCTGCTCTCTGGCGGCGAGCGCGCGATGGTCTCTGTGGCCCTGCTCTTCGCGCTGCTCGAGACGAATCCGCCGCCCTTCTGCCTGCTGGACGAGGTGGACGCCGCACTCGACGAGGCCAACGTCGTGCGCTTCTGCGAGATTCTGCGCGTGCTGGGCGAGCGCACGCAGTTCATCGTCATTACCCACAATCGCGTCACGATGACCCACGCCGATGTATTCTATGGCGTTTCCATGCCTGGCGAGGGCATCTCCCGCGTGCTCTCGATGGAGCTGGCCGAGGCCGCCGCCACCGCCCGCTAGCAAATCCCGGCCTGATGGCGTATGCTGCGGCTGGGCTTGTTATGGCGTGGACGGTCGCGTGTGGGGGTGTCAGGTGACGAGATCGCACAGCGCATGTGGCGTACGAGCGCGAACAGCTCGTGCCGTTGTGCTGGCACTCGTCCTGGCCGCCGTGATACTGCCAGGCTGGCGTGCGGATGCCAGTGCCGCGAGGGGCGCCACCTCCGCGCTGCTCTACGCGCAACACGGATGCACGTTCGTCTACTCCTCGCCCAGCGCCAAGGCAACGCCTGTGACGACGCTGCTCGGCGGCGCCGATGTGACCGACCTCGGCGCATCGAGCAGCGGCTGGCGGCATGTCAAGATTTGGAGCGGCATCGAGGGCTACATCCCGGCGGCCGATCTCTCTGCCAATCCGCCCACGAGCGCCGAGGAGATCAACTGCGAGTACCCCGGCGTCCCCGACCCACGCGACGATCTCCTGCCCGCCGACCGTGGCCCGTGGCCGCTCAGCGCCGCCGTGCGCGTCTCCACACCGGCCACGCTCTACCCCCGGCCGGACGACGCTGCGATGCCAGCCGGCGCGCTGGCCCTTGGCACGCGGCTCGACGTGACCGCCTGGGCGAGCGATGCGCTGGGCCGGCCGTGGTATCAGGTGCGCACAGGCGGCCTCCAGGGCTGGATCTGGTCTGGCGCGGCGCGGGTAGTCTCGCCTGACCCGGCCACACACGACGTCGGGGGCAAGCCGGTCTGGTCGCGGGTGGCCGGCAAAGGCATGTGGTTCACCAACTATCTGCCCCACCACTCCGACGTCAACGCCCTCATGCGCGCGGCCAAGTTGGCGGGCATCACTCACGTCTACGCCGAGGTCGCCATCTCGACCTACGGTTTCTACGCCCGCAATGCGCTCGACCGGCTGCTGCCTGCCGCCCATGCGCAGGGCATTGCTGTGATCGCCTGGGTGTACCCCTATCTCAAGGACATCAGCGCCGACGTGCGCATGACGCAGCAAGTGGCGACCTACGTGACGCCCGACGGCCTGCGCGCAGATGGCCTGGCAACCGACGTGGAGGAGACCGACGATAGCGCCAGCGTCTATACCTACGGCCAGGCGCTGCGGGCGCTGCTCGGTCCCGACGCGCTGATGGTCTCGGCGGTCTACCACGCCTACGCGCAGACCTATTACCCCTACGCGGCCATCGCCGCAAGCTGGAACGTGCTTGCGCCGATGGACTACTGGCACAGCCGCGCCAATCGCCAGTACGACGCGCAGCAGGTGGGGCACTTCGTCGGCAATTCGCTGCTGACGGTGCGGGCTGCCCTCGGCGCGCTTGGCGACAGCCCGGCC
>DASUBU010000161.1:0-5142 GCA_035763125.1 Ktedonobacterales bacterium
GCCGCAGCGCTCGCTCGGCGGCCACCCGCTAGCCGGCCGAGTATGTCACCATCAAGATTCAGCGCGAGGCGGCATCACACCGTTAGCTTGCCCGTCAGCCATCCCTCGACATATGCCCGCAGCGATCGGGCCTTCCATTGCCGGCCATCTTCCATGTGATCCCAGGCGAAGATGTGGTGGCCAACAAGACCATTGCGGCTGATGGGAAATGCAAACTGGATGCCGTCCACACCCGCGTCGCCGAAGAAGAGCAGGTGGTCAAGAGGCATATCGTCCGCATAGATCGGGTCGGTGCGCAGCTCGATGTTGCGGCTGACCATCTCGTCCGTAGACCAGATGAGATGCTGGCCGAAGCACACCAGCACACCATTCGATTCGTCGAGCAGCTCCTTCAGGCTTGGCGGCAGCGGCACCCCAAGCTGTCGCTCGACCGCTTCCAGCTCTGCCGGCGTCGCGCCTGGGAAGAACTCGGGGCCGGGATCGAGGTGGGCGACCGGCTCGAAGTCCTTACATAGCTCGCGGATCAGCTCGCGCCACATGCATCTACTCCTCGGTGGATGTCCGACGCGCGTACGTACTCAGCTCCCAGGAATTCTACTTCGGCGGGCGAGCGGCCGCAACGCCGCGCCATCGATGTCGGGCGCAGCCGGTGTGTAGGGGCGTCCGGTGGACGCCCAGCGGCGCTGTTGACCATGTATCAGACGGTGTCTGAGCGCCCACGAAGGAGGCGATCATCCAGCGCGCTCCTTCGCTCCAAGCGTAGGCCACGTGACAGTTCAGGCGGACTCGCCTAGCCGCACTATCGTAGACTGTATGACGCGACTAATAGAGGAGCTCTGCTATGCCGACCATGTCCACGCCCCCCACGCCCAGCGATCCGACGCCACTGCCTGCGACGAGTCAGGCGCCCAGCGGCGGCGCCGCGGCTGTTGACCCGGCATATCCGGCGCTGGAGGTGCTGGACATGCACACCGGCGGCGAGCCTGTGCGCATCGTGCGCGGCGGCTATCCGCCAGTGGTCGGGCCGACGATTCTGGACAAGCGGCGCTATGCCCGCGAGCACCTCGACCATCTGCGCCGGTTCCTGATGTTCGAGCCACGCGGCCACGCGGATATGTACGGCGCACTGCTCGTAGAGCCGAGCCTGCCGGGCGCCGATCTGGCGGTGCTGTTCCTGCACAACGCGGGCTACAGCACCATGTGCGGCCACGCGGTGATCGCCCTGGGCCGCTACGCGGTGGACTACGGGCTGGTGGAGAAGACGGAGCCGGTGACGCACGTGGGCATCGAGTGCCCGTGCGGGCTGGTGCGGGCGGCGGTGGAGGTGCGCGACGGCAGGATCGGACGGGTGGCGTTCGAGAGCGTGCCGGCCTTCCTCTTTGCCGATGGGCTGCGGGTGGACGTGCCAGGAGCCGGGATCGTCACGACCGATGTCAGCTATGGGGGAGCGTTCTACGCCCTGGCGGATGCTGCCCAGTTTGGGCTGGACGTGCGTACCAGCCGCGTGCGTGATCTGGTGGATGCCGCCACGGCGCTGACAGAGGCGGTGCGCGCCGCGGCACCCCTGGAGCATCCCGAGCACGACGACCTGGCCTTTCTCTACGGCAGCATCCTCACCGATGGACGCGAGCGGCCCGAAGAAGGGCCTTCGCGCAACATCTGCGTCTTCGCCGACGCCGAGGTGGACCGCAGCCCAACGGGATCGGGGGTGACCGCGCGGATGGCGGCGCGCGTGGCGCAGGGCAAGATGGAGCTGAACCAGCGCTGCCTGTTCGAGAGTGTGACGGGCGCGGTGTTCGAGGGCGAGGCGGTCGCAGTGACGCGCAGTGGCGAGCGACCCGCGGTGACGGTGCGAGTCAGTGGTCGGGCGCACTACAGCGGGACGGCGCGCTACTGGCTGGAGTCGGGCGACGACATCGGGCGGGGCTTCTTGCTGCGCTGATCGGGCATGCTGCTACAGGGCACACGCTACGGCCACGCACTTGCTATAGCTCGGCGATGGGACGTGCCGTGCGCAGCGCGCGGTTGAGCGTGACCGCCAGCGCCAGCACGATCAGCGGGACCTCGAAGCACAGAATCGTCGCCAGCACGCCGAATTGCTGCAAGAGCAGGCCGGTCAGCGCGAGGCTGAGTGACGCGCAGCCGAAGGCGACGATACGGAAGGCCCCGTTCACCCGGCCGCGCAGGGCCTCGGGGATCAGCGCCAGCCGGTAGCTGATCTGTGCCACGTCGTAGATCTCATCCACTACCCAGAAGGCTCCCAGGATCAAGCCCAGCGCCAACAGCGAGGGCGCGATCGCGTAGAGCGGCCACAGCAGCGCGAAGAGCCAGAACGTGCCGACCATGATCTGCCCCAGGCGCAGCCGTTTGTGCGCCTGCGCGCCCAACACCGCGCCGAGCATGGCCCCCAGGCCGCTGATGCCAAACGCCAAGCCGATGGCGGCGGGCGCGGCATGCTGGCGCTCGGCGATCACCAGCACGAGCAGCAGCATCCCCTCGTATGAGAGGATCAGCGCGCCGTGGAGCAGCGTCAGCGAGCGCACCACCGGCTCGCGCCAGAGCCAGGCCAGCCCTTCTCGCATCTCAGCGAGCAGTCCGCGGGGCTGGGACGGGCGCTCTTCCTGGAAGGGCAAGCGAATCCAGGCGAGCGACAGCATCGAGGCGGCGTACGAGATGGCATCCACCAGGAAGGGCAGCGCGCGTGCTACGCCGAAGAGCGCGCCGCCCAGTGATGGTCCGACGAGCGTCACCATGCCGCCGGTCACTTCGTTCTGCGCCGTCGCCGCGGGCAGCTGCGCCTTGGCCACCACTTGCGGCAGCGCCGCCGTCTCCGCCAGCGAGAAGAAGACGTACAGTCCGCCTTCGATCAGCGAGACAAGGTAGAGCTGCGCCATCGTCAGACGCCCCAGCGCCAGTGCGAGGGGGATGCTGCCGAGGGCCAGCGCGCGGCCGGCGTCGCAGAGGATCATCGCGCGCTTGCGGTCCCAGCGGTCAATCAACGCGCCAGCGGGCAGGCCGAGCAGCAGGTAGGAGAGCGAGCGCAGCGCGCCAGCGAAGCCCGCCTGCGCCGGCGAGTGGGTGAGGCTCAGACTCAGCAGCGGGAGGGCGAGCTGCGACGCCTCGGCACCCACCGACGAGACCGCCTGGCCGCTCCACAGCAGCCGGTAGTCCCGATTGCGCCACAGCGACTTCGGGCGTGTGGCGGTTTCCTGCACCTTCTGTTCAAGCTTGTGGTTGGCAGCCATGGACGTTCGCTTTCCTCATGACCAATGGCAGCAGTGTATCGCCTCCGCCTTCTGTGTGCATGTCAGAAATCTGCCCCTTGACAGTCTGCCCCACTCGCGATTACTATTACGTCGGACGATATATTACGTGCGGCGATATAGCGCGCGACGTACTACGGTGCGCCGCGTGGAGGTGCCGGACATGCCTGACGACCAACGCGACGTTCACGATCTTTCCGACCTTGGCCGCTTCTCCGATCCGTCGCTGCTGATCCTCACCAGTCTGGCCGGCGGCGCCAGGCACGGCTACGCGATGATCGAGGATATCGCGGCGATGGCCGGCGTGCGCCTTGGCCCCGGCACGCTCTACGGCGCCATTGCGCGGCTGGAGCAGCGCGGCCTGATCGAGCCGCTGCCCGCCGAGGATCGCCGCCGCCCGTATCGCCTCACCGCCCTGGGCGCGGCCGTCCTGCGCGAGCAGCTTGCCAGCCTGCACGCCTTCGCCACCACCGGCCTGCAACGGCTGGCGGCGATCTAGCGAGAGGAGTGCCGCGATGCTCACGAATCCCGCCGCCCGCTCCTGGCTGCTGCGCCTCTACCCGGCCGACTGGCGCGCGCGCTACGGCGAGGAGTTCGCCGCGCTGCTGGAGGACTGCCCGCTCTCATTCTTCGGCCTGTTCGACGTGCTGCTCGGCGCGCTCGATGCCCATATCGCTCCGCTCGACGCCAACGGGAGGATCCTGCGCATGCTCCATCAGCCCCGCCGCAGCGCTATCGTCGTCTTCTGCGCTTACATCGCCTTCGTGCTGGCCGGCATCAGCTATAACCAGACCATCGAGGACGACCTGCGCGCGCTCAATAGCGCCCATCCCGATGTCGCGCTGGCCTACCACATCGTGTTCTTCGTCGCGCCGCTCTCGCTGCTGGCGGTGCTGGCCGGCGGGTTGCCCATTGCGCTCGTCGCCCTGCGCCACGCGCTGACCGGGCGCCGCCGGGATATCCTCGCGCTGTTTGCCGTCCCGCCGCTCGCGCTGGCGCTCTGGCTCGGCTGGACCGCAGTGATTGTGCGCGTCATCGCGCCCGCCCATCCGAACATGACCATCCACGAGACATTCGGCCTTGCCGTCTTCGTCTCGTGGAGCGGACTGTTCGTGCTGGCGGCCATTGCCAGCACGGCCGCCGTGACGATCGCCGTCAGCCGCAGCGAGGTCTCCCCGCAGCTCTATCGCTTCGCGCTTGGTCCTGGCGTCGCGGCTGTCGTCACGATGGCCGTCATGCTGGGCGGCGTGGTCGCCTGGGGCCTGCTCATGCGCGCCGACGACCCCGCCTATCTGAACGGCACGAGCGGTCCCTTCGGCCTCAGCGTCGTCACGCACTGGCTGATCGTGGTCTCCGTGATGGCGCTCGCCACGCTCGTCGCCGCCATCGCGCTCGTTCGCGCCTACCGCACTCCCGTGGACGGGGCAATTGCCGGCACTGCTACCGCTGGAGCCTGACACTGCCGCTTCTTCCGCCCCTCCCCCTCCCCTCCGTGCCCTCCGTTACCTCTGCGGTAACTCTCTGCTCCCGCTACCATCGAAAGGACCCTGACGCCATGACGAGCGACGTGCGGCCACGTACCGATATCCCCGCGCTGGAAGCCATTGACGTGACCAAGAGCCTGCCGCTGGGCCGGGCGCGCATCGACATCCTGCGCGGCATCAGCCTGCGCATCGCCCACGGCGAGCTGGTGGCGATTCAGGGGCCGAGTGGCTCGGGCAAGAGCACGCTGCTGGGGCTCATCGCCGGCCTCGACCGGCCGAGCAGCGGGCGGGTGCGGGTAGATGGGGTGGACATCACCACGATGGGCGAGGCGCAGCTGGCGCGCGTGCGCAATCAGAAGATCGGCATGGTCTTCCAGGCCTTCAACCTGATCCCC
>DASUBU010000162.1:0-18215 GCA_035763125.1 Ktedonobacterales bacterium
GAGGTGCCGCCAGACGCGCCGATGACGATTGACGAGGAGACCGGCGCGCACTGGCGGCCGGCGCTGCACGGCGCGCACCTGATGTGGACGACGCCGACCGAGCCGCCGGGCCCGCCGCTCGAAGACGTGCCAGCCGCGTACTCCTTCGGCATGCGCCTGCTCGATCCAGCCAGCGACCATGCCGTCGCTCGCATCAGTCCGTTTTGGCGCGGCGTGTGGGAGCGCAACATCGGCCACTGGTTTGCTATCGCCGGCCAGTACTCCTATACTCCTGACCACCGGCCGCTGCTCGGCCCCACCTCCGTCGAGGGCCTGAGCGTCAATTGCGGCTACAGCGGCCACGGCATCATGGCGAGCGCGGGCGGCAGCCGGCTGGTGGTGGACCTGCTAACTGGCCGAGCATCCAATGCTGACAACCCGTTCCGGCTCGACCGTCCGTTTGCCCACCGCGAGCTGGACGTGCTGTAGGCGCTGGCAGGCGCGCCTACACACAGGTCTACGCGCGTCCAGTGGCCGCTAGGAGCAGGCGATGTGGAGTGTGCGGGCGCGTGGGCCATCCAGCTCGATCAGCACGATGCGCTGCCAGGTGCCCAGCGGCAGGTGGCGGCTGGCGTAGGGGATGGCGACGGAGGGGCCGATCAGTGCGGAGAGGATGTGGTCCGGCGCGTGGGCGGGGTCGTGCGGGTGGCGATACGTCTGCGCTGGCAGCAGGCTGCGCAGCGCCTGTAGGAGATCGCGATCCGTGCCAGGATCGAGGTCGGCGGTGGTGAGAGCGCAGGTGGTGTGCGCGGCGAAGACGACGCACAGGCCGCTCTCGCGCTGCGCGCCAGCCACCACACGCTCGACCGCCGCCGTGAGGTCCACGACTTCGTCTTTGTGCCGCGTCTGGATCGTGAGTGTTTCCATTGTCGCACTCGTCGCTTTCCCTGGGAGGAGCCGTACGCATGTCGCTGGAGATTGTCGCCTTCGCCGCAGATCATAGCGAGGCCGCCGCCGCGTTGCTCACTCGGCGCCACACCGCCGATCGCCGGCACACGCCGCTGCTGCCCGCTGCCTACGAAGATGCCGCCGCCTGTGGCGAGCTGTTGCGGCAGGAGCTGGAGGCTGGCGCGCGGGGCGTTGTCGCGTTGCGCGATGGCGTGCTGGTCGGCTACCTGCTCGGCCGCGCAGAGCCACCGCAGCCGCACGGCAATCCGATGCTCTTCGAGGAGCGGACCGGCAGCATACGCCACTCCGGGCACGCCATCGCGGCTGGCGAGACGCCCGCGCTCTACCGCGATCTGTATGCCGCACTGGCAGCACAGTGGGTGGCCGGCGGCTTCTTTGCGCACTACGTCTGGGTGCCGGCATCCGATACCGGCGCGCTCGAAACATGGGCGGCGCTGGGTTTCGCGCCGGATGTCTGCGCGGCGGCGCGCGAGCTGGATGCGCTACAGCCTGCGCGGGTTGGTGTCGCGGATGGTATTGTGATCCGCCGCGCCGGTCCACGGGATCTGGAGTCCGTCATCGCGCTGACCACTGAGAACATGTACTATCACTGCGAAGCGCCGATCTTTATGCCGATGTTTGCGAACCTCGAAGAGACCATCCGCACGTCCATCACCGCCGAGATAGCCGACCCCGCCTGCGTCTTCTGGCTCGCCGCGCTCGATGGGCAGCCTGTTGGACTCTGCTCGTTCTTCCCGACCCAGCCTGGCCTCCAGACGCCAGAGCGCAGCATCTACCTCGATCACGGCTACACTGTGCCGGAGGCGCGCGGAAGCGGTGTCGCCAGCGCGCTGGTCGCGTATGGGCTGCGGTGGGCGCGCGACGAGGGCTACGAGCGCTGCACAGTGATGTACATCCCGTCGAATCCGTTGTCGTCGCGCTTCTGGCCGGCACAGGGCTTTCGCCCGCTGTACTACCGGCTCGCGCGGCGCATTGATCCCCGCATCGCGTGGGCGCGGCGCTGAGTGTTTCGGAATCCCGACGAGCGCGAACGCTCCATGATCCTGAGCGCGACGATCGCCGGTAATGCGCCTTAACTGCTCGCCGGGCGCACGCGCGGCTCCTCACGGATCACCACCGCCGGGCGGACGCCTGCCGCTTCTTCGGGCGTCTTGACGGCGCCATAGTCAGCACGGTAGCGCTGGTAGAGCCGGGTGAAGATATCGCGCAGCTCGCCGGGAGTGAGCTGCTTGCCGCTCTCGAAATACTCGACGGCGACCTGACCGAGCGCCCAGGTGCCGGCGGCGGCGATAGCGCCCGAGACGAGGTCTCCGCCGAAGGGCACGGCCTTGGCCACCTCTTCGGCCACATAGCGGAAGAAGAGGCCCGTGCCGATGGTGGCGAAAAGCTCGCGGGTCGGCTTGCCGCCGAGCGGCTCGTTGTAGAGCGTGGCGATGCGCATCACGAGCCGGATCTGGTTGCCAAGCAGGACGGGAATGTCAAGCAGCGGGACCGGCTCCATGCCGGCGGCCAGGCTGACCAGCGCCGCCGTGCGCACCAGCTTGTTGGCGGCTTTGCGACGATACTCCGGCAGGCTGCGACCGAGCGCCAGGGCAGCATCAGGGCTGGTCTCGATCAGCGCGGGGATCAACTCCTCGCCGATGTTCTCGCCGGTGTGGGCTGAGATCGGGATCACGTCGTTGACATGCAGGCGTGCGGCGGCTTCTGCCGCGGCGTCGTCGGCGCCGTCCTTGAGCAGATCGGCTTTGTTGAGCGCGACGATCAGCGGCTTGTCGGAGAGCTTGAGCTTGTTGACAATCGCGGCATCCTGCGCGCGCAGGCCCTCCGAGGCGTCCAGCAGATAGACGACGGCCGCCGCCTCCTGCACGGCCTCGTCCTGCACGTCGGGCAGATGCCCCGGTGTATCAATCAGCGTGAAGGGGCCGAAGGTGCCGCGCACGTTGGTCGTGGTGGTGCCGGCCTGGGCGGACACGGCGGAGGTGTACTTGCCGCGCAGCGTGTTGAAGAGGGTGGATTTGCCGGAGTTCGCCAGGCCGACGATGGCGATCTGGTGGCTGAGCTCGCCTTCGACGTCTTGCTGGGCATCCTTCCAACTGACGGCGTGGATGAATTTGCGCAGCGTGGCGAGGTTCGAGGGCAGCTTCGCCAGATTCGAGAAGGTCAGGAAGTCGCGCGGACTTGGCCCACCACGCCCCTTCGAGGAGCTCCCGCTCCCACTATTCTTCGCCACGTTCGCGTTCCTCTCTTGCGCGGCTTTCGACGCCGCCCCATGCGGCGGCCTCCAGCCGATGCACTCGCCGCCTATCTTGCTCTGGCGGCGCCCTCACGCCTCGTTATAGCACGCAAGCGCCCTTACGGCAAAGTGGCCCGCAGGTGCCACACGCAGGGAGCATGCCACAGGGTGTGCCGCTGTCCACCTGCGCGCGGCCGGTCGGTGCAGATCCCCCCAGCAGCATAGTGCTCTTGCTACTCAGCCTCTCGTGCTCGACACCGACCTGGCAACTGCACTGCTGAGCTTGACGCGCGTAGGCGGATAGTGCCATAGTCCCCCAGACTCGGTACACACTCAGCGTGCATTGACGATCAGGCGGCGCAGCTCACGCAGTCCGCCCGTTGTATGTGTACTCAGCACCCCTCACGTAGAGGAGGAACGCATGGCGCCGTCCCGCCGGTCAAGGTCCGCACAGCTACCCTCCGAAACCATGCACCCTGCCGCCGCGACGCTGCCGACGCAGGGAGCTACACCAGGAGCAGAGGCTGCCAGACCAGAGCGCGACGCTGGCTTGCCGGCGCTCAAGCGGAATGGCCGGCGGCCTGCCGAGAAGGCTATCCAGGAGCTGCGCGCCCTGCAAGCCGTCACGGACACCGCTCTCTCGCACCTGGCACTGGACGACTTGCTGCACGAGCTGCAAGAGCGTGTCCTGGCAGTAATGGGCGTGGACAGCGTCGCCATCTTGCTGTTGGAGGACGACGAGCAAGAGTTGACTGTGCGCGCGGCACGCGGACTGGAAGAGGCCGTGGCCTCGCAGGTCAAAGTGCCGGTGGGACAGGGATTCGCCGGTCGCATCGTGGAGACGCGCCAGCCTCTGATCGTGGACGACCTGTCCACCTTCCCGGTGGCCCACCTCATCCTACGCGAGCGATTGCGCTCGGTGGCCGGGGTGCCACTGCTCGTGGGGAGGCGCCTGCTGGGCGTCGTGCATGTGGGCAGTGAAACTCCACGCCACTTCACTGAGGCGGAGGTCAAGCTGCTGGAGCAGGTGGCCGACCGCGTGGCCCTGGCCATTGATCGAGCCCGCTTATTCGAGGCTGAGCAGGCAGCACGCCGGGCGGCGGAACGAGAGCAAATACAGTGGCGGGCGGCGATGGACAGCGCCCCCGAGTTTGTCATCACGTGTGATGCTGACCTGCGCGTGACCTACGTGAACCCTGCCTACGCGCGTCTGCGCGGTGGACCCGCCGACCCATCGGTGTCCGCCGAGGAGCGACCGGCGCGCTATGGCCTGCTCGACCCCGATGGCGTGAGCTTGATGCCGGTCAAGCAGCTCCCGCTCCGGCGCGCCCTGCAGGAAGGCCAGCCGGTGCACGGGGTGGTGCTGGCGCACCGCGATCCCGCTGGCGAGGAGTGTCTGGTGGCGTGGGATGCGGCCCCAATGCGTAGCCCTCAGGGCGCACTGCTGGGCGCGATCGCCGTCGGGCGTGATATCACGGAGCGCTCGCGATTGGAGCGCGAGCACGCCCAGCAGGCCGAACAACTGAACCGCATCTTCGAGGGTATCGAGGATGGATTGGTGGTTTACAACGCCGAGGGACAGATCGTGCGGATCAATGCCGCGGCTCGGCGCCTGCTAGGGCTCGACGCCGTGCCAGCCGCGTATGCCCAATTGCAGGCCGCTGACCGTGCCGTTATGTACGAGGCGCACGACGAGCAGGGCCACCGGCTCGCGCCGGAGGACTGGCCGCTGATTCAGGTCCTGCAAGGGCACGGCGTAACTGGACCGGTAGGACGGGACATCGTGTTGCGGACCCTGGACGCCCGCGAGGTAGACCTCCACACGAGCGCCGCGCCACTGCGCGATGGAGAGGGTCGCCTGCTAGGCGCTGTAACGATCTTGCATGATCTGACCGAACGCAAGCGGCTAGAGCAGGAGCGCCAGGCGGCACTGCTGGCGAGCGAGGCGTGGTTCCGTACGCTGGCGGATACAGCTCCTGTGCTAGTGTGGGTCGCCGGCACCGATGGATTGGTGACACTCGTCAACGCGCAGTGGCTGCAGTTTAGTGGACGGACGCTCGAGCGCGAGCTAGGCAACGGCTGGGCGGACCGGGTTCATCCTGACGACTATCAAGGCTGTCTGGAGACGTATTACAGTGCGTTGCGGGCGCGCGAGCGCTTTATGATGGAGTACCGGCTGCGACGCTTCGACGGCGAATATCGCTGGATGGTGGATAGCGGTGTTCCACGCTTTGCGCCAGATGGGACTTTTCTGGGGTATATTGGCTCGGCTATCGATATTACTGAGCGCTATCGAATGGAGCAAGAGCGGGAAGAGGGACGAGCACGCGAGCTGGCCCTGCAGGAAACCACGCGGCGCATGGACGAGTTCCTGGATACCGCCGCTCATGAGCTGCGGAACCCGATAACGGCCGTCAGGTCTCACCTGCAGGTGGCCGTGCGTCGCTTCGAGCGGGCCACGGCATCGTCCAAGACCACCAGCCGTGACAGCGAGTTTCAGACTCTTAGCGAGCCTCTGGAGCTGGCTAACCAGAGCATGGAACGCTTGGTCAGGCTCGTCGCCCTGCTCTTTGACGTGTCCCGAGCGCGAAGCGGCACGCTGGATCTGCGGCGCACTCCGTGCGACCTGTCGGCTCTTGTCCGCGAGCAGGTGGCGGCGCAGCAGGCTGCGACGCCCGAGCGGACGCTGCATCTGGTCGTGCCGGACGCCCGGCCTGTCGGAGTGCTGGCGGACGCGGACCGGCTCAGCCAGGTGCTCAGCAACTATCTGAGCAATGCCGTCAAATATTCGCCTGACGACCAACCGATCGAGGTGCGGCTGGAGGTGGTCGGGGGAGACGCTCGTGTGGCCGTGCGCGACGCGGGGCCGGGGCTGCCGGAGGCGGAGCAGCGCCGAGTGTGGGAGCCGTATCACCGGGTGCCAGGCGTCCCGGCGCAGGGCAACATGACGGGTAGCCTGGGGCTGGGTCTGCACATCAGCCAGCGCATCGTGGAGCTGCACCAGGGGCGTGTCGGCGTCGAGAGCGAAGTAGGACACGGCTCGACCTTCTGGTTCACGCTGCCTCTGGCCGGGGCATCCGACTGAGACGGTGTCGCGCTACCAGTGTAGAACCAAACTATGCCGCGATGCATCCTTCGCGCGCCCCACTTGACCAACGACGAGCCGTCCGCATGCTATGGCGTCATATCTGGCCGCTGCGGGCGAAGGTGCGGACAATGTTGAGTGTGTTGCCTGCCTGATACGTATACGGAGCGCTCGACTTCCCCTGCGCGCATCGTGGGGATGGCAAGAGGTGCGGCACGTCGGCGTGTACCCTTGACGGCGCGTCGATCTCGCGTTATCATCATGGGTGAACGTGTATTCACCAATGTGAATATGCGCTCAATCAAGGGGAGTGTGAGGCATGCCTGACACGCCGGAGGCCAAGAACTCCGCTGATCCGATTCAGGCGCTCCAGGCGCAGCTTGCTGCCGCTCGGCGGACGCAGATCCTCGATGCGGCGACGCGTGTCTTCGCCAGCATAGGGTTCAACCGCGCGACCATTCGCGATGTCGCGCGGGATGCGGGCGTCGCCGACGGCACGATCTACAACTACTTCGCCAACAAGACCGACCTGCTCTTTGGCATGCTCGACCGCCTCAACGACACCGAGCGCCGGCCGGCCAGTCTTGCTCAGGCGACTGAGGTGCCAGTCGGGGACGTTGGGGACTCGTTCCGCGCTTATTTCCGCGCCTATCTGCGCGAACGCGTCGAGGCGCTATGGTCCAACGCCGACCTGTTTCGCGCGGTGCTCCCGGAACTGCTCGCGAACCCTGCCCTGCGTGCGCGCTACTACGACGAGGTGATCGCGCCGACGATGGCTTTGGGTGAGGGGGCCTTTGGCGCGTTGGCCGCGCACGGAGCGGTGCGTGACCTGGACCTTCCGTTGAGCGTGCGTGTCGTGGCGGGATCGGTGCTCGGCCTCATGGTGCTGCAACTGCTCGGCGACGAGACGCTCTCGGCGCGCTGGCAAGAGCTTCCTGACGTGATCGCTGACCTGCTCCTCCCTGGCCTCACTTCCCCGCCCACGCCCCACCTTGGGCCACCAGCTCCCGCGCGCAACGACGCGAGCTGACCAGTGAGCAGGTGCGCAGTGCCTGGCTCCAGCGACGCGCAGCCGCGGAAATGAGCGACAGAAACGAGCGATGGTATGGCAGACGGTGACCACGCGATCCGCGCCGACGGCCTGACGAAGTGCTACGGTCCGCTCAGGGCGGTGGATGATGTCTCACTGCGCGTCGGGCGCGGCGAGATTTACGCCTTTCTCGGCCTCAATGGCGCGGGCAAGACGACGACCATCCGCATGCTGCTCGGCATGATCCGGCCAAGCGCTGGCGTGGCGTTCCTCCTTGGCAAGCCAGTACACGCCGGCGCGCGCGAGCTCTGGGCACAGGTCGGCTACCTTGTCGAGACGCCGCACGCCTATCCCGAGTTGACCGTGCGCGAGAATCTGGAGGTCCTCCGCCGCCTGCGCGGACTCCGCGACGTGCACGTCGTGGACCGGATCATTGAGCGCCTCGCTCTCACGCCCTATGCCGACCGGCGCGCGGGGACGCTCTCGCTTGGGAACGCGCAGCGACTGGGACTGGCGAAGGCGTTGCTGCACGATCCGGCGCTTCTGCTACTCGATGAGCCAGCCAACGGACTGGACCCGGCGGGTGTCGTCGAGGTGCGCGAGCTGCTGCGCGAGCTGGCGCATGAGCGCGGCGTCACCATCTTCCTGTCGAGCCACCTGCTCGGCGAGGTCGCGCGGATCGCCACCCGCTTCGGCGTGATTCATCAGGGGCGGCTGCTAGAGGAGCTGAGCGCGGCGGAGATGGAGCGCCAACGTGTGCGCTGGCTGGCGGTGGACGCGCGTGATCGCGCGGGCGCTCGCTCGGTCCTGAAGGCGGCTGGTCTTGTGGCCGAGAGCTGTGCCGAGCTGGCGAACGAGCGGAATGGGATGGCTGAGGCGCTTCGCCTCTCCGATGCGCACGCAATCGCGCATCCTGAGGAGGTGGCGCGGCGGCTCGTTGAGGCAGGGATCGCTCTTACGCGGCTGAGCGTGGAAGAAGAGGACCTGGAGTCGCAGTTCCTGCGGCTGGTCGGTACGACGCCGGGGGGAGAAGATCATCATGTTCGTTGACCTGCGTGCGGCGCTGTGGGCCGAGATGCTGAAGGCGCGTCGCGCGCGCATGCCGGCGGTGACACTGGCCGGCTTCTCGCTTGCCCCGCTGATGGGCGCGCTCTTCATGAAGATTCTGCTCGATCCCGCCTGGGCCGCACGGTTTGGCGCGCTGACCACCAAGGCGCAGTTCTCGGCAGCGCGTGGCGACTGGCCAACCTACTTCGGGCTGCTGACTCAGGCGCTGGCCGTGGGTGGCTTCATTATCTTCAGCCTGGTCGTGATCTGGCTCTTTGGCCGCGAGTACAGCGACCGCACTGCGAAGGATCTGCTGGCGCTGCCCACGTCGCGAGCGACGATTGTGACGGCGAAACTGTGCCTGATCGTGATTTGGTGTGCTCTCCTGACCCTCTGGATCTACCTGCTGGGCCTCGCTCTTGGCAGACTAATCGGTCTGCCCGGCTGGACGACGGATGGGTGGCTCCATGCAACGGCGGTCTACGCGACGACGGCGAGCTTGACCATCGCGCTCACACTGCCGCTCGCCTGGGCGGCCAGCGCCGGTCGTGGTTACCTCCCCGCGATTGGCGTGACCATCCTGCTAGTCTTTCTCGCGCAAGTCCTCTCCGCGCTGGGTCTTGGCCCCTGGTTTCCCTGGGCGGCGCCGGCGTTACTCAGCGGCGCGGCCGGCCCTGAGGCGCAGAACCTTGGCGCGGGCACCTACCTATCAGTCGTCGCAGTGGTTGCGGGGGCCATCATGGGTGTCATCGTCTGGTGGCGCGCTGCCGACCAGATCTAGCTTGCGCGGCCGCACGCGTCTCTCAGTCACCGCGCTCAGGCCGTGCAAGCAGGGCGCCCAGCCCGGCGAAGGCGAGCGCCGTGCCGCCAGCGACAAAGAACGCCAGCCGCGTGCCACCGCGCTCGGCCAGTCCGCCCGCCAGCAGCGCGCCGAATGGGCTGGAGCCGGCGAAGATGTAGCTATACAGCCCGGCGATGCGCCCCTGCAGCCGGGCCGGCGCCGCGAGCTGCACCAGTGAGTTGGTGTTCGACGTGTAGAGCGTATAGGCGACGCCGGTGACGAGCAGCAGCAGCAGCGCTCCCACGAGTGTGCGCTGTGGCGCCAGCAGCACTTCGCCCAGTCCGAAGGCCGCCGCACTCCCCAGCAGGATGCGCCACGTCGCGCGGCCAATCGCCGCCGAGATCAGTGCGCCAATCAGAGCACCCGCGCCGAAGCACGCGGTCAGCGCGCCATAGATCTCCGCGCCCGCGCCAAGTGTATCGCTCGCCACTAGCGGCAAGAGCACGCTGAAGTTGATGCTGGCGATGCAGATAAACAGGAACATCGCCAGCGCCAGCCGCAGGGCCGGCGTCTCGCGCACGTAGCGCAGCCCTTCGCCCACGCCGCGCAGCACCGTTTGGCGGGCGCCGCGCTCCATCGGCAGCAGCTCATCCACGCGCATCAGCAGCAGCGCAACGATCACCGCCACATAGCTGATGGCGTCAATGCTAAAGCAGATGCCGACGCCGAACGCGGCGATCAGGAGGCCGCCGATGCCAGGGCCGAGGATGCGCGTCGCGTTTGCCAGGCTTGAATTGAGCGCGATGGCGTTGGGCAGCTCCTTGCGCCCGACCATCTGGAAGATGAATGCCTGGCGGCTGGGATTGTTGAAGACCAGCACCAGCCCGCGCATGGCGGCGATGGCGTACACCTCCCACACGACGACCACGTGCGAGAGCGTGAGCGCCGCGATCGTGCCGCTGCAGAGCGCCAGCGCCGCCTGGGTGGCAATCAGCGTCACGCGGTGGTCGAGCCGGTCGCTGATCGCGCCGCCGAAGAGTCCAAGCAGTGCGTAGGGGCCGAACTGCCAGAAGGCGAGCAGACCCACGGCGAACGCTGAGTGCGTCAATTGCAGCACCAGCCAGGCCATCGCGGCGCTCTGCAGCCAGGTGCCGACCTGCGATAGGAATTGACCGAAGAAGTACAGGCGATAGTTGCGGTGGAGGCGCAGACTGGCGAAGGTACGGGCGGCGACGATCGCGCCAGCTTGTCCCTGCTGGGTACGGGGCAGCGGAATCCTCATCAATCTGCCTTACTCGCCGCCTGCACGCCTCCTCAACTGCGTGGCATCGTCTCCATATCCCACGCGCCGGACGCACACCGCGGCCACTCGTGAACGCTAACGTTAACGAGATAGATCGTAACGCGCGGCATACGTCCGGGTCTAGCCGATGGGAGGTGTACGCCTCACAGGTCGGGCCGCTCACGCGGGCGCGCCTGGCTTGGTCGTGCCGGCGGCGCGGTGCGCCGGCTGCCCTCCGGCAAGAACCAGCAGTGCTTGCAGCGCACGCTCGGCGGGGGGACGTAGGGCGCGGGCGCCGCGGCCTCACCGCCTCCGGCATCCTGCTCCGCAGAGATCGGCACAGAGTAGAGCTTGCGGTCGTCGGAGGTGAGGCACTTGCCGGTGGCCAGCTCGAACTGCCAGCCGTGCATGGTGCAGGTCAGCACGCCGTTCTCGACGTGACCGAAGCGGGCGAGGTCGGCTTTCAGGTGCGGGCAGCGGCGCTGGATGCGGTAGCCCTCCAGCTCCATAAGCTGCTGGTCGGCGGAGCGCTCTGCGTAGTAACCCTCGGCGTACTCCAGCCGCTCAGGCGTCAGGCACTTGAAGAAGTTGTAGACGTACTCGTTGTAGGCGCCTGTGCGCGTCGCCTCGAAGCGGCACGAGAGGAAGAGGGTGTTGATCCAGTCCTCGGCGTGATTGACGATGCACCACTCCACCAGCGCGGGATCGAGCTTGAAGCGGTACTCCCACTCCTGGCCCTCCCAGGCATAGACCGAGCGGTTCTGGTAATCAATCACCACGCCCTCGCCGGCTGGGGCTGTCGGGCTTGCCCCTTCCGCGGTAGCGGCGAGGCCCGCCTCGCCCTCGTCCTTCTGGCGTGTAGGGGCGTCCGGTGGACGCCCGCCGCCGCCTGCCCTCGCGGGCTTCTCCCATTCCAGCAGCACGCGGCCGTTGATGCCGACGCAGGTCACGTCGCCGATCGCCAGCAGCGGCTCGAACCACTCTTTCAGCGCGGGCAGAATCTCGACCTGTCCGCGCGGCCAGCTCGCCTTCTCGGCGTCAATCACGTGCTGCTGGCGTGCCTTGTAGGCTTCCAGGTAAGCGCGCTTGTCGCTGAAGATCGCGCGCACCGTGGCCTCAGGCTGCGCGTGGCGGACGGTGCAGCTTATCGGCGTCAGCACCATCTCGCTGCCTGGGATCATCAGGTGGCCGTGGTCGTAGCCGCGCCCGGCCAGGTACTCCAGGAACACGCTCTGGTCGGGGAAGGTGTTGGTCGGGTCGCGGTCGAAGTCGTTGAAGCTCCACAGCGCGTCGTCGAGGAAGCATGGCGGCCCGGCGTGCGGCACGACGTGACGTGCGCCGACCTCCTGGATATAGCGCAGCGCGCGGGCCATCTCATTCTCGCGCTTCTTGCGGCCAAACGTCTCCATCACCTTCTCAGGATACGTGTAGACCATCGGATACCAGATCGCGCCGGAGAACTGGACGAAGTGGGCGTCGTAGGGGCCGAGTCGCTGGAGCAGATCCATGTCCACCGGGCGCGAATCGTTCTGGTCGTAGATGCGCACTTCGCCGTCATCCACGATTAGGCCCGAATCGCCCAGCGGGCCGTCGGTGGGGGCGACGGAGGCCAGGATGGTGAGCTTGAGGCCGTTGTGCTCGACGGTCTGGCCGTGCTTGGTGCGCAGGAATTTGGTGAAGCCGAGGCCTCGCAGCGCGCGCTCCAGGTGATCGAGCGGAAAGTCGGGCAGCAGCACAGTGGCGGCTTTGGAGACATGCTCGCGCAGGAAGGCGGGATCGAAGTGGTCGTGGTGGATGTGTGAGATGAAGAGATAATCCGGACTGCCGATCTTGCGCAGGTCTACGTCCTCGTTGCTGGGGAACGGGAACCACGAGGCGAAGTAGGCCGGGTTGAACCAGGGATCGGTCAGGATGCTTCCGTGCGCGGTTTCGATGAAGAGGCCTGCATGGCCGACAAACGTGATCTTCACTCGTAGCATCCCTTTATCATCTCAATGCCGTGTGACGCGCTGAACCGACCTCCGCACACCATGGAGCGGTAACGGCCCTACTCATGGGCGCCTACATCTTACCGCACTCAGGGCACATCCCCAAGCGTCGTCACCCTCACAGACCGCTCACACCCGGCGGCGCTCGCTGGCCCGGAGGTGATATACTGCGGCGGTTCGCGCGAGCACGGCGCGGAGAGGACGACGCGGCGGCGGCGACGAGACACGAGCGGCCGGCCGCGAGTGAGTGAGCGGGAGCGGCAAGCAGCTATGGCACTGACCGTCGGCATCATCGGCCTTCCCCAGTCGGGCAAGACGACGCTCTTCAACGCGCTGACGCGCGCCGGCGCGCCGATCTCGGGCTACGCCACCAGCACGGTGCAAGCCAACCGTGCGATGGTCGAGGTGCCCGACGAGCGGCTGGCGCGGCTGGCCGAGATCTTCCACCCGCGCAAGGTCGTTCCGACGACGGTCGAGTTTGTGGACGTGGCGGGGCTGGGCCAGGCCGGCGAAGAGGCGAAGAAGCAGGGTCTCAGCCCCGAGTTCCTCGGCCACATCCGCAACGCCGACGCGCTGGCGGTGGTGGTGCGCTGCTTCAGCAATCCCGCCGCGCCACACCCCGCCGGCAGCATCAACGCCGAGCGCGACCTACGCGAGCTGCTGGCCGAGCTGACGCTGACCGATCTGGCGACGGTGGAGAAGCGTATCGAGACGACTGGACGCAAGTCGAAGACCGGCGACAAGAAGGTTCTCGAAGAGCTCGACTTTCTCAAGCGTCTGCGCGATCACCTGAGCGAAGGCCAGCCCGCCTCGACTATGGAGTTCTCCACGCCGGAGCGAGGGGTGCTTGGCGAGCTGTTCCTGCTGACGATGAAGCCGCGGTTCTACGTGGTCAACGTCGGCGAGGACGTGCTGGGCGCGGCCGGCGCGCTGATCGCGGAAGCAAGCGCGAGTGGGGACCAGCAGCCGGCGCCGGAAGGCGAGCTGGCGTGTGTAGCGGCGACGCTCGCGCGGGCGCGCAGGGAGGGCGCGGAGATTGTGGCGGTCTCGGCCAAGCTGGAGGCGGAACTGGGCGAGCTGGCGCCGGAGGAGGCGGCCGAATACCTGGCGGCGCTCGGGCTGCCGGCGCTCGGCGCGGACCGCGTGATCCAGACTGGCTACACGGCGCTGAGCTTGATCTCGTTCCTGACGGCCGGCGAGGACGAGGTGCGCGCCTGGACGGTGACGCGCGGCTCGAAGGCGCCCACCGCCGCGGGCAAGATCCACACCGACTTCGAGCGCGGCTTCATTCGCGCCGAGGTGGTCCACTACGATGACCTGATGGCCGACAACGGCTCGATGAAGGCGGCACGCGAGCACGGACACATCCGCCTGGAAGGCAAGGAGTACGTCGTGCGCGACGGCGACATCATCGAGTTCCGCTTCAACGTCTCGAAATAATACCCAATCCCTTTGAGTACTTGTACAAAGCGTCGGGAATACTAGCCAGCTTCTGGCGCTGGACGCCGAACGCATCAAAGGGCTGGCGGCCAGTGCTGCCTACAACGCAATCACCCGACATCGCATAACGACCGCATTCTGCATGACGTTAGTGTTTGCCGAATTGGGAGCGGTAGGCGCGATGAACAGCAGCGCGGAAGAGCTTACCACGCTCAGGCGGGCTGGAGCCAAGAATGCGTGTGCCCTTCCTCCGCGGATTCCATAACATGAGATCCGTGCCGTATGTGCCCTCGCCAAGCGACTCTGAGTAGACGTATGTGCTCCAGAATGCTGACGCATCGTCCCCGAGCAGCACATCACGGCAGTAGAGGGTTGCGGGAGCATAGGGACGGCGCCCATGCAACACGTCATACGCGCATTCCGTGGCGTTCTCGCCCGCAAGCTCGGCGTACAGGGGATTGAGGCTGCGACAGAGGTCCGTGAAAAAGTGATAGTCGCGTAGACCCGATTGCTGCAGTTCATGCGCAGGCGTATCGGGCAGCGTCGCATCTCCCCAGGAGATGTCTATGGGAGAATGGTCGCCACGCTCACGCGCCTCAGTGGACATCCAACTACAGAACACGCCGACCTTGGATGGTGCCGCTCGGCTGGCACGTGGCTTCTGGGAACGTGGTACTCGCTGGCTTGAGGTGATGAAGTACGCCGGCTCTGCGCCCACATTGTCGCGCACTGGTTCCAGGCCACGCGCGAGTAGGTAGTCACAGACGCGCCGGAAGCTGACCTCTGCCGGCTCGTCAGTCCAGTAGAGCGAAGCGTCAATGGCTGGACCCATGGCACTCCTCCGTGTGAGAGCACATCCGCTCGCATTGTTGCCCATCTCACGACCGGAATTAGCTCTCCCTTCCAGGACAGTGACCGCGCATACCACAACACCTCAGCGCAGGCCGGTATAAGACGCCTCACCGCTGCTCGTGGGGCAAGGGCAGGTGGTTAGGCACTTCTTGCCAGCCTAGCCCTGCCATTGCGCACGCCACTGGGCGATCTCGTGGGCATGGTTCTCGTAGTCGTCACTCAGCCCATCTACCTGCCGCTGGATGTAGACTGGCCGCTCGATAGGATTGCGGGCGCCGAAATCCCGCATCCAGTCCTCAGCGCCCAGCCGGCGCAGTGCGGCGAGAAGGTCGCTGCCCGTCTGCCCCAGGAGATCGAGCAGAACGGTCGCGTCGGTGGCTGGGTAGGTCTGCACCAGGACCGCATTGACGTTGACGAAGTGGTTGGGCACATCGGCGAGGTACGGCGGCATCTCACCACGCCGTATCTGCTCGATGGCCTCCCGCGTATACCGGTTCCAGCCGATCAGGTGGGCGACCACGTCGCGTGGCGCCCACTCGGTGAAGCGATGGAGGAACATGTCGCCGGGCAGCGCTTGAATGCACGCGCTGAAGGCGGCCATACTGCCCGCCAGCCGGCGCAACGGCGCGGGCTCTTCCCCTTGCGTGTGGTCTGGCATCGTGGCCTTCCCTCGCTCGCTGGCCCAGTATTGGGAGTCAAGAGCCTGCGCCATCTCGAAGCTGTATCCGCGATTGATTGTAGTCCGGCCGCGGGTCAAGCGACAGGAGTTGGCCGTACAGGCGCGCCAGCTGCGCTAGGCAATCGTGCCAGCTGTCTCATGGGCAGGCTGATAGCGCGCGATCACCACGCCGGTGGTCGTCGGCTTGGTGTCCACGAGCTGGAGCCTGGCGAAGGCGCCACCGTCGGCGAAGAGGCGGCGCCCCGATCCCAAGACCAGTGGGTGGATCATCAGCAGGAACTCGTCTATGAGGTTGTGTCGCATCAGCGATTGGATGAGCTCGCCGCTGCCCAGGATCACGAGATCCTTGCCCGGCTGTTCCTTGAGGCGGGCCACGGCCTCCGCCGCGTCGCCCTGGAGCAGCGTGGAGTTGGCCCACGGCAGCGGCTCGCGCAGCGTCGTGGACGCGACGTACTTCTGGGCGTTGTCGAGCACGGCGCTGAAGGGATTGTCGGTTCGCTTGGGCCACACGGCGTTGAAGTCCTCGTAGGTCCGCCGCCCGAACAGCAGCGCGCCGCCGTGGGCCATCCCCTCGGCCAATACGCTGCCCATGACCGCATCATTGCCGGGCACTGCCCACCCGCCGTACGTGAAGCCGCCGCGAGTGTCTTCGTCGGGCCGCGCCGGCGCCTGCATCACACCGTCGAGCGTCACATGGTTGGTCACAACGACTCTGCTCATCTGAAACTCCTTGCGGGCGCCGGGAGCGTTGAGCAGGCATCGGATCAGGGTACAGAGTGCCGCGACGGAGCCAGCGCCCGTCAACCCTTCTTGCGGAGCCTATCGCTGGCGGAAGCGGAGAAAGCCGGACTAGGACCGCCTAACCCAACGGAACCTGGCGCGGCCAGGTCAGCCCTGATAGAGCAGCGCGTCGCGCTCGCCAACGCCGCCGCCGCTGGCGCAGAGGCTCAGCCAGCCCTGGGTGAATGTCGGATCTGTGGCGGTGCCAACCTGATTGCCGTTGACGTAGAACGTGAAGTTGCCACCGCCGTAGAGCACGCTGACGACGAAGTGCGCCGCGAGTGGCCCGGAGAGCGTATTGGTGGCGATTGTATCAATCTCCCCGCCTGACAGCTCCTTGTAGAACCTGTAAGACTGTTGGACAGCGGAGATCTGCAGATAGTAGCCGGTGATGTAGAACACATTGCCACTACCACCGCTCTGGGAATTGAGGACGCCCAGCACGACGTCGCCGCCGCTGCTGGGGTGGACGAGAATGCTGGCATAGCCGCTGTTCGTGGTGGCTGACTGAGCGTAGACACAACCCAGAGCGTTGGGCTGCGTCGGAGCAATGACGACGCCTTCGGTGCCGCGCTGCGAGCAGTCGCGGTTGGTGCTCTGCGCGACGGTCCACGAGCCCTGGCCATCGCAACTGGGTGCTGGCGCAAAGAGGATCGGCTGACTGGTGATGGACGACGGCGGACGCGGAACGCATGTGGCGTCGTCGCCGAGGCCGAGGGCCTGCTGGCAGAACGGCACGATCGGCACCGGCGGGCCGACGACGGTGGCTGTGCCGCCAGGCCCGACGGTGACGCTGGGCTGCCCGGTGGCGGTGCTGGATGCGGTCGCGGTGGCCGTTGGCTGTGTGCCGGCGGTTGCCGTCTGCGCCTGGGCGGTCTGGGTAGCCGTGGCATTGCCGCCGCCGGATTGGCTCTGGGCGAGGCCGATGCCGCCGATGATGGCAATCAGCAGCAGCACCGAGGCGAGCGCGGTGACCAGGATGCGGCCAGGTCCCGTACGGCGTGTGGGCGGCCCCGGCTGCGGAGCCCACTGGGGGGCGGGGCCGGAGGGTACCGGCGCAATGGGCAGCGGCGGAGGCGCCGCGGCGACGGTCGGCGCGTTGCCAAGCGTCGCGCCAACGCTCGCCGGGACGGCAGGGGTGTTCGCGCCCTGCGAGAGCGCCTGGGCGAAGGCGGCCACGGAAGGGAAGCGCTGATCCGGTTCTTTGGCCAGCGCGCGGTTGATCGCCGCTTCCAGCGCCGGCGAGACGGCAGCATTGAAGGCGCGCAGCGGCGGCGGATTGTCGTAAATGTGGGCGCGGGTCAGCGCGGCCAGCTCGCCCTCGAAGGGCGGGCGCCCCGCGAGGAGCTGATAGGCCATCACGGCGAGCGCGTACTGGTCACTCTTGGGCGAGAACGTCCCGCTGAACTGCTCGGGTGCCATGTAGAGAAAGGTGCCGGTGACCTGCGTGCGGCCAGAGGTATCCACGCCGCGCGCGATGCCGAAGTCGGCCAGCAGCATGCGCCAATGGCCGTCTGGCTCGACCTGGACGAGCATGTTGCCGGGCTTGACGTCGCGATGGACGATGCCGCGGTCGTGGACGTATTGCAGGGCGGCGGCGATCTGGCCGATCACGTCGGTGACGAAAGGGATGGAGGCGGGCAGCTTGAGGGGATGCTTGCTATTGCCCTTGATAGCGTCGGAGAGCGAGCCGTCCGGAGCATAGGCCATCACGAGGTAGAGCAGGTCATCCTGGACGCCGCTATCGTGGACCGGCAGGATGTTGGGGTGCGAGAGACCGCCCAGAGTGGCGGCCTCTCGCTGGAAGCGCTTCGCAACGTCTTCGGCATCCTGCGAGCGGAGCGCGGCGTCGTCGAGGCTGACGATCTTGACGGCGACCTGGCGGTTGCCGACGCGCAGCTGCTCGGCCAGATACACCTCGCCCATGCCGCCCGCGCCAATCTTGCGGATCAGCTTGCAGCCGCCAATCTCACGTCCATCGAGGTTGAGCATCGTACCCTCCGCGTTCCGCCCGCCCCGCCGGTCCCCTGCCTGTGCCATGCTGCCCCAGTATAGCAGAGATAGACGGCA
>DASUBU010000163.1:0-5125 GCA_035763125.1 Ktedonobacterales bacterium
ACGAGCCGACCGGCAATCTGGATCGGGCCAACAGCGAGAACGTGCTGCGCATGATCGGGGAGCTGCGGGCGGCGACGGGGACGACCTTTGTGATCGCCACGCACGATGCCGAGGTGGCGGCGGCCGCCGATCGCACCATCCATATCGTGGACGGGCTGGTTGTGGCAGCCGAAGCCACGCCGGCAGCGGTAACGACGCGTGAGTAGAGGCGAGGGGCGAGGGGGGAGGGGTCCGATGAAGCTCGTGATGTATTGGCGCTATGCGACGCGCTCGCTGGCGCGGGGCGGCCAGCGCAGCGTCTTCGCCGTCTTCTGCGTGGCGGTCGGTGTGCTGGTGATCGTCGCGCTGCAGCTTGTCGGGCACATGGCCGAGGCCTCGATCACCGGCAATATCCGCGCGTTGAACGGTGGCGACATCGCCGTCCACACCGAATATCACGACCTCACGCGGCTCCAGCTCGGCTACTTCGACCAGCTCAAGGCGCAGGGTGTGATCACGGCGTATAGCCCCTCCGGCGGGGCATGCGCCAGCGCCGATACGCCCGCTGGCCCCAATCAGCGCCTCTGCATAGATACTGTGGACCCCGCCACGTTCCCGCTGGGCGGCGGCCTGCGGTGGGTCGTGCCGGCTTCTGGCGGCTCGCTGCCCACACTGCTGCGAGGCAATCAGGCCGTCCTCACCGATGGGCTTGCCCAGCAGCTGCATCTCGGCGTTGGCGATGTGCTCAGCTTCACCACCGACGACGGCCGCTCGGCTACCCTCACTATCTCCGGCATCGTCGCCACCAGTGGCTTCCTGCAGGGCCGCCCCGAGATGCTAGTCGCCGATGCCACCTACACCGCCCTGCCCAATCTCAGCGGCGCGCCCGAGGGCTACACCTGGGTCTGGGTGGACGTGCCCGGCCACAGCGACGCCGACGCCGCGCGCGTGGCCGACCAGATCCAGCGTCAGTTCCCGCTTACCACCGCCCACACCGTCCAGCAGGAGCAGCAGCTCGCCCACGACGAGATCGCCGCGATTCAGAACTTCCTGCAGGTCGTCGGGCTGCTGGCGCTGCTGATCGGGGGCGTCGGCATCGTCAACACGATGCAGGTGCTGCTGCGCCGCCGCCTGCTGGAGATTGCGATGCTCAAGACGCAGGGCTATCGCCGCCGCGACCTGCTGCTGATGTTCGGCATCGAGGCGGGGCTGCTGGGACTGGGCGGCGGGCTGCTTGGCGCGGCGGGCGGCATCGGCATGAGCTTTGTCGTCAAGGCGCTGCTCGACCGCGCTCTGTTTCTCACTGTATCCACCATCATTGATCCGCTGATCGTCGCTGCGGGCGTGCTGATCGGCCTGGCCACCACGCTGATCTTCGGCCTGCTCCCCATCGTCCAGACCAGCGCGATCCGCCCGCTGGCCGTGCTGCGAGAATCCCAGGAGCCGCGTGGCTGGCACGCGAGGCTCTCCACTGCGCTGCTGCTGCTCCTGCTCGGCTTTCTCTTCTTCGTGCTGGCGGCCAGCATCCTGCGCAATCCGCTGCTCGCCGCGGGCGTGGTCGCGGGCGCGGGCACGCTGCTGATCCTGGCTACCTTCCTCTTCGCCGGGGTGGCCTGGCTGCTGAGTCGCCTCCCAGTGCATGACCGCCCGCGCTGGTGGGATATTCCCGTGCTAGCCGTCGCCCTGGCGGTCGCCGTCGTCATGCTGCTGGCCTCGCCCGCCTTTGGCATGCCGCTGCTGGCGCTGGTGCTGTGCGCGGCGCTGGTCGCGCTGCTGCCGCGATCCGCGAAGGCTGGCGTGCGGCTGGCACTGCGCAACATCGGCCGCGCTCGCCTGCGCAGCGCCTCCACGCTGGTGGCACTCTTCGCTGGGGTCTTCGCCATCGGGCTGGGCTTCGCGCTCGGCCAGGGGCTGAAGGACACCTTTACCCAGCTCGCCGCCAGCGGTCCCCAGGCCAGCGCCTATGTCCTCGCCACCAGCGCTGACGCGCCGATCGTGCGGCAGCACCTCGCGGGCGCTCCCGGCCTCAGCGGCCAGCAGGTCAATCTCGCCGCGCCCGACCGCATCCTGGCCGTCAATGGCGTGCCGCTCGCACAGCTTCTGCCCGCGGGAAGTGGCGATGCCACGAGCCAACTGGGGCAGACTGTCAGTGGCGTCGAGGGCTACGATCTGGCGGCGGGCCAGCTTCCGCAGGTGACGCTGGAGCAGGGCACCCGCGACAACGCGAAGGGACGCACGCTGACCGCCGCCGATGCCACGACCGGGAATGCGCTCTTCCCGCCCAACTACAGCCAGCCGCCGTTGAATCTCAAGCTCGGCGATACGCTCACCGTTGCCGCTCTCAACGGCACGGCCACCGTCACTCTGCGCGTCTCCGGCTTCTATAGCGCGCCGGTCATCTCGGCGCTAGAGCCGGTGCTGGCCGACGTGCACGTCGTCCACGCGATCAGCGACGAGCCGCTCTACGACTTCGCGCTGCACCTCGATCCGACCTATGAGAGCCAGGTGCTCGGCGGGATCAAGCAGGCCGCGCCGGATGCCATCACCATCGGCATCGGCTCCCTGCTGCAACAGCTTAACTCCATCCTCGATAACGTCGTCGAGCTGATCGAGAGCGTCGCGGCCCTGGCGCTGCTAGCCGGCCTCATCATGATCGCCAACACCGTCGCGCTCGCCATGCTTGAGCGCCGTCGCGAGCTGGGCATCCTCAAGGCGGTCGGCTACACCAGTCGCGGAGTGCTGGGCACGGTGCTGGTGGAGAACGGCGTGCTCGCGATCACGAGCGCTCTGCTCGCCATGCTGCTGGTGACGGGCGTGAGTCTGGCGCTCGGCACGCTCATCTTCAACCGCTACACCTCGAGCGGCATCCCGCTCGTACAGGTGCTCGGCCTGGTACTCGGCACCGCCGCGATCTGCGTGCTGGTCGCTGGCGCCGTCGCGTGGTCCGCCACGCGCGTCCGCCCGCTGGCAGTGCTGCGCTACGAATAGGAGGTCGCCCGCCGCCCGTTTCGCGCCTCGGTTTGTATCCGATCCACGACAGCTTTGCGACACATTCGGTCCCACGTTTGGGCTACTATGTTGGCCAGCGGCGTCTCACGGGACGCCCGATCTCGCCTCTCCATGCGAGGAGAGGACCGGGGGTGAAGCATCTCCCCCCAAAGGAGTCTCACGCTATGTTCACCATTCGCACTCGCATCCTGTTCTCGCTCGCCGGTGTCGCGCTGCTGCTCGTTGGGATTGCCGGCGGCATGCTGCTCGGCGGCCGCTTCAACGCGCAGGCCGCGCCCCAGCAGCACGGCACGGTGCGGGCAGGCAGCGGCAACACCGCTCACTACTGCCAGATCTATGAGCAGGCCGTCGCCGACGAGCTGCATGTTGACCCTGCCGCACTGGAGAAGGCCAACATTGATGGGCTAACCAAGGCGCTCGATCAGATGGTGGCCGACGGCCAGCTTACCAAGACTGAGCGCGACCAGCTCATGCCGTTGCTGCAGCAGATGGGCAACCAGCCCTGCACACACCTCGACGGCAAGGCCATCACCAGCTATCTGCAGAGCAATCCGCTGATCGGCCAGCAGTTCCTGGCCGCGCATGCCGCGCTGAATAGCGCCGTCGCCGGCGCGCTGCACATGACGCCCGATGCGCTGGCTGCCGCCGTCGGCAAGGGCCAGACGATTGCGCAGCTCGCCAAGCAGCAGCATGTCGAGCTGAAGACCGTCAACGACGCCTATCTCGCCGCCGCCAAGTCGTATCTCGCGCAGGCCGTTAGCTCCGGGGTGATCACGCAGGACCAGTCGGACTATGTGAGTCAGGCGCTCGCCAAGGCGGTCGCCCAGGGCCACTATCCGCTGGTAGATTCGATGCCGGGCATGGGCGCAGGCGCGTAGAAGGTTCTCACTCCCCGGCCCCCGATGGGGAACCCCTTCTCCGTGCGCGGAGAGAGGGAGTCTTCGGCCGCAAGGGCGTGCGCAGCAACATGTGAGGGGGCCTGCACCCCAGGTGTTTGGGCGTCCACCGGACGCCGGACGCCTAAACGAACGCGCGGGGAAGGGAAACGCCGGGCAGCGACGAGCGCCATGATCGCGGGTGGCTGAGACTTCATGAGGTACACATCGCAGTGTGGTCAAATGTAGGGGCGAGGCCTGCCTCGCCAGCGAGAATTCGCCAGCGGGGCAGGTGTAGCGGCGATGCATGCATCGCCCGCCCGGCGAGCAGCGGCACCTTCGTCCAGACCTGCCGCCCGGCGCATCCCGCCGCGATGATACTCGCTTGCCTGAACAGGCGCACCCGCATGTCGCCTCAGGAGCGTCGTCCGCACAGCGAGCGGCACGCGAGCGCGTGATTGCCGAGTGCACAAGTGGCATGCTTACGTCTGAAAGCGATGTAGGGACGATCCACGGATCGCCCGCGCTGTCTCTGGACGAATGCCCATGAATAGGGCCAGCCACATCATCGGAGGCGCTCCATGCTCGCCGGATCCACTCCAGCTCGCGCGCTACTTCCCGCTAGTCGTCGCCTCTGGGCCGCCGCACTTGCCCTGTGTGCCGCAGCGCTTGTCGCCATCGTGGCCAGTGCCGACTACTACCTGATCGAAGACGCTAGCCCGCTGACTGACGCCGCCTATGCCGCGCAACCGCTGCTGCGCTTCAGCTTCGATGTGATCTACGCGACGGCGCTGGCCGCGGGACTCGCCGCGCTGCTCGTCCTCACGCGTGCCGCGCTTGCCCGCACTGGATCACTCGCTCTCGCAGCCCCCCAGCTCGATCTGCTGGCTCTTCCGCTCGCGCTGCTACTTGTGCTCGGCGGCTTCGGCGGCCTTGCCATTCGCCAGCCCAGCACCTTTCTCATCCTCGCGGCGCTGCTGCTTGCCGTCGTCGGCGTGCTGATGCTGCTCGCTCGCGCGGTCGCTCTCCGCCTGCGCGCCGCGGGGCATCCTGCCGGAGAAGCCGCCGCACTGGGAGCCTGCATCGCGGCCCTCGCACTGTTCGCGGTCAATCTTGCCGCGGCGGGCCTGCATACCGTCGCCCTGGCCGCCACCGCGCCCGCGCTCTACCGCCAGACGCTGCACACGCTCGGCCCCCACGCACATCTCAGCGAGCTTGCGCTCGCCAACGCGCTGACCGCGCTGGCGCTGCTCGGCGCGCTC
>DASUBU010000164.1:0-2546 GCA_035763125.1 Ktedonobacterales bacterium
TTGCGGTACAATCTGCGCTTGACGGGCCTTCGCCACCTCCGTTTCCTCTGCGGTCCCGATACCGTCCTCTGAGTTGAGAGCCACCGCCATGACCACGGACTCTCCGACACGCGCCTGTCCTGGTTGCGGCCTCGTGCTGCCGCTCTCGGACTGCTCCCCCAATCCGCGCTACCATACGTCCCCAGAATGCTGGCAGCTCTATGGCGAGCTGAGCGCCTACACAGTGACACGCGTTGTCGGCGGCTTCATCCACCAGCTCGCGGTTGACGCCTATGCCGCGCAGCACGCCGGCGAACAGTCACGACCTATCGGCGTCGCGTTCGCGCTTGTCGGCCTCTACCTCACCTGCGAGAAGGGCTACTCCGGCGCGCAGGTGCAGCACATGCACATGCTGCTGGCGCGCCGCTCGAAGACTTGGCCGCGCTTCACGTCGCCGTCCACGAGAGGCGACCTGACCGTGCGAGACGTGCTGCAGGCGCCGCCGGGCGAGCAGCGCGACGAGATGCTCCGCCGGTGGGGACGCTCGATATGGACTGCCTGGAGCCAGCAGCACGCGCGCGTCAAGGACCTGTTCGAGCAGGTGATGGCCGATTAGATTGCCGCTGGTGTGGATTGCACACGTCTCATGTGCCCAGATACTGGTGAACGAGGGCGATCGCCGTCGCGCCCTCCCCGACCGCCGAGGCTACGCGCTTCGTCGAGCCGCTACGCACGTCGCCTACCGCGAAGACCCCTGGCAGGCTCGTCTCGAGGTAATACGGCGGGCGGGCGAGCGGCCACCCAGGCGGAGGCTTGCCGTCGGGGCCGAGCAGATCGTGCCCGGTGCAGATGTAGCCCTGCGCATCGCGCACGAGCGTTCCCGCCAGCCAGTCAATGCGCGGGTCGGCGCCAATCAGCACGAACAGCGCATCCGCCGCCTCCGTCTGTATGGTGGGCGGCGCGTCCTGGGTATGGCCTTCCGCGCCTTCTGGCACGCTGCGCAGATCGAGGCTTTCGAGACGCTGTGTGCCGTGAGCGTCCACCACCTGGGTGTTCACCCGCACGTCAATGTTCGGAGTGGCGGCAATCTGCTTGACAAGGTAGTCCGCCATACTTGCCGCCAGCCCGGTCCCGCGCGCAAGCATAGTCACCTGACGGGCGAACTTCGCCAGATAGATCGCAGCCTGGCCGGCAGAGTTGCCCGCACCCGCCACGAAGACGCGTAGCCCACGCATGCCGGGCGCCTCAGTGACCGCCGCGCCGTAGTATACACCGCGCCCGACCAGGGCCTCCACGCGCGGGATGCCCAGGCGGCGATACGAGACGCCGGTGGCAAGCACGACCGTCCTGCTGACCGCCTGGCTGCCATCGTCGAACGTCACAACACGTCTCTCGCCGTCCGCGCGCAGCCCCCACGCCTGTCGCATGAACACAATGTCCGCGCCGAAGACGACCGACTGCTGATACGCACGTGTGGCGAGGTTGCGCCCGGTGATGCCGCGCTCGAAGCCCAAATAGTTGCGAATCAGAGAGCTGGTGCCCGCCTGTCCTCCTACGGCCTCCGCCTCCACGACCACTGTGCGCAAGCCCTCCGACGCGCCATAGACAGCCGCGGCCAGCCCTGCGGGGCCGGCGCCAATCACCGCGACGTCGTAGAGCCGCCGCCGGGGACGCAGACGAGCGCCGAGGGCAGCCGCTAGCTCGGCGGGCCTTGGCCGCGCCAGTACCCGGCCATCGTACAGGATTGCCGCAGGCAACTGCCCCGCGTCCAGGTGATATTCGGTGAGCAGCAGCCGTCCCTCCGCGGAGTCGTCGGGGTAGAAGCCGTACGGCACCGGGTTGCGTTCGAGCAGATCGCGCATGAGATGTGTGTCGGGCGACCACTGCGAGCCGACCACCCGCACCGCCTCGAAGCACGGCAGATGGTCCTTCGCCCACTCGCTCAGCAGCTCACCGATGGCCGGATAGAGCCATTCCTCAGGTGTTACCCACGGCTTGCTCACGTAGGCGTCGAACTGATCGAGCGCCGTCGCCGTGGCCGCCACTCCGTCCACCGTGGGATCAACATAGGCGATCAGCAGCAGCCGTTTGGCGTCGGGAAAGAGCGCGTGGGCGTGATCGAGCAGCTGAAGCCCTGGCATCTCCGCCATCCAAAGGCCCACGATGATCATCGCGACCTCGGCGCCCGCCTGGCACAATGCCCGCAGACGATCGACCGCGGCCAGCGGCGAGCGCTCGATCACCACGGTATAGTCGGCTCCGTAGCGCTTGGGCAGGTCGCGCTCCAGCGCGTCGGCTATGTGCTGTTCTGTGTCAACGGCGAGGATGAACGGCTTAGGCATGGCTGGTGGTCCTTCCTCCGTCGCCTGCGCCGCACGGTCAGCCCGCTATTAGCCGAGGAGCGCGGTTTCGATCGTGGCGCAGAGCGCCTCCAGCATTGGTAGAGCATGATTGGCGGAACTTGCGTCTTGAGGGCGGCATGCGAGGTGGGCGCGGCGGCAGGCTGGCGCAACCGCGCCCGCGCATCGGCCGCTGTGGGGCCAGACAGCACGATCTTGGCCGCGTGC
>DASUBU010000165.1:0-4598 GCA_035763125.1 Ktedonobacterales bacterium
CGCCGTTGCCGTCGTACGCGATCTCTTCGTGCTCCAGCCGCCACGTCTGCGGATGCGGCACGTAGACCGCGTTCAGGCCCGCCGCCAGCGCGGGGTTGATATCCGAGCGCGGCGAGTTGCCGATCATCCACGCGCGCTCCGTCTCGAGCGCCAGCTCGCCGGTCAGCCGCCGGTACGTCGTGACGTCCTTCTCAGGCACGATGATCGCGCGGCCGAAGAAGCGGTCCGCCAGCCCCGACGCCTCGATCTTCAGGCGCTGCTCGTCGGCGTCGCCTTTGGTCACCAGGGCCAGCTCGTGGAGCGGGGCGAGATAGGCCAGCGTCTCTTCGACCCCCGCGATCAGCTCCATCGGGTGGCGGCGGATCTCCTCGGCGAAGCCGTGGACGCGCGTCAGCTCGTCGGCCGTCACCTCGCGCTCGGCCAGCCGCCGGAATGTCGCCTCCAGATTGCGCGCGAAGCTCGCCGAGCCGTAGCCCTTGCTCTCGCGCTCGATCTCGTCCAGCACCGCGCGCACCTCAGCCGGGGCGAGCGTGGAGTGCGCGAGATACTCGATGAACGCCTCGATGGCGCGCTCGAAATAGACGTTGTTCTCCCACAGCGTGTCGTCCGCATCTATCAGCAGATATTGCCGGTCCATACGCCCTGCCACCATGCGCTCACTTCCTCCACACGCAATGCCCGCGCGCCCAGTGCCGCCAGCCCCGCATTCGCCGGATCGGCCAGCGCCGTCAGCGGCTTGCCCCAGCCGGAGACCTCACGGCACAGCGCCTCGGTCTTGCCTCCGGGCGCCGCGTGGACCACCAGCATCGACGCCGCCAGCGCCGCGACGAAGCGATTGCGCGCCGCCGCGGTCTGCGCCGTCGCCCGCCGCACAGCGGTCACGAAGGGCGAGGCCACCGCCAGCCGTCCCTCGGCGATTGCCGCCCGCCATTCCGCCGGCACGCGCATCCCCGCCACGCCGCGCGCCGGGCAGACCACCACCGGCTGCCGCCCGCGCAGCAGCAGCCGCAGCATCTCGCGCTCCATCGGCGAGTGGAAGCCGCCAGCCACCGGCACGCCCGCCTCGCGCAGCGCCACCGCCAGATCATATGCAGCCAGGATGATACCCCCCGGACAGCGCACCGAGCAAACCAGCCCGAGCAGCGGCCGGTCGAGCAGCGCGGCATCGCCGATTGTCACGACCTCCGCCGGCGCCCGCTCTCCCAGCGCCTCGCGCACCCGCTGCGGCGTAGCCCGCTGGCGACACTCCACGGTCACCTCTCTTCGGAAAATGCAGACGCCGCCCGGAGGCGGCGCTGCGCCCAGCCGGCGAGCCAACTGGGGGGATTGCCGATAGTATACCGCCCCCGCTCGAAGGATTCCAGTCCGCGCAGCCACAGCCCAATCCCCAGTCCGCGCAGGCGGACTTGGCGGCCGCTAGGCCCTCCAGGCGCGAATTCATTCGCCGGCCCCCGGCGCCGGACGACGGCGCCGGCCCCCGTCACGTGCGTGCACCCGGCGTGGGCAGCGACGTGGTGGCACGGTGGCACGGTGGGCCGGAGGGCCGGCGGTTGAAACCGCGCCTGGAGGGCCTACGGGCCGCGAAACCCGCCTACGCGGGTTAGGACACGATCGCCGCCCCTCATGCCACCTCGTCGCGGCCGGCGTCGCGGTCTTGCCGCAGATAGATCGTGAGCTCGTTCGGATTGACGCGGAACGCCGCCAGCAGGCGCCGCATATTCCTGGCGAAAGCGTTCGCCGAGTAGTGCGCCTCGGCATAGATGCCGTCGCGTAGCAGCAGCGCCGAGCGCAGATCGGCACGGCTCCGCGAGAAGGCGCGGTGTCCCTGCGGCGTGGTGAATTGCGGATCGTCTGGCAGTGCGACGAAGGTCGCCGGGGCAAGCTCCGCCAGTTGCAGGCACACGAGCGCATAAAGACGCCGCCACGTGCGAATATCCTTCGCCGCCCGCCCCCGCAGCTTGAAGCCATAGGGACGCTTGTACGAGAAGACTTCATCAATGGTGTGCGGGGTGCCGCGATCGAGCTCGCGGATCACCCGCGCATTGCGCTCGGCATCTGTGCTCGGCGCCTCGCCCTCGGCATCCACCGGCTCGCCCAGGTAGCCCCGTACCAGCGCGCCGAGATCGTCGGTCAGGCGGCCGAGCGCCACGAGCTTGTCGTTGCACGCCGTGACGAACGGCACCTTCTTCTGCACCTGCTCGTTGTCGCGGTTGTCAATGCTCTGCCACACCCCGTCGGCGAACTCCAGCAGCGCCTCACGCGCCTCTTCGAGCTGTGCCAGCGCCGTCCGTACTCGCTCGTTCATCGCTCTGCCCTCCATCTCGCCGTGCAGAGAGCCGGCGAATGAATTCGCGCCGGGGCGGCCGGCGGTTGAAACCGCGCCGGGAGGGCGTGGTCCCCAGTGGGGATGCCCCTCCGCCGCGAAACCCGCCTGCGCGGGTTAGGGCACGATGTCCGCAAACACCTCGTCGTGACGGCGTATGGCTTCGGGATCGGTCAGCTCGCCCATGCCGAGAAACTCCGCCAGTGGATCGTCCGCCGGGTTGTAGGCAGCCTCAGCAGGCTCTTGCGACGGTTGGGCGATGCTCGCCGCCCAAGCGGCAACGGCCTCCTCCGCCGTCTGCCCACGTGCGGCTGCGTATGCCTTGATGCGCTGATAGACCTCGTCGGGCAACGATAGTGTGTGCGTCATGGCAACCTCCCGCTGCCGCATTCTACCATTCCAGCGTGCGTCCCGTTGGCCTGGCACCCATACCTCATGCCAGATTGGCTCTGGCTTTGAATATGGCCAATCGGCAAGAATCATCGTGAATGGTCACCCCGTGGCAATCCAGGGCCACGCCGAACCCTACGCCAGCTAGCGCAACCCGGACCGCAGCAGATCGGCTAGCCGGCATCACCCGCGCAAAACCGGCTAGGCGTTGACAGTTCCATCCCGGATGCATATCCTGGTGCTACACTCCTCTGCTATGCACGAAGGAAGGACCGCCTGATGGCTTCGCGCACGACGACCACCAACCCGCTCATCGCGCTCAGCGACCTTTCCGCCTGCACCGACGCCGCGAGCGTCCTCGCGCTCTTTCGCAGGCTGCGCTACCTGGTCGAGCCGGAGGCGGTGGCGGTGCCGCTGGAAAGCGGCGACCTGCCGGAGAGCTTGCATGAAGGGATCGCCGCCCGGTATCTAATCGCGCGTGTGAGCGGTGCGCCATCGATGGACGTGACGCTCTTCGCGCTCGGCGATCCCGCCCGGCAGGCCGCGCTGGTCCGCGGCATCTCGCAGATATGGACGCGCAAGTTCGCCGGCAACCATCTGCTCGTCTTCGCGGCGCCCGGCGCCAATGGCGACTTCGAGCGCATCACGTTCGTCAGCACGGAGCGCCTGGGCGAGGGCGCACAGGTGCGCGTGAAGCTGCGCAAGCTGATCGTCGAGCGGCGGCATCCCACGCGGCACGACGCCGACATCTTGAGCCGCGTCGCCCTCTCGCCATCCGCGCCGGCGGACGCCGCGGCTTGCTACAAGGCCCAGCTCGATGCGTTCAACGTCGAGCGCATCACCAATGACTTCTACC
The DNA here is from genome assembly GCA_035763125.1 of Ktedonobacterales bacterium. Taxonomy (GTDB): domain Bacteria; phylum Chloroflexota; class Ktedonobacteria; order Ktedonobacterales; family JADMIN01; genus SMAG-U1939. The sequence continues at coordinate 3,570 of DASUBU010000165.1, forward strand.
GCGGCTACTCCAGGCTCTTCCACGCCGTGCTGAAGCGCATTCAGGAGGACAACGCGCACATCCACCTGCCCGAAGGCCGGCCCTGGCACCGCACCTTCACCCAGCGCCTCTTCGGCCGCCTGATGTTCCTCTATTTCTTGCAAAAGAAGGGCGCGCTGAATGGCGACCCGAGCTTCATCAGCGAGTGGTACGCCCGCGCGGCGCGCAACGGCGAGAACTTCTACGTAGACGTGCTCACGCCGCTCTTCTTCGAGACACTCAATCAGCCGCGCGAGGGCGCCCGCTCGCCCAAGTTCGGCCGTGTGCCGTATCTCAACGGCGGCCTCTTCGCGCCCGACGGCGATCTACCCAAAGACATCGTCGTCGCCAACGAGCTCTTCGACCGCCAGAGCCCCGACGGGCTGCTCTACTTCCTGGACAACCACAACTTCACGGTCGCGGAGGATACGCCGCTGGAAGTGGAGGTCGCGCTCGACCCCGAGATGCTGGGCAAGGTCTTCGAGAATCTGCTGGAGGCCGAGGAGCGCGGCCAGAGCGGAACGTTCTATACGCCGCGGCAGGTGGTCGCCTTCATGTGCCGTGAATCCCTGGCGGCCTATCTCGAGCGCACAACGGGCCTGGATGCCGAGCGGCTCGGTTGGCTGCTGGACGAGGCGGAGACCGGCGAGCCGGCACGCGATGACGCGGATGCCGAGCGGCTGACGTATCACAACCTCTCCTACGCCCTGCACCAGCGCATCGAGCAGGCGTTGCTGGCCGTGCGCGTGCTCGATCCGGCGGTCGGCTCGGGAGCGTTCCCGCTGGGCATGCTGGCGCTGCTGGTCGGCGTGCGCCGCGCGCTCTACCGCATCCGCGAAAACAAGATCGAGCCGCATTCGCGCCTGATCGAGGACTGGAAGCGCGCCTTCATCCGCGACTGCCTCTACGGCGTGGACATCAAGCCCGAGGCGATCGAGATCGCGCGGCTGCGGCTGTGGCTCTCGCTGGTGGTGGATGCCGACCCCTTCGACATGGAGCCGCTGCCGAACC
>DASUBU010000166.1:0-17041 GCA_035763125.1 Ktedonobacterales bacterium
CTGCGCTACCTGCTGAACGCCTTCCTTGCGGACGGCGAATCGCGCGTGGTTGGGCCTGCGCTCAGCGACGACACTGCCGTGCTGGTGCGCGCCCTGCGTGCGCTCGGCGCGCGCCTCACCTGGGAGGCCGTGCCAGAGTCGGCCACTGGCACATCTATCTGGTCGCTGCGGGTGATCGGCGTCGGCGGCCAGCCGCGTATGCCCGACGGGCCGCTCCAGATGGGCAACGCGGGCGCCGTGCTGCGGCTGTTGCTGGGACTTGGCGCACTGCTGCCTGAGGTCCGCTTCGAGACGGACCACCCTGCTTCACTCGGCCGCCGACCCAACGCCGACCTGCTCGCCGCGCTCGCACAGCTCGGCATCGCCGTCGAGGCGCGTGGAGCAGACGGCCTGCTGCCGATCGTTCTGCGCGGCGGGCCACTCCAGGGCGGCGCGGTCCGCGTCTCGGGCGCGCGCAGCTCGCAGTATCTCAGCGCGCTGCTCTATCTCGCGCCCCTGCTGCCGCGCGGACTGGAGATCGCCGTCAGCGATGACCTCCGCTCGGCTCCGCTGGTGCGCGCCACGCTCCGCGCGCTCGCCGACGCTGGCATCGCCGTAGATGCCGCGGCCGACCTGCGTGCCTTCACGGTCCCTGGCGTCCAGTCGTTCGCCGCCCGCGAGTACGCCGTCCCTGGCGACGGCCCGACCGCCGCCGCGCTGGCCTGCGCTGCCTTCACGCTCGGGCGACCACTCCGCTTGGCCCCGCTCGATACCGCCGCCGATGACACGTCCGCGCTGCTGGCCGCGTTGGCTTTCGGCGCTGCCCTCTCGCTGGACGAGGCGACCGGCACGCTCACGATCTCTCCCTTGCTGCGGCGGTTGCTTCATGCAGCGCCCCTACAGTCCTCCACGAGCGAGGCCGGGAACCAGCGATCCGCGAAACTGGCCGGTCCGCCGCCGCGCGCCCCTGTAGGGGCGTCCGATGGACGCCCGGGGTCGAGTAGTCGGGAATCGCGCATCCTCGACGGCGACGCCTGCATTGACAGCGTACCTGTGCTGGTGGCGGCCGCCTGTTTCGTGCCCGGCGAAACGCGCTTCGAGCGCGTCGGCACGCTGCGCTTCAAGGAGAGCGACCGCATCGGCGACCTCTGCACGGAGCTGGCGCGCGCGGGCGCCGACGTGACGCCTGGCGCCGAGACGATCATGGTGCGCGGGCAGCCGCAGGGCATCGCCGGCGGCGTGAGGGTGGACGGCCACGACGACCACCGGCTCGTCCAGGCGCTAGCGATTGCCGCGCTCGGCAGCCGCGCCGGCCTCACCATCACCGGCGCCGATGCGGTCGCCAAGAGCTATCCGGGCTTCTTCGCCGATCTCGCCCGCCTCGGGGCACTCGTGACGGCGCCAGCGTCCTAGCGCGTGTGCGAGCAGGCGTCACGCTGGGACGCGCGTGAGCCGAGGTAAGCAGCGGGCGAGTGTGAGCCGGGGTAAGCAGCAGGCGAATGTGCGCGGTTGGCTATGGCCCGCGATCGCATGGCAGGTCGCGCTCAGACGCCAAGGCACAGCACAGCCGGTGCGCCCGAGGGAAATGATGTACCGGTCTCTCTTCGCAGTACTCAGTCCAGTTCGGGCTTGCCAACGGTACCACGCCTAGGAGCGGTGATCGCCAGATCATCATCCCTTGCTTGCGAACCATTTGTGGCTGTCGTTCGTTACAGCGCCAGCACGTGACCTGAGGCGCCATGAGACAGCAAGGGAGCCGGCTGGAGCGTCCGATGCACGAGATGAGCGACGAAGAGTTGCTGGCAGGCGTGATGGCTGGCGATCAGATGGCATTTGCCACACTTGTGACGCGCTACCACGCTCCGCTCCTGGGCTATCTCTATCGGCTCGTCGGCGGGGATCGCACGCTGGCGGAGGATCTCATGCAGGAAACGCTGCTTCGTGTGCTGCGCCAGAGCAGGTGTTCCGGCGAGTTCCGCTTCAAGCCCTGGCTGTACACGATTGCCACTAATCTCGCACGCGACCACTTCAAGTCGGCCGGTGTGCGCCGACGCGAGCGAAGTGATGAGGCGGCGGAAGACACGCTGCGACGAGTCGCCGACAGCACCTCTGGCCCCGAAGCAAGCGCCTTAGCGGCGGAGCAGGGCAGTGAGGTGCGCGCAGCGCTTACCCAACTCGGCGAGGAGTACCGTGTTGTGGTCGTGCTGCGCTTCTACCAGGGATTCACGTTACAGGAGATTGCCCAGACGCTGCAGATTCCGCTCGGTACGGTCAAATCGCGACTCTCGGTGGGGCTTCGCCGCTTGCGCGACGTGCTGGCGCCAATACGGGAAGGGGTTGAGTGAGATGCTTCCGTCGCAGTCATCCGGCTCGTTCGATCCGGAGAGGTGGTTGGCTGAAATGCTGCGCGAGCAAGGGGTCGCGCCCGAAGAGTCGGCTGGCTTGCTCCCTGCGCTGCTCCGCCTGGACGAGTGGTCCGCTCCGCGGCCATCCCTCATGGATACCCAGCAACTGCTTGCCCAGCTCGCGCATGCGCTGCCGTCGCGGTCCCCTGTCCGCCAAGCCATCCGTGAACGCCAGCAGCGCCCCATCGGTAGCATCATCGGCCTGTTGGACATCACACGCACGCAGGTTAGCCTCTTCGGCCTGTCGTTCTGGCTGGTCAGCGCGCTCATCACCTTCGTGGGCGCTGTCGCGGTGTTGAGCGCTGCAGGCCCCACGTCGGATGCTCAGCAAATCGCCGCTCAGGAGATAGTGCTCCGTGCGAGCGGACCCTTGCTGGCCTGCCTCGGTACAGTCATCGCGTTTCGCGGCACGGGAGCACATGTCTTGGAGTGCGAGCTAGTTTGCCTGCCCACGCCGCTGCAACTGGCATTGGCCCGTCTGGTGATTGTTCTGGGCTACGACATCACGCTGGGCCTCGCCCTTTGTCTCGCACTTGTGGCAGGCGGGGCCGGAGATGTCCTGATGCTGATGCTCTCCTGGTTCATGCCGCTGCTGTTAGTGGTCGGGCTGGCCTTGCTGCTCTCGCTGCGCCTCTCGATCCAGACCGCGGCTTCTGTGGCGTATGGGAGTTGGCTGGCCATTCTGGCCCTCGGAGCCATTGCGAATCTCCAGAATCTCCGGGCACTCTCGTTGCTCGCGCTCACCTCGCCCTCCGAAACACTGCTCGGTAGCCTTGGTGTCGCGCTACTGGCCGCCGTGCTGCTCCGCCTGCGCGCCAACCTGCCCCACCTGCTCCCAACGGCGTAAGGAGGCGTACTCATCCGCCACCACGCGCGAACCTTCCCTGATCCCGGCCCGTTCTGTCGGCGCCATAAGCTGGTGGCCACCAAATCGAACAAGCAAAGGAAGATTTCATGAGCTCGAGCATCACCGCACTCTCCACCCTCCACATGCAGCAGCGGATGACGCAGCGTCCGCATCCGCTGCTGGCCGTTCTGGCCTGGGAGCTGCGGCGCTTCGCCGCCAGCCGCGTCTTCTGGCTGCAAGCCCTCGGGCTCTTCTGCTTCCTGGTGCTCCTCACCTGGGCCCAAGCGACGTTGGACCAGTATAGCAAGCGTATTGTTAGTGCCTTCATCCCTGGCACCAGCGCCTGGGGATTGCTGGTGACACTGCCGCCAATGCTGATGTTGCTGGTGGTCCTGCTGCCATTCGTCACGGCGGATGGCGTGGCGCGGGACCGCCAGCGCCACATGCGCGGGTTGGTTATGTCCACTGTGGTGCCGAGCTGGGCCTACGTATGGGGGCGCTACCTGATTGGCCTGCTGATGAGTCTGGGGTTGGCGGTGCTGCTGCTGGCTGCTATCCTCGGGGTAGGGATGGTGCTACACCTGACCGACTCCGGCTATCCAGCACCGGAGCCTGGCACGGTGCTAGTGCTCTGGGGTGGCATGGTCGTGCCGGCGACCGTGTTAGTCGCCAGCGTCAGCTTCGCTCTTGTCACGCTGTTCCCGCGCCTCTCCACGGCAGTCAAGCTCGTCATCCTGGTGTCATGGGTCGTTGGGGCGATGGTGCTACCCATCCTGATCTACCTGCCGTCAGGACCGAATGCGCTCCCGACCGGGTACAGCGCGTGGGACCCGACCAGCGAGTTGACCGCGCTCGCGATGCTCCAGCGGTATCAGCCCAACGTCGATCCGCAATCTGCTGCGGCGATGAGCACTGCGCAGTTTCAGAGCCTTATCAACACCATCGCCAACAAAGCGCCTGACGTGTCAACCTGGCTCACGCCGCACCTGATCGAGGCGGGGCTGAGTCTTCTGTTGGTTGCAGCGGCGGCGTTCGGCTTCCAACGCTTCCGCCATACGTTCGGAGCGTAGAAGCCGCGAACTTCTTGCCGAAGCGGCGCTTGTTGAGGGCAATGCACGTCAACTCGTACGAAAGGTGAAATCGATGGAATTGGAGATCGAGCGTCTGGGCAAACGCTATGGGCAGCAATGGGCCCTGCGAGGGCTCTCGCTGCGCTGCGAGCCGGGCATGCTGGGATTGGTCGGGCCCAACGGCGCGGGCAAGACCACCATGATGCGCATGGTCGCCACCCTGCTGGACCCCACCGAGGGAAGCATCCGCTGGAACGGCAAGGACATCCGTCATCATGGCGCGACGCTGCGGCAGGTGCTGGGTTATCTGCCGCAGGAGTTCGGCATCTATCAGGAGTTCACGGGGCGGCAGTTTCTTCGCTACCTGGCTGCGATGAAGGGCTTGCCCACGCCCCTGGCGCAGCGGCGCGTCGATGAGGTGCTGGAGATCGTGGCGATGCAGCAGATGGCCGACCGCAAGCTGCCCACCTATTCCGGCGGCATGAAGCAACGCATCGGCATCGCGCAGGCGTTGCTCAATGATCCCGAGCTCCTGATTGTAGATGAGCCAACCGCGGGACTCGACCCCGCCGAGCGCGTACGCTTCCGCACATTGCTCGCCAGCCTGACCGGCGACAGGGCGATTATCCTGAGCACGCATATCATCAGCGATGTGGAAGCCGTTGCTAACCGATTGGTGATTTTGCAGCAGGGACGCATGCTGGCCGATACAACTCCGGAGGCTCTGCTCACAGGTGCCGCTGGCAAGGTCTGGAGCGTGGCCACTGATCAGGCGACCGCCTTGCGGCTCCAGGCGACCTACCAAGTCAGCACGATGGTCAATCAGCTAGGCGGCGTTTCCTTGCGTATGATCAGCGCCATGCGCCCGCACGAAGGTGCCGTCGTCGTCGATCCAACCTTGGAGGAGGCGTATCTGCTGGTCACGCAGCAATCGGTGGCGGCGTCTATGTTGTGACCGAGAGTCGGCGGCAACCGCCCTGGTATGGCGCCGCCTCGTCCCCCGCATGCCGCCAGCGCCGTGGTCAATTGACGTTGCTCTGAGCTAACCATCGGTCGCGGCCAGGGCACGCTCGCCTTTCAGGCGTTGCCCACAGTGGCGTGATGTCGCCAAGGTGCGGGGAGAATCCATGCACCTTGACCCCAGGCCGAGATCATGAGCAAGCAGAGACAATCAACTAGTTTCTGGCCTGAGCAGTAGTGCCTCTCGCAACAATGAGGGCCAATCTTGTCCATATTACACAGTATCATTGGTGTAGAGACTGCGTGTGAGCACAACCGCATCGCTAGTATCAGCGTATCTGGAAAGCTGCCTTCTCACCGCCCGCCCGTTATCACCCGCCGGATTCACCCCATCGCCGTGCCAGCGCAATGTGCTGGAGACAACAGGAGCATTGCTTGCCGCTCGACCAGCCGGAGCCGTTCACCATCCACGTTCCTGACGACGTCCTCACAGACCTGCATGATCGGCTCGACCGTACCCGCTGGCCCGATACAGTGGTGGGTGCGGGATGGGAAGATGGCGTTCCCTTACCCTACCTGCGGGACATGATCGCCCATTGGCGTCATCACTTCGATTGGCGTCTGCAAGAGCAGCGGATCAACGCGTTCGCCAACTATCAGACGCAGGCGGGGGGCGTTCGCGTCCACTTCATCCATGCGCGCGGGAACGGCCCCCATCCCCTCCCGTTGATGTTGCTGCATGGCTGGCCCAGCTCGTTTGTGGAGATGCTCAAGATCATCCCGCTCCTGACCGATCCCGCTGCTCATGGGGGCGATCCAGCCGATGCGTTTGATGTCGTCATCCCCTCGCTGCCTGGCTATGCCTTCTCCGAGCGGCCCATTACGCGTGGCTTCTCCTACGCCGAGGTCGCTCACGTCCTGGTCCAGCTGATGGATAAGCTTGGGTACTCGCGCTTCGGCGTGCATGCACACGATCATGGCGCCGCCGTGATGGTCCGCATGAATCGGCTGTATCCGCAGCATGTCATCGGCTACCACACCTCCGAGCCGGGCGGAGAGGCAACGTCCACGCCATCAGAAGAAGAGCGCGCCTATGACGAGGTGCGGGATGCCTGGAGACGCGAAGATGATGGCTATGCCCGCATCCAATCCACACGACCCCAAACCCTAGCGTATGGGTTGAACGATTCCCCCGTGGGATTGGCCGGGTGGATACTCGACAAATGGTATGCCTGGACCGCCCCGCCAGATGGCAACCTCGAAAGCAGCTTTACCAAAGACGAGCTGCTCACGAATGTGATGATCTACTGGGTGACTGAGACGGCCAACTCGACGGCGCGGGCCTACTATGAGGGATTCCATCCAGTGCCAACGGGCGACGCGCCACTGCCAGGGGGTCCACCGCCTATCCAGGTGCCGGTAGGCGTCATCCAGGTACCCACCCAACCAATTGAGCGCATACCGCGGAGCTACGCCGAACGGCGCTATGCAGATATCCGCCGCTGGGAGGAGTTGCCACGCGGGGGGCATTTTATTGTGGGCGAGGAGCCGGCCCTCGTCACCAACGCCTTGCAGGCGTTTTTCCGCGAACTTCGCGGCTGAGGGCCCTGTACATACCTACATGCTCAGGAAGTATGCCAGGGATGGCCTACCCCTGGGCTATCATATGGATAGTGCGAGCCGAGCCGGGCCGTGTCGCCGCTGGTCGAGCCGCCGCCCGACAGCGTTTGTGAGAACCAAGCGACACCCCAAACAGTGAACGGGTGAGGAACGTTCCCCACCCGCTACTGCTCGATCCAGCGCGCCTTCTCTTCGGGCGACATATTCGGGCTGACGCGCACCGCCTCTGCGAAATCCAGCTCCGCCGGCTCGGTGGATTCGACAGAACCAGCCTGCGCGGGGCGCTGGCGCTGATATTTCGGCCGGATCACCGGCTGCGCGGTCAGCACCGTCGTGATCTGGTCCAGATTGGCCCCCAGCGCGTCCGCCAGCGCCTTCACCAGCCGCTCGGGGATCGTCGCGACGCGGATCAGCCCGTGCTCCAGGCTCGTCACCACGTCCACGCCCAGCCCCAGCCGCTGGCCCAGCGCGCGTGGTGTCATGCCACGTGCCCGGCGCAGCCCGGCCAGTGTCGCCACTACGCCCTGCGCCACGCCCATCGCCGCGGCAGGCGCGAAGTCCTCCGCGCCCGAGGCGGACGCCCCGAAGACGCGCGCCATCGCCCGCGCGTAGGCCCGATTGGCCACCGCCTCGCTCTCGGCCGTCAGTGCCTCGTGCTCGTAGCCCGCGGTCGCCTTGAGCGCCGCGTTAAACTCGATCAGCTCGGGCGCGTGGGCGGGGTAGGTCGCCAGGATGGTGACCAGCGCGTTGGGATCGGCCCGCTCGCAGGCCGCCACCAGCGCCATCTTCGCCCGCGTCAGCTCGCCACCCGAGCCACCGGCTCCAGCCGGGCGCGAGGTGGTCCGCTCTCGTGTCTTTCTCGTTCCCTGGTTCATGCGAATCACTCCTCACCCGTTAGCGCGCGACCGCCGCCGTCTCGGCCTCGATGCGCTGCCGCAAGATCACAATCGCCTTTTCGTAGCGCAGGCGCATCGTGCGCTCCGTCTTGCCGCAGAGCTTGGCGATGTCGTCCCAGCGCATATGCTCCAGCGCACGCAGGCTCATGATCTGGCGGTCGAGCGGATCGGGCAGGTAGCCCAGAATGCGCTGCGCCTCGACCGCTGCCATGCGCTCCTCCAGCCCGTCGCGCGGGTCCGCGATGATCGGCGCCGCCCCCGGCTCCTCTTCGCGGTCCTCGGCCGCCGCGTCAATGCGATCCACCAGCGCGGCGGGGACATGCTGCGGGCGGCCAGCCGGGCGGCCCTGCTCGTCACGGCGATAGCTGAGGCCCTCTTGCCGCAGTACGCGATTGAAGTTGTCGGCGGCGCAGCAGCGCAGGTAATGGATGAAGTTCTGCGTCATGAAGATCTCGCTGGGATCCTGCGCCTCGCGCAGCACCTGCTCGATCATTCCCGCGATGGCCTCCTCCATCAGATCTGGCCGATGCCGCAGACCCCACGCTCGCCGCTGAAACTCCGGCGTGCAGCGCTCGATCAGCAGCGCGCAGAGTGTCCGCACGTTGCCGGCGTCGCCGTGCTGCTTCCAGCCGCGGATCGCGCGCACCAGGCTGGTTTCGGGCACCGCGTAGCCGCCCGTGGCGGTCCGCTCGCGCAGCCGCGCCTGGATCGCCGCGTCACGCGGATCCAGCAACGGCTCCTCGGCCGCATCGGGTAGCGCTGGCGTCGGCGCGGCCGCGCGGGTCACCTCCGCTGCGACGCCCGCCTGCCGCCTGCCGCGGCCCTGCGTCGTTCCCGCCTTCTTGGAATCGTCCATCCGTCTCGTTCTCCCTATCGGCTGCCGTACCCGCGATCACCTCAGGATATTCACCGAACGGGCAATGTCAACGCTTCCACCTGCCCTTTCCCGCGCAGGCAAACAAAAGCGGAAATCATCGCCGTTCGGCGTGTGTGAGGGGCGCGCTGAGCGGCCATCAAGCTTGATCGTCAAGCACCCAACAACACAAGCCTGAACGTACGCCAGCGCTCATTATACCAGGATGCGGGCAAGAAAGAGGTCTTCTTGCAGTGCATCGTGAGCGGCACGACGAAGGGGCAGGCATGGTGCCTGCCCCCCCATCTGAGCGCGCTCGCAGTCGTTCGCAATCACAGTCGCTCGCAAACTGGCCGCGGAAGCCGCCCGCGCCCCTACAAGCTCGCACTCCTCCGGGAGTAGAAGCCGCCTACTCGAACACACCAGCACGGACGAGAACAGCCGCCCGCGCCGAGGGAATGGCCCTGGATAGCAGCCCTAAGCCAATGCAAACGTGCAGACTGCAAGCCCTGTGCCAAGCTCGCATAAATGATACTTGCCGGGTCCATTTGCTCACGCTTATGGGTGCGGCGAGAACGTGGAGGTTGAAGACCGCACATTCCGCCTATGAGCGCGGCAGTTGCTAGGCGATGGCCGCTGGCATGACGTCGTCGCGCGCCACGATGCCGCGTCCGACACCATAGAGTCGGTCTATCGCCTGCTGGTTCCCGCGCAAGGCAGCACGCAGGCTGAGAAACTCCTGCGACGGCGGCGGGAAGGCGGCGGATTGGCACGTATCCTCGTAGTAGGGCAGCACGGCGGCGTCGCGTTGGGGTCCGTACGCTGCCAGTGCATCGTCGAGCGGTGCACGTCCAGAGAGACCGGCATCAACCGCTGCAGCCAGGAGATCGGCATCGCGAAAGGCATCGCTGATTCCCGACGCCGTGTATGGATCCTTATGCACGCCGGCGTCGCCCACCAGCGCCCAGCCGCTTCCGGCCGCCTGGCGAAAGAAGTTGGCGAGGTCCGCGCTGCCGCGGAAATGCTCGACCCGCCTCCCGGCGCGCACACGGGTCGCCAACTCCGGTGCGAGGTCCAGCGTCTTGAACAAATTGCCTTCGATATCCGCCCGGATGGCACGGAAGTCGCCAATCGGCCACTGCGCCGCGATGCAGGCGAGGCCGTCGTTGGTCTGGAACGCCAGCAGCAGCGCGGGGCGATCCAGGACGTGAATTTCCATTCCGTCGGTCTCGGTGCCTTCCCAGTAGCTGTAGTAGCCACAGGTCAGCGCCGGCCGCTCATGATAGGTCGTCGCGCCAACCGCACGGGCGACGAGGGAATGCCGCCCATCGGCGCCGACGACGATGCGGGCGGTTGCCTGCGTCGCCGTGCCCTGTGGCGTGCGATAGCGAATGCCAGTCACCCGGCCATCCTTCTGGATGACACCCTCAACTGGGCAGCCCTCTTGTAGCTCGGCGCCCGCCTCGGCCGCCGCGTCAACCAGCAGCTTGTCGAGCACATAGCGGCGCGGCGCATACTCGCCCGGCATGCCATCCTCGGCCGGCGGGAAGCCGATCAGCGGAAAGTCGCCAAAATCCGTCAGCCATCGGCGCAGCGGCGGACAGTTGGTGCGCGTGAGCCGGTCGAGGAGGCCCCAGCGATGCAAGTAACGTACGCCGCGGTAGAGGATGACGTGGTTCTGCATCACGTCGCTGGGGAACGTAGCGCGATCCACGAGCAGCACCCGATAGCCCTTGCGCGCCAGAAGCATGGCCGTTGGCGCGCCCGCGCAGCGCGCGCCCACCACGATTGCGTCGTACATCTCACACTCCCCCTCGCAGCCGGCTGCCGATAATATGGGCCGTCGCTTCGCTTCGTCGCAGCCGCCGCGCTGGCGTGCTAGCCCTGCTGCATGGCGGCAAAGTTGCGCGCGGCGATCTCGATGGTCTTCTGATACTCGCCCTTGGGGCTGAACTCGACCACCTCGGTGTCCTCATCGAAGGCTGTCGTGTGGCCGGGCGTCAGATAGTAGGCCTGGCCGGCACTCAGCACTTCCGCACGGTCGCCATACAGCACGCGCAACCGGCCTTTGACGACGTAGCCCCAGTGCGGGCACTGGCAGCGGTCGTCGGGCAGCCCTTTGAAGAGGAACGCGGTCTCTGTCCCCGCGGGCATGCTCTCCAGCGAGACATTCATCTCGCCCCATTCCGCCTCGCGGATGACGACGCCGCCCGCCTCTACCGTCGCTGGCAGGTCTTGCTTCGAGCCGTGCATGTGATTGCTCCTTTGCTGATTGGCGGTCCGGATGAGCCGCATACCGATATGCGCGCTGGTCTTCCGTTCCGCATCTCGCCGTCACAACCGAAGTCTAGCCGCAAGCCGGGTCACATACATCCGGGTGGCCCCCCAACTTTTCAGGGCACAGAGCGGCGGCAGGGGATGAGCAGGTGGATAGGGGGAACCCCCCAACGGACGCCGCGCGCAGAGGAGGAGAGGAAGGGGCGGCTACGCGAGGCCGTGGTGAATGGCGAAGGCAGCGGCGCCCACACGGTTGTCCGCGCCGATCTTGCCATAGATGCGCGTGAGGTGGTTCTCGACGGTCTTCTCGCTGAGCACAAGCTGCTCGGCGATCTCGCGGTTGCTCTTGCCGGCGGCAATCAGACGCAAGACCTCGCCTTCGCGCGCGCTCAGTCCCGCCGGAAGCTGTGGCCGGGTAGAGCGGCCATGAGCCAGGGTACGCAGCCGCTCTGCCATGCGCTTCACCTCGGCCTCGTTGCCGACGTTGCGCAAGAGCGCTTGCGCCTCGGTGAGCTGGGCACGAGCGACGTCGGCGGCGCCTCGGCCGCCCGCGGCCAACGCAAGGTCAGCCTGGGCGATGAGGATATTCGCCAGCTCGAGCTTGACGTCCTCGCGGCGCGCAACTGCCTCGGCGGCGCCCAGCGATGCCTGGGCGGCAGCCAAGTCGCCGTGCATGGTCTCTAGCTGTCCGAGCAGCCGATCAACGAACGCATTGTGGAACTGCCCGCGGAAGATCGAGAGCAGCGGATAGTGGCGCGCAAGCCGGGCGCGGTCGCTCAGCAGCAGCGCGGCCTCGACCACCGAGCTCAGCCCCAGTGCCGCCGGCATGCTGGCGCTGGGCAATACTGCAACCAGCGCTTCGGCTTCGTCCAGCGCCGCCACGGCCTCGCGGCGCTTCCCATTCCTGGCGTAGATCGTCGCCAGGATCCCCAGATACCAGACCAGCGTATTGGGATTGACGGCACGGAAGGCGGCGATTGCCCGCTCGGTTAGCCGCTCGGCAGCGGCCAGATCACCCCGTACCATCGGCACGACCCCGGCGACAAGATCGAGATATGCCTGGGCTTCAGGCGCGGCCAGGTGCGCGAGTGTCGCCTGTGCAGCCGAGAACATGCGCTCCGCGGCAACCAGATCGCCCGCGAGAGCGTAGAGCACCGTGAGATGGCTGTAGACGTGGCGCAAAGGATAGGTAGTGTGGCAGCGCTGGGCAAAGGCGATCTCCTGCTGGGCAATCGCGAGAGCGCGGCGATACTCTCCATTCCATGCGCGAGCCATACGCAGGCAGGCGCAACACTCGGCCGCCTCGGCGGGATCGTCGCTCGCAATGGCAAGGGCTAACGCGCGTTCGAGCAGCTCAAGGCCGGTTGCAAGGTCGTTGACGCGCACGAGCAGGTTCCCCAGCGCACGGCTGGCCGCCGCTATCAAGCGGCTCTCTTGCATCTCTTTGGCCAGCGCGAGCGCCTGGCGTGCGTATGCCAGCCCCATCTCGTGCTCGTGCAGGCTAAGAGTTACCAGGCTGCTCAGGTCCACCAGCACCCCTACCGTCTCGGCCAGCGGGCGGCCGGCGAGCAGCGTGCGAGCCGCTTCAAGGGCTGAGCGCGCGTGCGGGATCTCCTCGCGCTGCCACCACGCTTTGCCCAACAGATGCGCAGCATGGGCAGCCGCTAGCAGGTCGCCGCGTGCTTCGAGCCAGGTGCGTGCGGCCTCGAAAGCCGCCACAGCGTCCTCCATTGCGCCGGCCAACATGGATGCCTCGCCCAGGCCCAGCAGCAGGCCGCCTCGGCGCGCATCAGCGGCATCGCTGAGGTCGAGCGTCACCCGATAGTGGGCCAGCGCGTCTTCGGGCGCGTAGGTCTGCATCGCCAGCTCAGCGGCGCGCATGGCATAGTCGGCACCGCGCGCACGGTCGCCGCTGCGGGCAAAGTGGAAGGCAAGGTCGGCGAGTCGCTGAGCATCCATTGGCTCCGTGCGTGCTTCCAGCGCCCGGCCGATGAACCCGTGCAGACGCCCGCGCCGCACGGCCGTAACATCCAGGTAGAGGCACTCGCGAATCTTGTCGTGGCTAAAGATGAAGCTCGTTTCTCCGCGCGCACGGATCAGCCCAGTCTGCATGGCTGTGCGGAGATGCTCCTCGACCGGCTCTGGCTCGCGACCGGCGGCCTCGGCCAGCAGCCCCAGCTCGAAGGCCCGGCCGATGATGGCGGCGGTGCGCAGCAGCTCGACGATCTCCGGCTCCAGCCGGTTCAACCGCTGGCGGACGGCGCTGATGATGCCCGACGGCAGCGCGGGCCGGACCGCCGGATCGAGCTCCCAGCGCTGGCCCGCATGGATCAGCGCGCCGGTCTCCTGCCAGTCGCGCAGCAGCTCCTCGGCGAAGAAGGGGACGCCTTCGCTGTGCGCGAGCAGTCGCCCGGCGGCCTCCGTGGCAAGCGGAGCGCCGAGGGAATTGGCAGCCAGCATGGCGATCTCATCGGCCGCTAGCGGCTCGACGGTAATGGTGGTGAGAGCGCGCAGCCGGTTGAGCTCCGCGACGGCGCGGCCGAGGGCGGCGTGCTCGTCCACCTCGCCGGCCCGGTAGGCGCCCAGCACCAGCAAGCGTGCGCCCGCCTGGTGGCGCGCGATGTAGCAGAGCAGGTCCAGGCTGGCCGCGTCCGCCCAGTGCAGGTCGTCGAGGATGACGACCAGCCCGGTGGGGGCCGCGATGCTCGCCAGCAGCTCGCCTATCGCCTCATAGAGCCGCAGGCGGGCCTGCTCGGGCGGCAATGCATAGCCCGCTGGAATCTCGCCCAGCCGCGGCGCGAGGTCCGGCAGAATCGTGAGCAGCACGGAGGCATGCGGCCCCGTCTGCGCCGCCAGTAGGTCCGCCGGTGCGGCGCGGATGTGCTGGCCGAGTGCCTCCAGAAATGGCAGGTAGGGTGGCATGCCGGCGGCATCGGAGGCGCCGCCGCGCAGAACCACCGTGCCCGCCGCCATTGCACGCGCGGCGAAGGCCTCCAGCAGGCGCGTCTTGCCGATCCCCGGCTCACCGGCGACGAGCGCGACTGAACCGCGCCCCGCCAGCGCGACCTCGAACGCCTGCCAGAGCACGGCAAGCTCGCGCTCGCGACCGACGAGCGGCGGACCAGCGATGGCAGGCGCGCGGAGCATCATCGCAACGCTCCCAGCAAGAGAAGGGGGATGAACTCTTCGATGCTGGCAGTGTACGCTGTGCCGGGCGCGCCTGTCGAACGTTGGGGCGCGCTGCGCACGCCCTTGCCCTAATCGAACGGCTGCAGCCGCGACGGTCGTGTCGGGAAGAGCGCCTCCAACAGCGGCGCGGCGTCCTGCTCGGTCCACACGTCGGGGTAGACGCGGCGCAGCTCGTGCAGGCTACGGTGGCCGAAGAGGGTTTGCAGAAAGACCAGCGGCGGGAAGCCCGCCTTGCCCTCGCCGTAGAGCGGCTTGCGCCAGTCCTCCGCCGCCGTCAGCCGTCCCTGCTCGAAGGCCAGCCGCAGGCCACCGCGGTAGAAGTCGAGCGTCAGCTCGCCGGTGTAGCCCGACATGGCCGAGGCCGCCAGCCGCCGCTCCAGCACCGGCGCGATGTGGCGGATGAAGCCAGGCAGATCCGCCACGCGCAGATACCAGGCGTAGGGATAGGGTTGCTCGGTGTTCAGAATGTCACCCAGCGCGCTGCGCAGGGGATGGCCGGTTTGCAGCCGGAAGTTGATCGCGCCGGCTGGCGGCGTCTCGGAGCGGATGGGCCTGGTCGTCTCGGCCAGCGGCTGCAGGGCGCGCAGCACCGGCGGCATCACGCTTGCCAGCGGCGTCCCCGGCTCGACCATCAGCCCGTCCACAGCCGCTGCCATCCCCCAGCGACCGGGCGCCAGCATCAGGTAGCCCACGCCGCGCCCCTCCGCGTCGGCGATGATGTGGACACGCGAGCGCTCCATTGCGTCGGGGTGCATGCCCTCCAGCGCCCAGCGCCAGTAGTCTTCGCTGAAGATCGCCGAGATTACCGAGCTGGCGCGCTCGCGGTCGTAGAGCCGCCGTAGCTGGGGAATGTCGTCCAGCGTCGCGGGGCGCAGTGTGTAGGCCTCTGGCTGCGCCTGCTGCTCGGGCTTGCGCAGCGGGATGGCGGCGAACGGGACGATCACGTTGTGGTCCAGCTCGGCGGCGAACTCGTAGCCGAACTGGCGATAGTAATAGGGGATGCCGGTGATGCCCTGGACCAGATTGCCACGTGCCGCACTCTTGGCGTGGATCAACTCGAAGATCGCGCGGATCAGCCCCTTATGGCGGTGCTCTGGCAGGCTGGCCACCACCTCCGGCCGGCCGAAACCGAACGAGATGTCCTCGTACTCGCATGTATAGCGCAGCAGGCACGTCGCGGCGACCAGCACGCCGCTGGCGGTATCCTCGACGACGGCGAAGTCGCGTGGGCCGATGTGAGGATGCCGCCCGCTGAACATGTCGCGCGTCCAGACGGGGATGTGCGGATTCGGCGGCAGCTCGGCGCTCGACCGGAAGACGTGGCTGTAGAGCGAGGCTACGCGCTCGACATCGTCTGGCCGCGACCAGCGCAGCACCAGTCCGCCGCCCAGCTCGCGCTGGTAGCGATCATCGCTCATCTCCACACGCTGCCCCACAGACTTCGGCGGCGCCGCCATGTTGTTCCTCCCAACGGGTCACGTCATACTAGCCAACGTCGCCCAGTATGCCACCCGCCGCCGCCGCACCGCCAGCGGGCAAGCGCATCTCGCGCAGATTTCTGCATGCACCAGCACGAGCGAGAGGCGCGGCATTGGCCGCGCCTCTCGCTCTCTCTTCTCTCCGCCCTCTGTAAAACTCTGTGTCGTCTGTGGTGAATCGCTTGACTCCCTGCTACTTACGCGCCATGCGCGGCGCCGGGAAGTAGGCGATGTAGACGTAGAGGAAGGCGCCAGCCGCCGCGCCGATAATCGGCCCGACCAGATACACGACGAGGTATGCTAGCCAGTCCACCTTCACACCCAGCACGAAGTCCATGAAGTCCGGCCCAAGAGCGCGCGCGGGATTGACTGCCGCCCCAGTTGCCGGGCCGAGCACCATGATGATCGCTCCCAGCGCCAGGCCGATCGTCAGGCCTGCCCAACCGGGTGTCCCGCGCGTATCAACCGCCGTCGCGATGATTGCCATCATCAGGATGGCCGCGCCAATCGCCTCGACCACCAGCCCCTGCAACAGGCTCGTATTGATCGCCAGCGCCGGTGCGCCCAGATGTCCCAGCGTAGCCGCCTGCTTGCCATAGACGACCAGGATCGCCGCCGCGCCCACGACGCCACCGACGATCTGGCCGAACAGATACGCCGGCACCTCTTCCCACGGGAAGCGCCGCACCAGCGCCAGCCCCAGTGTGATCGCCGGATTGACATGCGCCCCCGAGATGCGCCCGACGATCATCACGATGATGAAGAGCGCAAGCCCATGCGCCAGCGCCACCAACACAAGCCCCGCCGCGCCTGACCCCTTTGGCGAGAGATTGCTCAACGCCACCAGGGCGGCTGTGCCGCCGCCGATGAACGTCAGCAGAAATGTCCCAAGCGCCTCGGCGAAGAAGCGCTCCACCATCGTCGATGTCCGCATGCCTGTGCAACTCTCCTCTGGTCGTGTTTGGTAGTCTCTCGTCCGCGCAGTCGCGCGTTATCAGCGGCTGGCGGCCCAAGCGCTCGCACCGCATCTATATGTCCCTAACGTGCCACCGTGCGATCGCGCTACACGCGGCTGTGGTTGAGGCATTTTTCCCCTGCCGGATAATAGCGGTCCCTTCGGGCGTCGTATCCCGATATGGAGGGACCTGTGATGGCACGACTGACACGATGGATGCATGCACCACGGCCGCGCACGCTCACGCTTATCGTCTGCCTTGCGCTAGCAGTGGCAGTTGCCGCGGTACCGCTGGCGCCGCGCGTATTCGGCGCCCGAACGCCGGCCGCTTCTGGCGGGACGCGACCGGTGAGCCTCGCCACCTGGAAGAGCGACGGCGCGTGGTTCCAGCGGCTGATCTACCTGTATGCCAGCGGCAACGCCCCCATTCAGCGCCAGGCGCTCGTGGCAGGGCAAGAAGCCGGCCTCGCTTCGGGGCAGGTCGCCCAGGTCTCGGCGGCCGTGCGTGCGAC
>DASUBU010000167.1:0-10973 GCA_035763125.1 Ktedonobacterales bacterium
ATACCATTCCGCCACGGGGGCTGGCTTGCTTGCCGGGCACGCTCCCGCCCCGGCCGCGCAACGTAGTATACGACGATGGGCGCGCGGGTGTCAATGCTCGCGATTCGTCCACATGGGCTGGCATCAGTGGATCTTGCAGTCTTACGGCGTGCGCCGCCAACTGCCTGGTGGCCTACGAAGCTCGTTGGCGGTTGCCAGAATAGCGTACATTGCATCCGAGATGGTGGTGAGCATGTCTCTGCGCTCGGAGGTAAGGATGGTCTGCGCGTTAGCGTTTGCATCTTTAAGCAAGCCCACTTCGATTACGAGCGTCCCAATCTCTGGGAGGTCCTGCACATTGCCTGCCGTGGTCCTGTGTGGAACCGGAACGTAGATCACCTCTTCGATCTTCCCATTGAGTGTCTGCGCGGGGTTGTCGGCGGTATTCTGAAGGGTCAATATGTTCTGACCGAAGTCGTCACGCAGTCGAGTCGCACGTTGCACTTTGCCTGCTTTGGTGGTCGCGTCAACGGGTAGCTTCGCTGCTAGCGTCACCTGCTGTTCCAGAAGATCTAGGACGCGCGCACGGCGTCCTGTGTTGTTGAGCCACTCGATGTCGTCATCGTCGAGCATATTCTTTGTGGTGAACTGTCTTGAACACGCAATGATCTTGCCTAGGATCAGAGCCCAGGCAGCAGGGCTACTCGGATACTCAAATGGATAGAGGAACCGCCCATCGTTCCAGTCCTCGTCGGTGATGAAATCGCTCACCAGCTCAACCTTCGAGAAACCGCTTGTTCCCTTGAGTGCCAGCCCAATGTTGCCGATCGTGAAGTCACGGAATATGACTTCGTCGACTGCATCGCGCAGGGTAGCCAACGGAGTGGAAGGGACGTCTGGCTGCCCATAGGCAACCTCTTCGGCGAGCTGTCGAAGCGCCGTGCGAACGCGTTGCTCCAGTTCTTTGCGCACTGCTGCTTCGGCATCGGGTCGCACCGGAGCCGCCGGAACCGCCTGTGCAGGCGTGTTGAGCACGATCAGCGTGGGCGCGCTGTCCGGCGGGTCAGAAAGCTTGATGGGTCGCGCCTCGATCCTCCAAGCGTCCGACCCTTGCTCGCGCGTCGCGATAATCTCGTTGTAGCTAAGGGTCTTTTGCAGGCTGGGAGCCACAATTTGACGTAAAGATGGGCGTGACGATCCTCGAGTGGGAACATCAGCGAGAACCTCATTTAGCTCCCCACCTGTGGAGAAGGCAAGATGAAAACCTGCTCGACGGGCTACAGCCAACACTTTGGCATAGTTCGTCAGGGATGCCTCAGTCTTCGGCGCTCCAGCCATCACTTGAGAGCGGCGTTCCTGAAGCAAGTGATGTGTGACGAGGATCTTGAGTGGTGTTCTGCTCAAGGCGTTGGCTTCTCGCGTGAATGCCTCTAGATCGTCTTGGCGTACCCTGCCCTCGCCGAGAAGGTCCGCCAGCCATTGCGCTTGCCCGAAGATCTTGCCTCGAAACGTGGCCCGCTGCCTCCGGTTCCCTAGCCAACTCCTAAGTCTATTGGTGCTCAACAGCCTTCGATAACGTCTTCGCCCACGTTCTACCGGCAACGAGATGCGTCTGGGGAGCTTGATGAGATCGTCTGGTGCCAAACAGGTGTTAAGCAAATGTACCTCGTAGGCAGCCGACGAAGGAACAATGCGGCGATAGCCGATGGCAGACTTGGTGCTCGGCGTGTTTGGGGTGCTGGCGGATGCAGAGATTGTGGTAGCGGGAACACCGAAGGCCGAGTAGCTTCCGAGGAAAGGGCCGAAGGGATCCGAACGGGAAGCCCAATCTATGTCTCGCGTCCCTGGGACTATGAATACACTATCACTCAGTGCACGGCCATACTGACTGAAGACAGCACTGAGACTAGCCGAGGCGATGCCCAACGCCGGTGCGCGTGGATCAGAAACCACTCCACCAGAGGCACGCTCCGCCAGTACACTTCCACTGATAATCACTACATCGGGCGGTCGCTCCTGTGGAGGGGGTGGTGCGCTACCTACAGCCGGTATCCTTGGGTTTGTAGCGGCTTTCTCTGCCTCCTCAGTTTCCAGTTCTCGCAATCTATTGATGCGCCCAACGTACTGCCCAAGCGCCTCCTTCGCACCAGGTTCCCCTGGTTGTCCCAGATCAGCTAGGTGATGGATGACGATTACATCGGACTTTGACGTGCTAGACGAAGGCGACGGCGCTCCTGGCGTGCCCACCGGACTTCACCTCTTCCGTGCTCTCCCTCACGGGTGATTCTCAAATGGATCAAACGCTCGCTATGGCATATACTATGGCCTCCAAGGGCTCCACTGTACCTGTATTGCTCACTATGCCATGCCAGTCTTGCTCGCGTCAAGGTCAATCCTCGCGACGAGCGAGCGGTCATTCAACCGTAGACCGGGCCGAATGCATTATGATTAGAGCCGGCTATTAGTACGAGGCAACCGTGCTTCTCGCATCTGGTCTCGCCCACCACAGCACCCGCGCCTCCGCTCTCCAGCGCGCCATCCCGAGCGGGGCCTCCACGGCGGCACGGCCGAGCGCCTCGCCGCAGGTGAGCGCCGTGCGGAGATAGCCGGCGGCGGCCAGCACGCGCCAGGTGGCGGGCGGCAGGGCGATGCCGCGGGCGTGCAGGCGGCGTTCGAGGCGGGCGCGGTAGGCGGCCAGCACGCGGCGGGGATCGAGCGCGTGCCAGGTGCCGCAGAGCCAGAGCGGATCGTACGTGCAGGGGCCGGCCGTGGCAAGCGCCCAGTCGAGCAGCAGCAGCCGGCTGCCAGAGCGCGGAGACGCGCGGTGCGCAGGCGGTAGCCAGCCGAGATTGGGGCCCCACACATCGCCATGCACCAGCGTCCAGGGCAGCGCTTCGATCGCGGCGACCGCCGGAGCGGGATCGCGGAAGACGGCCCGCAGCGCCGCGGCGTCCGCGGGGTCTGCGAGGCGAAAGAAGGCGTCCCAGCCGGCGGCGGCGAGCGGCAGATAGGGGTTGTGGTCGCCGGAGGCGATGCGCGCCTGGATGCGCTCGGGCGCGGTGAGCAGCAGCGCGTCGGCGGTCGAGACCAGGCCCGGCGCGGGGTCACGCAGGCGCGGATCGCACCAGAAGCGGGCATGCATCTCCGCGAGGCGGTCCAGGATCGCGAGGACGAGCGTCGGAAGGCGGCCGAGCGGCGTGCGCAGCGGATCGCGGGGCAGGCGCGCGCGCACGTCGCGCATCAGCAGCGCGGCGGCCGTCGGTGCGGCGGGATTGCCCTCGGTGGCGAGCGCCAGCACAGCCGTCTCGATGCCGTGCGGCAGATCGGCCAGGATGCCGGCGCGATGAAGCTGCGCCTCGCGGATGCGCGTGTCGTGTGAGGCGGCGCCGAGCCAGCCCTCCGAGGGCGCCAGATGCTTCACGACGCGCGAGACGTGCCAGGCCGCGCCGGAGGGCACGCGGTGGCGCAGCGTCAGCCGCTCCAGCGCGGCGCCGGCGGAGAGTCCGGCCGCGACGGGCGAACGCGCGACGATCTCCGCGTCACCCTCTCCGGCCGCGGCGAGCAGCGCCCGCTCGTCCACGCGCGGGATGGCGGGCGGTGGGTTCGACGTCGCGGAGGGCGGCTGCATGGCGGCGTTCCTGAGAGTTTGCGGAGACTTTACAGACAGACCCGTTTGGAGGGGCGAATCTCTGCTATGCTACGTCACGACGCCGGCGGCGTCCAGCCACGAGTGGCCGCGTGTGCCGCGGGAGCGCCCATCTGAGGAGCGCGTGATGCTACAGACGTTGTGGCGCAAGTTCGATCGCGACTGGGGCTGGAACCTGGCGCGCCTGCTGGCATACACCTGCATCCAGACGCTATTCGCCGTGCTTGGCCTGCAATTGATCGTGCTCTCGCTCGTGCTGCGCCTGCTGGCTCCCGCCGCCGAACAGGGCTTCATCGCCCATATTCTGCGCCTGCTGCCGGACCACGTGACCATCGCGGCAGTCGCCACGCTCGAAGGAAGCCTGCGCCACGCGCCCGCCTGGATCCTGCTGATCGGCCTGCCCATAACACTCTGGTACGGCACGCGCTTCTTCGTCGTACTCGAAAGCGTGCTCTGCGTCATCTTCCGCCGGCGGCAGCGGACCTGGGCGCGGCAGAACCGCATGGCGCTGCTGATGTTGCTGCTGTTCGCCACGCTGCTGCCGGTCATCGTGCTCTCGACCACGGTCGTGCCGCACATCGGCCTGCCGGCTACTCGGTACGCCGCCATCTCGGGCGTCTCGCAGACGCGGCTGGGCGACAACCCCTGGCTGGCGGTGGCGAGCTTTGCCGCCAGCCTCGCCGCCAACTTCGTGCTGCTGCTGGCGGCCTACACCTACGTGACGCCCGGCCGTGTGCCCCTGCGGGCGGCGTGGCCGGGCGCTCTGGCTGGGGCCTGCCTGGCGCAGCTCTATCTGCTGATCTTCCCGCTCTACGTGCGCGACGTGCTGCACCCCGACCACTTCGGCACGGTGGCGGGCTTCGCGCTGGTGGCGATCACCTTCTTCTTCGCCTATGCGCTTTTCGTGGTGATCGGCGCCGAGCTGGCCTCGTGGCGTTTGGGCTGCCTGCCCGCCCGGCAGGATATCCCCGCGACGCTGGCCGATGCCGCGCTGGCCGATGCACCCGCCGGGCTGCCCATGCATGGCACGGCACGCCCCACACCCGCGGCGAGCCGCCCTGCCGCCTTCGCAGCCGGCGACGCCGAGCGTCGGCCAACGATGGCGCCGGGATGGCCGGTCTGGGTGAACGCGCTGCCGCTGGCGGGGACCATCGTTCGCCTTGCTCGCTCGCGTGGCCGGCTGTCATAATGACCTGACGGCGCACGGCACCTTGCGAGATGAGCAGGCAATCTCAGCATGCAGGTTGCCTCATTCTGTCCTCTATGCCTTCTGCGCCCTCTCTGTATAGTCTCCGACACTCGCTGAGGCGAAGGGACGGCTACCATGCGCGCGGAGGTGCTGGTCCTGCGGAGAACACGGCTGCTCGCCGCGGATCCAGCGCTCTTCTCGTACGCCGTGCCGCCGGCCATACGCGACCACATCCGCGCGGGGCAGCTCGCGGCGGTGCCATTCGGCGAGCGCTTCCTGCCGGGGATCGTCTGGGCGCTGGATGCGGCGGACGACGTGGGCGGCGTCCTGCCCCCCAACGGCGAGACGAGTGCGCGGAGGGACGAGACGCCGCGTGCGCTGGCGGCGCTGCTGCTGGCCGAACCGCTGCTCTCGCCGGAGCGACGCGCGCTCGCCGAGTGGCTGGCGGACTACTACGCGGCGCCTCTGGCTGAAGCTGTACGGCTGTTCTTGCCGCCGGGCTTGACGAGTGGCATGCGCGTGATGCTCCAGGCGCGTGGCGCGGCGGATGGCGGTGCGCAAGGGCCGGAGGAGCGACCAGAAGAGCTTGAGCCAGAGGCCGCCTCCGCGTTGGCGCTGATCCGCGGGCGTGGGCGAGTGGAGCAGCGAGCGCTGGCGCGAGGGATTGGCGCGCGGCGAGCGCAGGCGGTGATCGCGCAGCTCGAGGCGCGCGGCGAGATCATGCGTGTGCTGGAGGTGCCGGCGGCCGTGTCGGCTGGACGCCGCGAGCGCATCGTCTCGCTGGCCGCCGCACCGGCGGCGCTCGATGCCTGGCGAGCGTTGGCGCGCTCCGCGCTGGATAGGCTCCCCGCGCCGCCGAAGCGTCGCCCAACATGGCAGACGCCCAATGCGTGGGAGCGCCAGGCCGAGCGGCTGCTGCGACAGCTCGCCGCGCTGGACGTGCTGGCACGCGTGGCGCAGGCGGACGACGCGGAGGGCGAGCTGCATCGGGTGTGGCGCGTGGAGGAGCTACGGCGGCTCACGCGCGTGACGGCGGCTGCGCTGGCGGAGCTGGCAGAGGCGGGCCTGGTGCGTATAGTCGAGATTGAGCGGCGCTACGATCCGCAGGCCGGACGCGTGCGGGCGGCGCCCAGCGCGCCGCTGGCGCTGACACATGCGCAGTCCGCGGCGCTCACTGCGATTGTCGCGGCGCTGCCTACGTCGGAGCGTGTGGCGCCGGAAAGCCGCGGGCAGGTGTTGCTGCTGCATGGCATCACCGGCAGTGGCAAGACGGAGATCTATCTCCAGGCGCTCTCGGCGGCCATCGCGCGCGGACGCACCGGCATCGTGCTCGTGCCGGAGATCGCGCTGACGCCACAGGCGGTGGCGCGCTTCGCGGGGCGCTTCCCAGGCCGTGTGGCGCTGCTCCATAGCGGTCTGACGCAGCCTGAGCGCCAGAGTGAGTGGCGGCGCATCCGGGATGGCGAGGTGGAGGTGGTGATCGGCTCGCGCTCGGCGCTCTTCGCGCCCCTGCCACGGCTGGGGCTGATCGTGGTGGACGAGGAGCACGAGGCCGCCTACAAGCAGGAGCGGCGGCCGACGTATCATGCGCGCGAGGTGGCGGCGCGGCTGGGCGCGCTGACCGGCGCGGCGGTGGTGCTGGGCAGCGCCACGCCCTCGGTCGAGAGCTATCAGCGCGCGCTTGATGGCCACTTCACGCTGCTGGAGCTGCGCGAGCGCGCGCCGGTCGCCCTGCTTCCCACCACGGTAGAGGGTGCGTTCGAGCCGCCACGGCTGCCGCCGGTGACGCTGGTGGATCTGCGGGCGGAGCTGCGCGCCGGCAACACTAGCATCCTCTCGACGGTCCTGCACGAGGCGCTGGCCGAGACGGTCGCGCGCGGCGAGCAGGCGATCCTCTTCCTCAACCGGCGCGGGACAGCCAGCGCGGTGGTCTGCCGCGAGTGTGGATTCGCCATGCGCTGCGACCGCTGCGATGTCGCGCTGACGTATCACGCCGCCGCGCACGCGCTGATCTGCCACTACTGCGGCAGGCATGAGCCGGAGCCGCGCGTCTGCCCGATCTGCCACAGCGCCGGGATCCGCTACTTCGGCCTGGGCACCGAGCGCGTCGAGTCGGCGGTCAAGCGGCAGTTTCCGGCCGCGCGTGTGCTGCGCTGGGACCGCGATACCGCCCGCACGCGCCAGGCGCACGAGGCCCTGCTGAGCGCCTTCAGCGAGCGCCGCGCCGATATCCTGGTCGGTACGCAGATGATCGCCAAGGGACTCGACCTGCCGGCGGTGACGCTGGTGGGCGTCGTCTCGGCGGATATCGCGCTCTTCATGCCCGACTTCCGCGCGTCCGAGCGGGCCTTCCAGTTGCTCACGCAGGTGGCGGGGCGTGCCGGCCGCGGCGAGCGGCCGGGCCGGGTGCTTGTGCAGACCTTCAATCCCGACCACTTCTGCATCCAGTCGGCCGCCCGCCACGATTACGCCGCCTTCTTCGCCGCCGAGGCCCCGGCGCGCCGCCGCTTCGGTTATCCGCCGTTTCGCCGCTTCGTCAAGCTGACCTACGAGCACCGCGACCACTATGCCGCGCAGCTGGAGGCGACCGCGCTGGCGGAGCGGCTGGAGCGTGTGATCCGCGAGTGCGGGCTGCCCGACACCGATCTTGTCGGCCCGGCGCCGGCGTTTCTGGAACGGCTGCGCGGGCGCTACCGCTGGCAGGTCATCCTGCGCTCGCCCGATCCGCGGCCGGCGCTGCGTGCGCTCGCGGGCGCCGATCTGCCGCACGGCTGGTCGGTGGATGTGGACCCCGCCTCGACGCTGTAGCGCCTGGGCTCATGCGCTATACTACGTTGCACAGGCGGCATTGCGGGCGCGCCAACACGACCACGACACGCCGCGTCAACGGCGATGGAGGCGAATATCCATGTCGGCTCAGACACCCCCCACCCACGCGCCACGACCGGCCAAGCGCGAGAGCACCGTTTATGAGAGATATCTGCGCACCGATGAGCTGCTCGCGCTGCAAAAGCCCGCCGAGGAACGGCTGCATCCTGACGAGCTGACGTTTCAGGTGGTCCACCAGACCTTCGAGCTGTGGTGGAAGCAGACCGTCCAGCAGATGCGGGCGGCGGCCGATGCCCTGGCCGGCGATGAGGCGCCGGAGGCCGCGCGGGCGCTGCGGCGGGCCGTGGAAGCGCAGGCGGTGGTGACGGCGGCGCTGCGCCAGCTCGAATTCGTTTCACCGGCTACGTTCCTCGTCATCCGGCGCGGTCTGGAAGACGGCAGCGGCGGCGACTCGCCGGGCTTCCGCGCCATCCTGCGCGCGGCGCCCGATCTGTGGGACGCCTTCGCGGCGGCCGTCGAGCGGGCGGGCACCACGCTGGTGGGCCTCTACGCCGATCCACACGCTCATCCGGCGCTCTACGATTGCGCCGAGGCGCTGACCGACTTCGACGAGGCGTTCCACCTCTTCCGCGCCATGCACCTCAAGCTTGCGCAGCGCAACCTGGGCCTCCAGGCGACTGGCACCGGCGGCACGCCGATGGCCGCCCTGGAAAGGACACTGGGTGACCTGCTCTTCCCCGATCTCTGGCAGGCCCGCGATCAACTTCTCGAGAAGGTGCAGCGTGAGAGCGGTATCACCTATCCCGTCATCCCACGCTCCGGCCACGGCGGCAGCTAGTTGGCGGCTCAGTGCGCAAGCTGCGTGGGCGCTCCGGCCGCGGAATCCGCTGCGGAGTCGGTGTCCGGACCTGCCTCAGCGGGAGGTTGGTGAGCACGTCGCCCGGCCCACCTCCCCGGCCAGCCAGGTAGCAGCGCGCCCAGCAGCATGGCGAGCAGCGCGAAGTACACGGTGAGCGTATAGGCCGAGTCGAAGCCGTTCAGATACTCGGCGCACGCTCGCTGGGCAAGCTGGACGATCTGCTGAGGGGACGGGCCGCCGGGGATGCCCGAACCGGGCACCGCAGCCGGGAGCCCCAGATCGGCGGGCGAGTTGATCGCACACAACGCAATGGGTTGCGCGCCGGTGGCGTTCGCGACAGCGGGAACCTGCGACTGAAGCTGCTTGACGGGTGCGGTGAGGGCCGAGGCGAGCACGGTCGCCAACAACGCCACCCCAATAGATTGCACGACTTGCCGCGTAGAGTTCGAGAGCGCGGAGGCGCGTGAGACCTCGGGCTGGCTCACGACCGAGAGCGAGGCCACCAGCGTTGTCTGCACCGTCAGGCCGAGGGCGATGCCGCGCAAAACCAGGAGAAAGGCAATCCAACTGATGGGGGTGGTGGCGTCGAGTTGTGCGAACTGCCACGTGTTGACGGTCAGGATGCCGAAGCCGACGACCATCAGTGGACGCGGGCCGAACACGTCGTAGAGCTTTCCGGAAAGGGGAGCGGCCACGCCTGAGGCAAGCGCCAGCGGCAGCAGGATGAAGCCGGTCTCCAGCGCGGTGCGGCCCCGCAGGATCTGAAGGTAGAGCGGGAGCAGGAACTCCGCCCCGAAGAGCGCGAGCACGCTGACGTAGCCGACCAGCGTCGCGTTCGTGAACACCCAGCGCTTGAAGAGGCGCAGGTCGAGCAGGGGATCGCGCGCGACGAAGAGCTCTACCAGCGCGAAGGCGAGCAGGAAGATCCCACCGACGATGAAGCCGCCGAGGACGTTCGGCGCGGTCCAGCCAGCGTCGGCGGCGACCGAGGCCGCGTAGAGGACGGCGCTGAAGCCAATCGCAGAGGTGAGCAGGCCGAGCAGATCGAGCCGTGGCCGGAGGGTCGTGGCTTCCCTGCGCAGGAATGAGCCCGCCAGCACGATGCCGAGCGCCCCAATTGGCACGTTGATGAAGAAGATCCAGCGCCACAGGTTCTGATCCACTAGCCAGCCGCCCAGGATCGGGCCGAGCGCGGGCGCGACGACCAGGGCGATGCCGAAGATGCCGAAGGCGAGGCCCTGCTCGCGTACGGTGAACGCGCTGAAGAGCAGAGCGGTTCCCAGGGGCAGCGCGAGCCCGCCGCCAAAGCCTTGCAGCGCGCGAGCGGCCACCAGGACGCCAAGCGACGGCGACACGCCGCACAGCAGCGAGCCAACCACGAAGCAGATCAGGCCGATGAGGTAGACGCGCTTCATGCTGAACCGGTCGGCCAGGAACCCAGAGAGCGGGGTGCTGATGCCGAGGGCCATCACGTAGACGCTGATGATCCACTGCGAATCGTTGACCGAGGCGCCGTACTCGGTGCGCAATGTGGGAAACGCAACGTTGACGACGGTCGTGTCGAGGATCACCATGAAGATACCGAAGATGACCGAGATCAGCACCTTCCACTTATAGGCCAGACGCATCGCACTACTCCCTCACCGCTGCTGCCACGAGCCTGATGACTGCCGACCGAGAAGTCCAGAATTTGCACACTGTTTGTACTATGTTTACTTGCGAGAGTATACCGCATGTGCAGCCCTCGTACCAGGATCGAGTTGTATCCGACCTAGCCCGTGCATGCGCCGCTGTGCGGCGCGAGCTCGGTCCTGCTCGACGTGCATCCCGGCCACATCACGCGCATCCGGTTCTCGATGCCCTCGTTTGTCTTCGCTCACGGCCGCATCACGCAGTATTGATGCCCTGTCCCTCGATTGACATAAGCTATGCTCCTGTCCTACGCTACGACCCAAACGATCCGACTGGTCCCTCACGTGCGGGTGAGGCCCGAGGGTCAGCCAAGGAGTGCGTTCGCGTAGTGCGGTACAGGCTAGCGTGAATCATGTCGCGTGAGATGGCAACATCGCCCGCAACGGGCGGCGAGAAGGAGCTGAAGCGTGCCTACCTACGTCGTGCTGTACAACTTCACCGAACAAGGGTTACGGGATATCAAGGGAACCGTCCAGCGGGCCGACGAAACACGCGCAGAAAACGAGCGGCGCGGCTTCAAAGTCCAGGGGCCGTACTGGACCGAGGGCCGGTACGACATGGTCGCCATTGTTGAGGCGCCTGACGAGCAATCCATGCTTGCTGGCCTTTTCAACGTCTGCGGCGCAGGCAACGTGCGCAGCGAAACGCTCCGTGCCTACTCGGCGGACGAGATGGGGACGGTCCTGAAGAAGATGTGAGCGCGCTCCCGGTGCTGGGCGTTATCCCCAGGCTGCAGCTGCTATTGACAAATCGAGGCGGCTATCTATACAACAAGGTGT
>DASUBU010000168.1:0-5154 GCA_035763125.1 Ktedonobacterales bacterium
TGACCAGCCGCGGCGGCACCGGCAGCCACGCGGCGGTGGTCGCGCGCGGACTCGGCCTGCCGGCGGTGGTCGGCTGCGAGGGCATCCGCGTGGACTACGAGCAGCGGTTCTTCGAGGTCCGCGCGACAGGACAGATCGTCCATGAGGGCGACGAGATCTCGATTGACGGCACCAGTGGCACGGTCTACCAGGGCGCCATCAAGACCGTCGAATCCAACTTCGAGGACGAGCACGACCTGCGCACGCTGCTGGGCTGGGCCGATCACGTCCGCCGGCTGGGTGTGTGGGCCAACGCCGATTATCCCCGCGACGCCGCCCGCGCCGTCACCTTCGGCGCCGAGGGCATTGGCCTCTGCCGCACCGAGCACATGTTCATGGAGCAAGAGCGACTGCCGATCGTGCAGGAGATGATCCTCGCGCCGACCAAAGAGGAGCGGCAGAAAGCGCTCGACAAGCTGCTGCCCTTCCAGCGGTCCGACTTCGAGGGCATCTTCCGCGCCATGCGCGACCCCGCGACCGGCGCCGGCTATCCCGTCGTCATCCGCCTGATCGACCCGCCGCTCCACGAGTTCCTGCCGAGCTATGAAGAGCTGCTGGTCGAGGTCACGCGGCTGGAAGACAAGGGCGACAATCCGCAGGAGCTGGAGCACAAGCGCACACTGCTGCGCGCCGTGGCCGGCATGCGCGAGATGAACCCGATGCTGGGCCTGCGCGGCTGCCGGCTGGGCCTGCTCTTCCCCGAGATCAACGTGATGCAGACGCGCGCGATCCTGGAGGCGGCGGCTAACGTGGCGAAGGAGGGCATCACGCTGCAGCCCAAGATCATGATCCCGCTGGTCGGCCACGTCAATGAGTTGGCCGAGGTGCGCCGCCAGCTCGAAGCGGTCGCCCAGGAGATCACGGCCGAGCTTGGCGGCCAGGTAGACTACAAGTTCGGCACGATGATCGAGCTGCCGCGCGCCGCGCTGACCGCCGGGCAGATCGCCGCGGTGGCCGATTTCTTCAGCTTCGGCACCAACGACCTGACGCAGACGACCTTCGGCATGAGCCGCGACGACGCCGAGGGCAAGTTCCTGCTGAAATACGTCGAGGGGCTGGAGGAGCCGGGCGCGGCCGAGCCGGTCAAGATCCTCAAGGCCAACCCGTTCCAGACACTGGATCGCGAAGGCGTCGGGCGCCTGGTCCGCATTGGCGTCGAGGAGGGCCGCGCGACGAATGCCAAGCTGGAGGTCGGCATCTGCGGCGAGCACGGCGGCGACCCCGACAGCATCGCCTTCTGCGACGAGGTCGGGCTGGACTACGTGAGTTGCTCGCCCTTCCGCGTGCCGGTCGCGCGGCTGGCCGCCGCTCAGGCGGCGCTCACGCAGACCGAGCGCGACAAGTAGTCGTACATTTGACCCGAGGAAGGCCCACGCGTACGAGCGTGCTGCATGCGATATGGGCCTTTCGCATCGGGAAAGGATGGTGCATGCCGCTACCCGCCACGACGGTGACGGACGCCTACGACGGCGAAGGCAATCGCGTGGCGCAGAAGGTGACGAGCGGCGGCGGCAGCACGACCACCACCACCGACTACGTGGGGGGTGGCGCTGAGGAGGTGATCAGCGTCAACGGCGGCAGCCCGACGCTGACCAGCTACTACAGCAGCACCGGCCTGCCCACCACCGTCAACGTCGGCGGTACACTCAGCACGCTGGGCAGCGACGGCATCGGCAGCACCAGCGCGGCCCTGGCCGCCAACGGCACGCCCAGCGCCCAGCAGCTCTACCTGCCCTACGGCGGCGTGCGCTACAGCAGCGGGGTCATGCCCACTGCGCGCGGCTTCACTGGGCAGTACGGGGATGCGGCGACGGGGCTGGACTACTACGACGCCCGCTACTACGATCCGCTGGCGGGGCAGGTCGTCTCGGCGGACAGCGTGCTGCCGGGCGATGGGATGAGGGCGGTGCGTGACGGCGAGGACACGGATTACATCGCGGCGCCGCCGGAGTCGGGGTCGCGTCGCGTAGTATCGGTAGCGGGGGAGCCGCCGAGGATGCGCAGGCCGCGGCGGGGGGTGGCGCGGCGGTGATCGGTCTCCTGGGTGGCGTCGGTCTCGCTGGTGTCAGCGTCAGAATCTGCGCCGGTGGACCGCGGCGGGGCGAGGTAGTAGCTGGCGATGAGGGCGACGCCGACGGCCAGCGGGATCAGGCCGGGCAGCAGCCAGGGTCCCAGGCGGCCGGGGACGGCGCTGAAGGGCGGCGGCAGCAGATAGCCGAGGGTGTAGAGGCCCAGCGTGACGGCAAAGCCAACCATCGCAGTGATCAGCCCGCCGCGCAGGAGGGCTGTACTGCGGGTTCGCTGTCGGCCGGCGCCGTCGGGCAGGATGCCGCGCTCGATCATCGTCATGCGCTCACGGTGATCGAGGTAGCGGACGAGGAGGATGAAGCCGAGGAAGAGGGCAAGCGCGCCGATCCACTCCAGACCGGCAATGGTTAGCTCATTCACAGGGCACTCCGCGGGATGGATATCCAGTGGTATACATTGTGTATCATGAGGGGGTAGAGTGTCGAGGCGAGCGGAATGTTTCATCTGCGGCGCACAACCCAGCGTCGCGAGGGGGAGGGTGGAGTATGGATCCGCGAAACCTTCTCGCCGGCGACGCGCTCCAACCGGATATGCTGGATGACTTGATGGCAGCCGGGGCGCCGCGGATGGGTGGGCCGGAGAGCGCGGCACTGCCAGTGGTCAGTGGAGCTCGGGCGCCATCGCAAGCGAGGGCGACGACGGGCGAAGAAGCTGCGCTGGTGGCGCTCGCGCGTGCAGGGGATCAGGATGCCTTTGCCGCACTGGTGCGGTTGCATCAGCGGCAGGTCTACACGCTGGCACTGCGGATGCTGCGCGATGGCGAGGATGCGGCCGAGGCGACGCAGGAGGTCTTTCTGGCGGCCTGGCAGGGATTGGCCGGCTTCCGCGGGGATGCGCGCATCGCCACCTGGCTCTATCGCATTGCCTATAACCACTGCCTGAAGCTGGCGGAGCGGCGGCGGCGCGAGACGCAGGCACGGGCCGAGATGGTGGCGGAGTCGGCGCGCGAGCAGCAGCCGGCGGGGGCGCTCAGCGCGCGGTTGGCGCAGGATGCCGAGCGGGCGATGCGCGAGACGGTGCGCGGCCAGATCGCCAACCTGCCGGCGAAGTATCGCGCGGTGCTGACACTGCGGCACGTGCAGGAGCTGAGCTACGAGGAGATGGCGACGGTGATGCGTGTGCCGATCGGGACGGTCAAAACGCAGCTCTTCCGCGCGCGGGCGCTGTTGAAGGAGCGGCTGGAGGCGCTGGGCCGGTTCCGCGACGAGGGCATCAGTCGCGCGGGCGAGCTGCGCGCGAATCTGGGGGCCGGGATTCGGGGCATCTGGGAGCGCGGACTGGAGCTGGAGCTCGAGGTGGAGCGGCCGGCCAGCACGGAGGGATCGCATGAATAACTGCCGGCGAATGGAGCGGTGGCTCCAGCTCTATACAGATGGACGCCTGGAAGCCGAGCGGCTGCCGGCGCTGGAGGTGCACCTGGCCGGCTGCATGGCGTGCCGCGAGCTGCTGGCGGCGTACGAGCTGATCGGCACTGCGGCGGGCGCCCATGAGGAGGCGGCCGTGCCGCCTGGGCTGACCGGGCTGATTATGGCGCGCGTGGCGGACTACGAGCGCGCGCGGCTGGCCGCGGTGGAGCGGCGATTCGCGCCGCGCTGGGGCGATGCGGTGCTGGCGGTGACGCTGGCGACGCTGAGCACGCTGCTCTTTGTGCTGCTGGATCCGGCACTGCGCATGACGGTGCCGCGGGCGGTGGCGCAGAGCTTCCCGTTGGTGCCGGCGATGCTCGCCGCGCGGGGCCCAGGCGCGATCGCGTGGAGCGCGTGGGTGGTGTGGATCGCGAGCGGACTGGGGCTGACGCTGTGGCTGGCGGGGCCGGAGCTCCGGGCGGCGGCGCGCTACCGCCTGACGCAGAGCATCGCACGGCTACCGGCGATCTGGGAGGCATAGACTGGCCTGGGCGCCGCGACGGGACGGGGCTCGCCGGTAGGCATGGACGGCGGGACGTGCTACACTCCTCTCGAATAGAGCGCGGCACGCGAGATGCCGCGAGAGCCGGCGAGGAGCGAGCGCGTGAGAGAGGATGCCAGAGGAAGTGCGGGGCGTCCGCGGGGGGCGGTGGGCAGCGGAGCGGTGCGTGTGCCGTCGTGGGCCTACCCGGTGGTCACCATCGCGTCGCTGCTGATCGGCGCCGAGGCGGTGGTGCGAGGCACGCGGGCCGTCACCACCGCCGCCGACAGCGATCTGACGAACTTCTTTCTGCCCTCGGCCGACTACATCCTGCGCGGCGATCCGTGGCATATGTACGCGGTGCGAGCGAGCGGGCTGTATCCGAACTTCAATCCGCCGCTGAGCATGTTCCTCTATGCGCCCCTGCTGGCGCTAGCGCGCGCGTTTGGCTTCGCCAAGAACCTCGGCGAGCAGATCACCTTCGTCTCGCTGCCCTTCCTGCTGGTGACTCCGCTGCTGGGGCTGCTGGTGCTCTACGCACTGCGGCGGCTGTACCCCCAGATGCCGGATGCGCAACGGCTGCTAGCCTACGTGCTGGTGGTGCTCTCGCCGCTGACGTGGCAGTCGTTCGGGACGTGGTATCACCTTGAGCAGCCGGTGATGCTGTGCCTGCTGGTGGGGGCGGTGATCCTGCTGCAGGCACGGCGCGAGGGGCTGGCTGGGCTGCTGGCAGGGCTGGCGCTGCTGACGCGCACGACGGCGCTCTTCCCGCTGGTGGCACTGGGCATCTTGCTGCTGCTGGAGCGACGCTGGCGGTCGGCGCTGCTCTTCGGGGGGATCGCAGCGGTGGTGGCGGCGGCTGGGTTGGCGCCTTTCTTCCTGGTGGACCGCGCCGACGCGACCTATTCGTTTCTCACCTGGCGAGGCAGCGCGGCGATTGGCGGCAACTCGATCTGGAGCATCTTCGCGTCATCCAGCACCACCGGCATCCGTCACACGCTGAACGCGGTGGCGGAGCGGCTGGATATGCCGAGCGTGCTGCTCTTCGTGCTGGGAACGGCGTTCCTGGCGGGGTGGCGGCTGAAGGTCTCGGCGTATGGCCGAGACGCCTGGGCGGTGATAGCGATTGCAGCGCTGTCG
>DASUBU010000169.1:0-14272 GCA_035763125.1 Ktedonobacterales bacterium
CCGTCGAAGAAGTGGACGAGCGGAGCGTGGTGATCGGCGGCGAGCGGATCATCGCGAAGACGGTCATCTGGGCGGCGGGCGTGCGCGCCTCGCCCGCCGGCCGTTGGATCGGCGCGGAGGCCGATCGCGCCGGACGGGTGCTCGTGAACGACGACCTG
This sequence comes from Ktedonobacterales bacterium, assembly GCA_035763125.1. Classification (GTDB taxonomy): domain Bacteria; phylum Chloroflexota; class Ktedonobacteria; order Ktedonobacterales; family JADMIN01; genus SMAG-U1939. The sequence goes on from DASUBU010000169.1 coordinate 159, forward strand.
ACCGTGCCGGGCCACACCGAGATCTTCGTGATTGGCGATACGGCCCACGCGATGTGGAAGGGACAGATGCTCCCCGGCCTGGCGCCGGTTGCCATGCAGCAGGGCCGGTATGTCGCGCGCTCCATTCTGCGCCGGGTGCGGGGAGAGCCGGTCCAGCCGTTCCGCTACGTGGATAAGGGCACGCTCTCGACGGTCGGGCGGCTCTACGCGCTGGCCGACATCCACGGCCTGCGTCTGGCTGGCTTCCTGGCGTGGGTGCTGTGGGTCGGCGTACACATCTTCTTCTTGATCGGCTTCCGCAACCGCTTCGTGGTGCTGTTCCAGTGGGCGTGGGCGATGCTGACCTATCAGCGTGGCGCGCGCCTGATCACGGGCGACCTCGAATCCAAGCGCGAGCGGATCGCGGCGGGTACAACGCGGCGCTGACGAGGGGGGCCACGACGCGACAAGCCCGAGCAGGGTACCTTCCCCGCCCGGGCTTGCTTCGCGTACCGGACGTTGCTGTCTGGCGATTGGACTGGATTGCTAGCGTGCCGGCGCCGCTTTGGGTCCGGTGGTCTCGTCGGCCACGCGCTCCGCCTCTTGCTTGTGTGCCTGCACCTCATACGACGAGGGGATGATGAGCAGTGGGGTGGTGGTGATCCCAATCAACTCGGCCGCCACGCTCCCGAGCAGCATCCGGGCCATCCGCCCGCGGCCGCGCGTGGTCATCACCATCAAGCTGCCTGGATGGCTCTCGCCCAGACGCGCCAGCTCTGATGCCGCCGATCCGCCCAGCACCATTGACTGCACGTCCAGGCCGCCATCTCGCGCCAGGCGCTGGCGTGTCTTCTCCAGATAGCGCAGGCCGGCCTGCACAGGCTGCTCCAAATTCGCGGCGCTCACCGGATACGACGCGTCGGGACCAGCGGAAGGTGTCGGCACGACGACGTGCGCCAGCAGCAACACGCGGTTATGCTCGCGCGCGTAGGTTTCCGCCAGCGGCAACGCACGCTCCGCCTCAAGACTGCCATCCAGCGGCACGATCACCGGCGCCGCGCACTCACCGAAGAGCTTCTCCATCACCTCCGGTCCTAGCCGCTCAGGCCAGATCAGCAGCGGCACAGGCGCCTGGCGCAGAAGCTTGGTGGTTATGCCAGGGTCCAACAGGGCCGTCACCAGCGGCCGCCGGCGCGGCGAGATCAGGATGACGTCCGCCTCATGGCTTCTCGCCTGCTCCGCGATGACTTCTTCAGTGCGGCCGAAAGCGAACTCTGTGCGGGCTTCTACCCCCGCACCCCGTAGCACACTCGCCATATCCAGCATCGTCGCGCGCGCGCGCGCCATGTCGCCGGTCGCGTCGGGATCAACGTGCACCAAAACCAGAGGCGCCCGCTCGCGCTCCGCCAGCACTCTGGCCGCCGCCAGCACATGCTGCTCATGCGCTGTGCCCTCAGTGGGCACGAGTATGCGGGTGAACATGCGCGCCTCCTTTGCCGCGAGATGCCGGGGCACGCGTCCCGGCAAAGACGACGGGGTGGGAGCGCGGCTGCGATCAGCGTCCTCACCCCGGCATTCTCAAAATAGTCCTGCTGCCTCACGATGCTGTCACACACTGGCCGAGCGGACTCACCGATGGATCACAGCACTCCTCGGGCAGCAAAGCCTATGCTGGGGTCCCGGCCCGCGCGAGACGATCCCGTTGACGTCGGCGCGCCGCACATCGCGTGCCCTCCACGTGCGAGAGCGGAGCGAAACGCGCGCCGCTTGCGCTGAGCGCGTTCAGCACGCTATGTGCTAGTGCGATACATTTGAGCGCGTCCCGTCACAGCGTAGTGGTGGTAAGGACCGCCGTTCGACCGCCGTGATGGACGGCGAGGGGTCAGAGCGAGCGCAGTCGGTAAGCATCCTGGGCAGAGATGCGAGAGGCTGGATGTGTGTGAAGATGGAGCAGTCACAACATGGGCTCAGAGGAACTTTACACGAGTGGTGCGTACGTGGAGAAGGTCCCAGACTGGCATGTTGAAGAGTCGGCGGGGAAGGCGTGGCAGATTCTGCGGCTGCTCAGGCGCAATCGCCTGGAGCCGAGGACCATCGCGGACGTCGGCTGCGGTGCGGGGGAAGTGCTGCGCCAGCTTCAGATGGCGCTGCCCCCGCAGACGTGTTTCGTTGGGTTTGATATCTCTGCGCGCGCGATCGAGCTCGCGCTGACCCGTGCGAACGAGCGCATAACCTTCACCTTGGGAGACATCCAGCAGGATACGGCGGCACACTTCGATATCTTGCTCGTCCTGGACGTGGTTGAGCATGTCGAAGATTACTTCGCCTTTTTGCGCGCGCTGAAGGACAAGAGCGACTACAAGATCTTCTTCTTTCCGCTGGAGCTGTCGGCCCAATCGGTTCTGCGTCCGCGTGGCCTGCTCCATACCCACGACGCGTACGGCCACCTCCACTACTTCACGCGCGAGACCGCGCTGCAGTCGCTGTCCGACGCTGGTTACCAGGTGGTGGACGAGTTCTATTCGCCCGACGCGCTCGAGCGGCCGACGCACTTGCTTGGCCGCAAGCTGCTCAAGCTGCCGCGAAAGTTGCTCTATTCCCTGCACCAGGACTTCGCCGTGCACCTGCTGGGAGGCTACCGGCTGCTGGTGCTGGCTCGCTGACGGCGAGAGGGCCGGTTAAGCTAGAGCGCGCCTCTCAGCCCAATATTACCCCGCGCAACCGCCGGGGCCGCCCGGATGGCACAGAACGTGCGTTCTGAGATGGCGAGCCTGTCTGCATGCAAGGGAGAGGCAGGCAACAGGGAGGCGCGAACGCCAGCCCTACCGCCTGGATGACGGCGGTGACACAGTTCCAAGATGGAGACGGCGGCACACCTGACCGTCGAACTAAGGAGGAAAAGCGCATGATTGGAGCGATCATTACGTGGATCGTAGTCGGCGCGATCGCCGGCTGGCTCGCGAGCCTGGTGGTTCGTGGCACAGGACTCGGCCTCGGCGGTGACATCGTCGTGGGGATCATCGGCGGCATCATCGGCGGCATCATTCTGTCGCTGTTCGGCGGTGCGGGCGTGACGGGCTTCAACATCTGGAGCATCATCGTCGCGTTCATTGGCGCCGTCATCTTGCTGCTCTTGATTCGCCTCTTCACAGGCAGCCGCGCCACGGTCTAGCTGTAGCGGAGCCACGACAGCAGGGGCCACTGGGGATATCTCCAGTGGCCGCTCGCCGTCTCCTGGCCGCACTTTCCTCGCATTGCTATACTGCGTGAAACAGAACAGGCGCACTGGGTATGGGCGCAGACGCAAGAGGAAAGGCGACGCGCGATGGCAAATGTCTCTGGCGCCGCGGGGACGCACCACGATCATGACGGTCACCGTCACGACCACAGCCGTGCGCCCACACACATGGCTTCCGGCGGCAGTGCGCACGAGGGCGACGAGGCTCTGCGCGTCGTGGCCATTGCGACAGCCGGTATGGTGGTAGTGGCAGCGGTCGAGCTGGCCGTCTTTGCCATCGGCCAAAGCTCGGGCCTGCTCTCCGATGCCCTGCATAACCTCGGCGACGTGTTCACCACCGCCGCGATCTGGGTGGCGTTTCTGTTCTCGCGCCGTCCCGCTACCGAGCGTTTCACCTACGGCTTCCACCGTGCTGAGGATCTCGCCGGCGCGTTCATCGCGCTGGTCATCACGCTGAGCGGGATCATCGCCGCCGTCACCGCGTACCAGCGGCTGGTCAGCGGCACGCGACCCACCGCGCTAGGATTAGGCATCGTCGCCGCGCTCTTCGGCTTTTTCGGCAACGAGGCACTGGCGCAGTACAAGATTCGCATGGGCCGGAAGCTGCAGAGCGCGCCACTGGTCGCCGACGGGCAGCACTCGCGTGCAGACGGCCTCACGTCACTGGCCGCCGCGGTCGGCCTGGTGCTGGCCTGGGCGGGCTGGCATCAGGCGGACCCAATCGCCGGGTTGCTGATCTCGGTCGCGATTCTCTACATCCTGGTGGATGTTGGCCGTGACGTGCTGACCCGGCTGCTCGACGCAGTGGATCCGGCCACAGTGGAGAGGATTCGGGCTGAAGCGGCGGCGGTGCCCGGAGTCGAGCAGATCGAAGACGTGCGAGCCCGCTGGGCGGGGCGGCGGCTCTACGTCGCGCTCAATATCGGCGCCAGCGGCTCGCTGCCGCTGACCGAGGCGCATGCCATTGCCGAGCGCGTCCGGCAGGAGATCCTGTCGCACGTCCAGGGTGCCGCGATGGTGGATATCCACGTGGATCCGCTGGGGCTGCCCGACGGCGCAGATGCCCATGCCTGGGTTCATGAGCCGCACGAGGCCGAGGATAACCCTGCCGAGCGTAGCCAGAACCGGGACGTTGCGCCTGGTCAGGCACCGTGAAGGTGTCGCGCAGACGCCGGCACGTAGGGCCGTGCCGCGCACGGCGTCGGCCGATCTCACCGCCTGGTAGCCGTCGCCTACGGCCCGCCGTGCGTGGCGTGGTGCTCCAGGCTAGCGGCGCGATCCATCAGAATCTGGGCGGCGGCGGCCGCGTCGTAGGGGAAGTCTTCGTCTAGCTCGGGGTCGGCGGCCACACGGAGGAAGGCGCGCGCGATCTCGCGCACCGTCGCGGGGTCGGTGATGTGCTCATCGCGGACCGCCTCATAGGCGTCGGCCAGCGCCTCTGGCGGCAGCTCGTCTTTGGCCTGGGCATCACTTTCGGCCCGCGCGTCGGCGATTGGCGGGAGGCCGCCGGCTCTCGGCTGCTGGACATTCGGCTGTGTGTCGGAGGCGTGTCCTTGCGCCGCGCTGGCTGGATGACCTGCCGAGGTGACCGGACTGGCCGTATTCCCCCCGGCCTCGGCATCCGCGGCGTCGGACGCCTCCCACTCAGCCACCGGGATGACCTCGTCCTCGGGTGTCAGCCAGATATCGCGAACACTGATCCACAGGATCGCGATACCGTTCGGGCGTGCGTGCTCGCGCAGCTCGTGAAGCACCGTACGCGCCAGGAAGCGCTCGGGCACGTCGTCCTCAGCTAGCACGCGATGGCCCCATTCCGTCAGTGCCTCGCGCAGTGTCTGGTTGGCCCGCTCGTGCAGATCGCGCTCCCAGGCGTCGGAGGTGAGCACGGCGAGATGCGCGCTTTGGGCGGTCGTGTGGAAGGCGACAGTGGCGGCGGCTCGCGCGATGTAGTCGCTACCATCTGGACCGGTCAGGCGGGCGCGTTGGGCTGGACAGGCGAACTGGCGGTCAGTGGTCTCGACGGCCGCCCGCACGCGCTCACCGGGCAACAACACAGTCATACCTGGTGAGATCGTGCGAAAATAGCCCCCAGCGAGGGTCGTCACCAGCACGGTGCCCTGCGCGACAGTTTGTGTATGATGGCGCACGTACCACGCAACTATCGCCGCCAGCAGCACACCAGCCGTCGCCACAGCCAGCGGTCCTGCCAGCACCCACAGCGTGGCGGCAGCGTAGATTAGCACACCGCCGGAGAGCACGGCGAGCCACCAACGGGTAGTCGGCGCGATGTACAGCCCGACGCCGTACAGGCCGCCGAAGACGAAATAGATCAGGAAGAGTATCGGCGCCGCGCTGGGCGGGATCAGGCCACCTGCTCGACTCTGCTGCCGGCTGGCGAGCACCATGCCACCGAGCAACATGAGCGCCAGCAGCGGCGGCACGACGCCTGGCGACCACTTGCGCAGTCCCCGGAACCATGACGCTGGCGCACCCGGAATCGGCGCCTGCCTGCGTGCCGTCGCAGCCTGGAGCCAGCCGCGCCACCGCCGCGCCGCACCGCTCAACGGCCGTGCGCGCTGCTCGCCAGCGGCAGAGCCATGAGCTGCCAGTGCATCGGGAAAGCCGCCTGAGGTAGCCGCGGCGAGCGCGGGTCGCATGCCGAGGGAACGCAGCGACTTGAGCGACGCGCGGAGACGGGTGAGCCGCCCCCGGTGCTGGCCGCGTGAGTCGAGGTTCCGGATAAAGCGGTGTGGTGGCGTATAGGGATTCGTAGAGTCGGGATGCATGCTCCGCAGTGGAGCATCTTTTGGGCCAGATAGTGAGACGCCCTCGCGAGGAGGGCAACCAGGAGCGCAAGACAACCCAACGCAAAGATGGTGGACACATCGAGGTGCAATGCTGTGATAGGTGGGCAGACTACGGCCCACACCGGCCGCTGTCAAGCTGTAGATGGAGAAGGTCCGGTGGACGGAGGCGGGTGCCAGAGGGCACCCAGTAGGCCGGGAGTAGGAGAGCGCAAGATGCGGAGGCGAGAAGTTGAGCAGGCGGTTGCGCGCGCGCGGCTGCTCCGCTGGGTAGCGGCAGTGGGCGCCGTCGGCACGATGATAGTGCTGGTAATCGTGGGGGCTGGCTACGGGTTGGGCTACTACGTGGCCGCAACCTCACGTGCCAGTGCCAGGCACGTGACTCCAACAGTTGCTGGTACACCCACGCCCACGCCGCCTCCTGTGCCCGCTGGCAGTCCGTGGCGCGTGGTCTGGCAGCGGGCTGGCGTCGCACCGTTCAACAACGGCGGCCGCGGCATAAACCTGACGTCTCCTCCAATCTCCACCCTTGACGACGCGTTGGCGCCTGGGCAACACGTGCTGCTGGCATGGTCGTGCAACGCGGCGACGGGGTTACCGCCTGCTGCGACCTTCCTGCAGGTGTCCATCATGCAGAACGGCAAGAGCCTGCCAGTAGACAGCCGGGTGTGTCCTGGTTATGGCAACGCAACGTTGACGGCAGCCACCTCAGACGCCACAGCCGATATCAGCTTCGGTACGCTGGCCCTGGACGTGCCTTGGAGTGTGGCGCTGGAGTTGCCAGCCGGGTCCCCGTGGGGCTTCGCTGTGGAGGTTCCAAACCACTGATGAGCGAGCGAGCGCCAATAGGATGGCGCCGCCCTCGTGGCAGTGAGCTACGCCACAAGCATGTCGAGGATGCGGCCACCGTTGCCGTGGGGGATACGCGAGGTGTGAGCGGTGCCTGGTAGCGCGAAGCCGATCGCCATGACCGGCTGCTCCACGCCGCGCAGGTCTTCGGCCACGCGCTCTAGCAGATCGGGGACCGTCAGCTCCAGCGCCGCGGCCAGCCGCTCGATGACCAGCGCTGAGGGATACTTTTTGCCGCGCTCGATCTCGCCGAGATAGACCACCGAAAGGGCCGCGCGCTCCGCCAGCTCTTTCAGCGTCAGGCCAAGCGCCCGCCGCTCGCGCCGGAGGGTGGCGCCCATTGTCTGCTGCAAGTCGGCCATCGCGCCACCTCCTCGCCGTGAATTCGCGACCGCGCCACTGGAGTGCATGCTCTGAGCATACCTGACTTCGCCAGCGATGCTGAGAGCATGCGCGTTGCCTTCCATTCTACCGGATGGCCGCGTACCGTTCAAGGCAGCCCCGCACAACCAACATGCTGGCCAACAAAGAGACCAAACGAACGCACAGGTGTTGGGCTCAGGCGCGGGAGCAAGACCAGCAAAGGAGACAGCGTTCATGCCCTACTATCCACCCACCGTTCTCGACGCGGGACTGCCGTTCCCGCAGGCTACGCCGCCGATGCCAATCGTCTACGAGCGCGCCGACCCGCCGAAGTGGGAGTACCGGCTCGTCACGATTGACCCGCGCGAGGATGAGCCGCTGGACGAGACGGCGCTCGCCGCGCTCGGAGCTGAGGGCTGGCTGCTGGTCGGCATCCTCCAGCATCCCGCCGGCGAGCGCGCCCACCTGCTCTACCACTTCGTGCGCGCCGCATGATAGCACGGCTGCCGCGACCGAGCGGGCGAGGCAGGCCTCGCCGCTGCATTCGGCGGCCGCCAGCGTCACAAGGGCTTCGATACTCCCCTCGCCGCACACGGAGAGGGATTTAGGGGGGTGAGGAACCCCCACTCACGAAAGGACCATTCAGCATGCGACTCGATACCCAGCTTGACCAGGCAGCCAGCCTCGTCATTCCGACCGTCGTCGAATCCAGCGGGCGCGGCGAGCGCGCCTACGATCTCTTCTCGCGGCTGCTGCGGGAGCGCATCGTGCTCGTCAATGGCCCTGTCGAGGATCAGCTTGCCAGCCTGGTCGTCGCGGAGCTGCTCTTCCTGGCTAGCGAAGGCTCCGACCGGCCGATCAACGTGTACGTCAACTCGCCAGGCGGCGTCATCACGGCTGGCATGGCGATCTATGATACGATGCGCTCGCTGCGCTGTCCCATCTCGACGACCTGCGTCGGCCAGGCCGCCAGCTTTGGCACCATCATCCTCATGGCTGGCGATCCGGGCCGCCGGTTCTCGCTGCCCCACGCGCGCATCCACATGCACCAGCCGCTGCTGCAGGGCGGCGGGATCGAGGGCCAGGTGACGGATATTGACATCCACGCGCGCGAGCTGCTCCATACCCGTGACGTGATCAACGACATCATCGCGCTGCACACCGGGCAGTCGCTCGAACGCATCCACCGCGACACCGAGCGCGACTTCTTCATGACGGCTGAAGCCGCCAAAGAGTACGGCATCATTGATGAGGTGCTGCCGTTGGAGGACTGGAAGGCGCGCGGCGAGCGCTAGGGCGACCAAAGGGGAGGAGGCGTCTCATGCGCGTGCTGGTGATCGGGGGTACCGGCTTCATCGGACCGCACGTCGTGCGGCGGCTCCACACGGCGGGGCACGATGTGGCTGTCTACCATCGCGGCTACGCAGAGGCCGAGCTTCCGGCGGGTGTGCGGCACCTGCACGGCGAACGCACGGAGCTACCGAACCGGCAGGACGAGCTGAGCTCCTTTGCCCCCGAGGTCGCGCTCGACATGTACGCGATGTCCGAGGGCGACGCGCGGCTGGTAGCCGAGGCGCTACGCGGTCTGGCGAGCCGGGTGGTGGCAATCACCAGCCAGGATGTCTATCGCGCGTATGGCCGCTTGATCGGAACGGAGCCGGGACCGCCCGACGCCGTCCCATTGGCCGAGGACGCCGCGCGGCGCGAGCGGCTCTATCCCTATCGCGGCGAGACACCGCGCGGTGAGGACGATCCTCGGCGCTGGATGGATGAGTACGACAAGATTCCCGTCGAGCAGGTGGTGATGGGCGATCCGGAGCTGTCCGGCACGATCCTGCGGCTGCCGATGGTCTATGGGCCGGGCGATCCGCAGCACCGCCTGCACGACTATCTTAAGCGCATGGATGATGGCCGCCCGGCGATCCTGCTCTCTGAGCGCGCCGCCGCCTGGCGCTGGACGCGCGGCTACGTCGAGAACGTGGCCGACGCCATCGTGCTGGCGGTGACGGATGCGCGGGCGACAAGCCGCGTCTACAACGTTGGTGAGCCGGAGGCGCTGCCGCTGGCGGACTGGGTGCGGGCGATAGGCCAGGTTGCGAGGTGGAGCGGCGAGATTCAAGCGCTGCCCGACGAGCGGCTCCCGGCACACCTGCGCGCGGATCTGGACTTCACTCAGAATCTCGTCGCCGACTCGTCGAGTATCCGAAGCGAGCTTGGCTATGGCGAGGCGATTTCACGAGACGACGCAATGCTGCGCACCGTCGCCTGGGAGCGCGCGCACCCGCCGGCCACGGTGGACGCCGCGCGATTTGACTACGCTGCCGAAGACGCGGCGCTGAGCGTAAGTGACGGCTAGGCTCCTGCGGCGGAGCGAGAAAGGACAGCCCTGATGCGGCTGCTGGTGCTGGGTGGGACGGTCTTCCTGGGGCGGCATCTGGTGGGGGAGGCGTTGGCGCGCGGCCACCAGGTGACGCTCTTTAACCGGGGGCAGCATGGCCCAGAGCTGTTTCCGGAGGCCGAGCGGCTGCGCGGCGACCGCGACGGCGATCTGGAGGCGCTGCGCGGCCGAACGTGGGACGCCGCGATTGACACCAGCGGCTATGTGCCGCGGGTCGTGCGTGCCTCGGCGGAGCTGCTGGCGGACGCGGTCGGGACGTACGCCTTCGTGTCCAGCATCTCGGTCTATCGCGATTTCAGCCGGATCGGGATGGACGAAACGGCGCCTGTGGCGACGCTGGAGGACGAGACGACCGAGGAGGTGACCGGCGAGACTTACGGCGCGCTGAAGGCGCTCTGCGAGCGCGAGGTCGAGCGCACGCTGCCAGGCCGCGCGCTGATCGTGCGCCCTGGCCTGATCGTCGGCCCACACGACCCCACTGGACGCTTTACCTACTGGCCGACGCGCGTTGCACGCGGCGGCGAGGTGCTGGCGCCAACGCCACCGGAGCGGCCCGTGCAGATCATAGACGGCCGCGACCTGGCGGCATGGATGTTGACGATGGTCGAGCGCCGTGCGGCCGGCGTCTATCAGGCGGCCGGTCCAGCCGAGCCGCTGACGTTGGGTGCGCTGCTCGACACATGCGCCGAGGTATGCCGCACTGAAGCGGCCGACAGTGATGCGCGAATCACCTGGGTGGATGAAGCATTCCTGCAGGAGCACGGCGTCGGGCCGTGGGTCGAGCTGCCGCTGTGGATTCCCAGCAGCGACGAGAGCGAGCGCGGCCTCGATGCGGTGGACTGCGGCCGCGCGATTGGCACGGGACTCACGTTCCGGCCACTGAGCGAGACGGTTCGAGATACGCTGCGGTGGGACGTGGCTCGGCGCGCGGCTGGCGGGTCTGCGTCGGCGGTCGGGAGCGGACCGGTTCGGATGCCCGCAGGGCTGGAGCCCGCGCGCGAGGAGGAGCTACTGCGCGCCTGGCACGAGCGCGGCTGAAGCTGAAGGGATCTCGAATATGCGCACGGCGATCATCGCGGATATGCACGGCAATCTGGTGGCGCTCGATGCGGTGCTGGCTGAGATTCGCGCTGAGGGTGTGGAGCAGGTCGTCTGCCTGGGCGACGTCGCCGCCACTGGGCCGCAGCCGGCACAGGTGCTCGCCCGCCTGCGAGAGCTTGGCTGCCCGCAGGTGATGGGCAATGCCGATGCCTTTCTGTTGGAGCCCACGGTAACGGCAGATGCGCAGGACCAGCAGCGGAAGATCGAGGAGATTGACGTCTGGTGCGCCGGCCAGCTCAGTGAGGAGGACCGCGCCTTCCTGGCGGGCTTCAAGCCTACGGTGAGCGTGCCGCTGGGCGAGGGGACGACGCTGCTGGCCTATCACGGCTCGCCGCGCTCGTATGTCGAGGTCATCACGGCGGAGACACCCGACGCGACGCTGGCGGAGATGTTTGCTGGGCATCAAGCACAGGTCTTTGCCGGCGGCCACACGCATGTGCAGATGCTGCGGCGGCACCGCGACACGCTGGTGGTGAATCCCGGCAGTGTGGGACTGCCGATGGATGCCGTGCCGCCAGCGGAGGGCATCATGAACGCGGTATGGGCCGAGTACGCGGTGGTGACGGTCGAAGGCGGCAGGCTGGAGGTGTCGCTGCGGCGCACGCCGTTTGATGGCGGGGCGCTGCTGCGCGCTGCGGACGAGTCGGGGATGCCGCACGCCACCTGGTGGAAGGCGGACTGGCGGCGAGCATAGTGCTCGCCGCCTCTGCTCCGGCTACAGACTTGGCCAATCGGTCTCGTCAATCACGTCGTTCACACCGGGTATGCGCGAGGCCACGTCCTGCGCCGCGTCGGCGTCTTCTGGGCCGCGGACCTGGCCGCGCAGGCGTGCCACTCCGTTCTCGACCGACACGTCAAGCTCCAGATCGGTGGTCAGCGCGTCCTCATGCAGCTCGCGCTCGATCGCCTCGGCGAGCGCCTCGTCGCCGGGTAGATTGTCCTCGTACGACGGACTGACAGAGAGATCAGAATCGGAGGTGGGCGTCCAGCCGCCGATGATGTCCAGGTTGCCGTGCTCGTCGGGGCCAATGACGGGATCAGTCGGCGCGAAATAGGTCGAATCAGGCTCGACGGACGGCAGCAGATCGGCGACGGAGTCGTTGGAGACGTTCGCTTCGTCAGTCTCTAGCGGCAGATCGAGCACACTGGAGGCGACGCCGGTATCGGTCAGGATGGTGCTGGGGCTAAGCTGCTCGTCGAGCTGGGTGGGATTGCGTTGCTCTTCAGCCTGGCCGCGCAGGTCATTGATATCAGACGAGGCGGTGCTTTCGATTTCTATGCCGTTCACGATACGCTTATCGGGCGCCAGAGAGGCAGCAATCCACTCCGCATTTTCGCGCGCAGCTTGTGAGCTGGCCAGGCCGCTGAGATAGATCGAGCCTTGCTGCTCGGCAGCGACGACGGGCAGGTGCAGCTCGCGATGAATGCGCTCCTGTATACGCTGAGCGAGGGAGTTGGGCTGCATGATACGCCTCCTCTGATGGATGGGTGACAGCGAGTGACGGTGAGAGGGAAACGTCGAGCTCAGCCTCTTGCGTGTGCAAGCCGGGTGCCAACCTCACACCGAGACCGACCGCCGGGGACTGGCATGCAACGTGCGCCGCTTCACGCTGCCTGGCGCGGCAGAGCGCGTCGTTCGACGCAGGGAGGTTTGACACGATGGCAATTGACGACACGAACGAGCAGCGACAGAGCAGGCGGGCGGAGCAACAGCCCGCCCGCGAGGCCGACGAGGCGGAGAATGCGACGCATGGCGGCCAGGGACGCGTGCCACCGCCAGACGAGGGCGATCAGGAGCGGCGCGAGGCCCGCGAGTTCAACGAGTATGCCGGCACGCATGGCGCGGCGCTCGGACCCGAAAATGAGAGCCTGGTGGACGAAGCCTCGGCCGAGTCGTTCCCGGCGAGCGATCCGCCGGCCTGGACGCGCGACAAATCGTGAGCCAAGCCGGCGGAGCGTTCCATTGGGAGACTAACGACCCGGCGGCATCGCGTTGCCCTGGTCGAGCCGCGCGGGATTCGTGACGCCCAGCAGCCGGTTCCAGAGCAGGTAGCTGGTGTCCTTCTTGGGGACGTAGATGTGCTCAGGGCCGGCAACCATCTCGTCGTAGGCGGTGAACGCCTGAATCACCGGCTCGGCAAGGTCAATGTAGGTTGCGCCCTGCTCCAGCTGCGAGCCGACGGGCATCAGGGGAATGCGCTTGAGCTCGTCGGCGGTGAACTGGGGGAAGCGGTCGTACGCCTCCTTCTCGTCGGCGAGCGTGCGACCCATGCGGCCCGGCTCGGGAGCTGACGAAAAGTGGTCCTGGCCGGAGGGCATATCTGGATGCAGGTCGTGCTCGTAGGAATCGTCAGGCGGCGGCTGCTGGATGTGCCGAGGTGGATGCGGCGGGATCTTTTCGGCCATCGCTAGTGCCCCCTCGTCGCGCTGCTCTCGTTAGAGTCGCTGCCAGTGCGCTGGTCACCGACGACGTCCTTCTTCGTGAGCTCTTTGGGCGTAGACTCGTACCAGTGCGGCTCCTGGTCCTGCGCCTGCTTGGCCGGATCCTCGTGCTCGCGCCGCTGCTTCGCGTAGGTCTCTGGCTTCTTGTACGTGCCGGTGGTGATCCGCGTGCTCTTCTTGGGCTTATTATGTCCGCGTGAGACGTCGGGATCGTTGCCGTCTTTGTTGTGTTGTCCCTGCTTCGGCATGTGCTCCTCCTCCACTGCCTGTCGTCACTGGTGGCGTCGCGGCCAACGACATCCATGCCTGCTACCCACGGCGGGCAGCGCCGCGCCGGGCAATCCAGCGCCCGCGAATAGATGGGCGCATAACGCGTGCCATGTCATGCCAATTTCGTCCCGGTCGCTGTACATCTGGCCATAGCCCGAGCTTGGCGATTTCAGGGCTTGAGTCAGCCCATGTACAACATCTCATGCGACAGTGCTATCATCTAGCAATGGGAATTAGGAATTTTCTGATTGAAGGCGTTTCCGGCACCGGCAAGACGTCGGTCTGCACAGAATTGCAGCGGCGCGGCTACCAGGCCATTCATGGTGACCGGGAATTGAGGTATCAAGGCGATCCGGAAACTGGTACACCGACGGATGACCGTGCGCACAGCCCCCTTTGGGATGTCGAGAAAGTCAAAGCCTTCGTCGCTAACCAGGAGGAGGCGGTCACCTTCTTCTGCGGTGGTTCGAGGAATTCTTCCAAATTCATCGCGTTATTTGACGGCGTGTTTATCCTTGAGGTTGACCTTGACACCTGTCTCCGGCGGATTGATGAGCGAGTGGCGCTGGACCCAACTGACTGGGGCGGCAAACCAGAGGAACGGGAACTCATCGCACGCTTGCATCAATCGAAAGAAGACATTCCCCCAAACGGGATGATCATCGATGCC
>DASUBU010000170.1:0-9294 GCA_035763125.1 Ktedonobacterales bacterium
TCACGCTGAGCGCGCTGGACCGCCCGTTCGGCGCCTGGCAGGACTTCGTCGCCGCCAACTTCCTGATTGACCGTGCGCTCACCACCGTCTTCGAGGCCGCCGTCGGCTCCAGCTTCGAGCCGCTCGCCGGCCGCAGCCGCAAGGTGCTGCAGGAGGAGCAGACGCACAGCGCCCACGGCCATGCCTGGGTGCGCCGTATGGCGCGCGAGGGTGGCGCCGTGCGGGCCGCGCTGGAAGAGTCGCTGCGCCGCGAGTGGGATGAGCTGCTGTGCTGGTTCGGCCCGGCCGGCGAGAACGATCCACTCTCGACCGCCGGCACGCTCGACGCGACGCCCGACGAGCTGCGCGCGCGCTTCCTGGCCGCTGTCGGTCCCACCATCGTCACCGAGGGGCTGGCGCTGCCGGTCCGCGCGGCCGGTGCCGGCGGCTACGAGCTGAGCGAGCCGCTGCCCTGGGAGCGCTGGAACGCGGCCACCTACCGGCTGTCGTAGCGCAAGCCGCACTTCGATAAGGCACAGGGGGAATGCAAAGGCGTAGGGGCGATGCATGCATCGCCCGCCGCAGCGCTCTTACCAGCGGCCACTGACGACGATCACCCCAGAAGAACCACCAGGACCATCCCATGCACAACGACCGTGACCAGTATCCCGCCAAACCGTCCACTGATCCGACGAGGGGCGCCGCAGAAGCGGCCGCCGCGCGCATGCCCGCCGTCGCCTGCCCCTTCTGCCACTCGACCGAGACCGAGATGCTCTCGCCCTTCGGCGGCCAGCTCTCTACCGCCCAGTATCAATGCCGCACCTGCCGCAGCTACTTCGAGTACATGGTGCGCGAGCCGGAGTAGGCGTCCGTCCGCCCGCGAGCACGCCCAGCGGCCCGGAGTGTCCTGCTCCTGCCAACTGTGACGCGTCTGTAACATGCGCCCGTGAGAGGAACGACTACGATTGCCGCAAGGAGATGCGACGCACGGACGCGTGGCACGAGTCAGTTCCCCGGCCGCTCGCGGCGACTGGGCAGATGCGCGGAGAGACCCCATGGACAGCTTCCCTTCCACTACAACCACATCGCGATCCGCTGAAGAGGCAGCGCGCGACGAGCAACCGGCAGAGCAGGAGCGCAGGAACCTCCGGCGGGTGTCGCCACTCTTCCAGACCGTGGCAGTGGTGCGAGAGTGCCCGCTTCACATCGCCATGCGGCACGTGGCAGAGGCGGCCGTCACACAGCACGTGCTCTATGTGGAAGGCGAGTATGCGCCCCGCGCCGACCTCAACGAGCGCATCGAGCACTGGTTCCGTGTCCACCAGCTCGTGCGCGACTACATCTGCCCCGCCACGCGCACCGTCTCGCCTACGCCACGCGACCTCGACGTCGCACTGGCGACCCTGCCGGAAGAGAGCCGAGCCCGCTTGACCGCCATGCTCCGCGTCTGCGGCAGACGCTCGGCCGGAGACGGCTGCCCCCTCGATGAGGATCCTGAGAGCTTCGGCTAACGAGACCGCGCCGGATCCCTCGCCGCTCGGCGGCGCCCCCACCGTCAACGGCGATGGCAGCGGGGCGCCGCTTTCTATCCAGACGTTACAGCGCTCGCATGAGCCGCGCCCTTCGCGGCTTCCCACCTGGCACACTCCTGTGTGGTGTGGCATACTGCCGTCGAGCGCGAGGCGAGACTCCGGCAGGGGGCGAGATGAGCGACGATCTGGACTACTATGCGCTGCTGGGCGTGCCGTCCGACGCCGACGCCGAAACCATCCGCCTCGCGTTCCGCCGCCTCGCACGCCGCTACCATCCCGACGTGGCCGGTGAGGGCACCCTCGCCCGCATGCAACAGCTCACGCTTGCCTACCGCGTTCTGGGCGATCCCGACCAGCGACGCCTGTACGACCTCCAGCACGGCATCGTCGCACGGCCCCCCGCGCCTCCTCCCGCGCCTACGCCCTCACCTGCCCGACCGCCCTCGCGCCCCTATGCACCCGAGCGCAGGCCGCCACCGCCGCCCCCACCCCCTCCAACACGGTCCGCACCAGCGTCCAGGGCTCCACGCCGTGGCACAGTCGCCGTCCAGGGCGACATGCTTCGCCGGCAGGCCGCGCTCACCACGCCCGACGCCACCCCCATCGCCGGGCTGGCGTTCGACGCCACGGGCACGCTGCTAGCCGCTGGGCTGCTGGATGGGCGCGTGCGGCTGTGGGATCCCGCGCGGGAGACCGTCACGCGCACGCTCGATTTTGGCCCCACCTCAGGCGCGGGTGTGCTGCAGGAGGTCCGTCTCTCGGCGCAGGGGCGTTACGCCGCCGCCTGGGGCCTCCAGCTTGGCACACGCCTCTGGCGCGCCGCGGATGGCACGCCGCTGTGGACCGCCGGATTCAGCGCGCCGAGCGATCTGATGGACGTTACTCTGCTGGAAGAGCCAGCCATCGCCCGCCTCGCGCTGCCCGACGCGCCTCCCGCCCTGGGCGACGATGACCCGTTCCGCTGGGCGCACGAGGGCCGCGGCGGCACGAGCGTCTTTTCGCGCACTCTCGGCGGTCCCGCCAGCCCATCCGACGCCATTCCCTTGCGCTGCATCGAGCCGGGCGCCGGGCGTGCGGGGCGCGGGCAGCCAGGGGAGGGAGTGCGCGTACAATGGCGCCAGCTTTCCGCCGATGGGCGACAGCTTCTCACCTGTGGGCTGACCGGCGTACGCGGCGAGCCGCGCCGCACGCTGAATCTATGGGATCTGGAGCGCCGATCCCTGCTCGGCGCCCCCCAGCCGCATCGCATCACAGTCCTTTCGCTGCGGCCGGAGAGCGCCGGTTTCCCGATGGCCGTGACCGCCGATCTCAGCCACATCGCCGTCACGTTCGGCGCGGTGGGGCTGCGTCTGCATGCCGTGCCGCAGCGCTCAGCGCCGGTGGATGTCCCGGCGGGCGGTGTGCCGCAGGATGCCCATATCGCCCTCGCGCCTGGCGGTCGCCTGCTGGCGCTGGCGCGTGACGACCGGCTGGAGCTATGGGTGCCCGGCGAGCTGGCGCCCCGCCAGACCTGGCGGCTTGGCGATGCCGTCTCCGCGCTGGCCTTCGCAGGCTCACTCGCCGCACCGCGCCTGGCCGTGGGCCTGCGCAACGGGCTCCTTGAAGTGTGGGGTGCGTAGCGTCACGCGACTACGCTGTTAGGGCATCCTGATATGCGTTGCGACAGTATTTGGCACCTGGTAACGCCAATCAGTCAAGGGACGTCATGCCTGGCGGTGATAGCGGAGTACTCCCCCCGTGAGAGGCGACTGGACGGAAGAGGTACCAGAGCAGGACGCCGACCGCCGCAGGAACAAACGAGACGGCCAAAACCCCCAGGAACGGCGATAGCTCAATACCAGAGCCGCTAGGCGCTCCGGCCCAGAGGCCTGCTGCCGCCAGGGCCAAGAGTCCAAAGTAGAGGAGATTGAACGTCCCAAAGTAACTGTACTTTCGTTCCAGGCTCCCAGGACGCGCACGAACATAGCGGACCAACAGGGCGATGTTCGAGATGAGTATACCTATGCCTATCAGGGCAAAGAATGCTGCTATCGCCACGACGCACCTCAAGTTTCTGTGCCGATGATGACAAAATTCATGATAGCATGAACGGCAGGCAAGCGATACGACAGAAAGGCACCATAGTAGATTATCGGCAGGAGGGCTCATTCCAAATTGCCTTGGATCGTAGTTGCGCACCAGCACGTGGCGCTCCACTGTAGCCGGGTGACGCGAGGAGGAAGGTGTGTATGCCGTGGAACGTACTACATGCGCTCCTGAGCATCGCGGCCATTGTTAGCTCTGCTTTCTTGACGCTGTACTCTGCGCGGTGGACGCTCCGCAGCCGAGGCAAGGCGCGTGTCATCCCCAGCATCACACTGCTGATGTGGCTCGTGCTGTTCGTGCATTCCATTGTGGAGGCGGTCCAGTCTGGACTCTAGCGTGCATAGCGGACCCCGCATGGTTGGCGCCGCCCGCGAGTGGGGTGCTACGATTCCGGAAGGCACCGGATGGCGCGCTCCGGCCGGCTGGGATGCCGGCGGGATAGACGGAAAGGGTGAACCACCGCAATGAGCAGCCGCGACGACGCCAACGGCCACGGCAAGCCTACCATCTTCGGCCAGCCCCGGCCGCTCAGCCGTGACGAGGCCGAGAGCATCACCGAGATGATCCTCGAAGCGCAGGGCTCCAATCGCCAGCGGACGATTCCCCGCGAGGACCTCGACCCCCAGGCCACGACGCAGATGGCCCCCAGCGTGGCCAGGGTCGTCAACGAGAGCCACGTCCTCGACATCCTGCGCAAGTTCAACCGCGACTACCTCTACGGCCTCGGTCGCTTCGATGAATACTCCGGCGGTGTGCTGCTGAAGTGGGGCGACGGCTATTCGCGCAAGCACATCTGGATCACCGTCCAGGACGAAGACCTCGTCTTCGAGACCAGCCACGAGCGCCTCTGCGGCAAGGAGGTCTGCCAGGGCCACCACCACGTCTACCCGCCCGCGATGTGGCATGACGTGCGCGTCATCAACGGCGAGCTGGCCGAGCAGTTCAGGTACCCCGTCTACGAGGCCACGGAGGACTAGGCAAGTCCCAGGGCCGTGCCAGGTGCGGCCCTACGCCGCCCAGAGGCGGTCGGACGACTGGCATGCGGGAGCAGCGCCAATGCCCGAGCATGATGGATCACAAGACAGCCCGCTCGCTCGGGGCGCGGGAATGAGCGCGCTGCTGCTGGATACTGACCTCTTCTTCGCCGTCAAGGTCGCCGAGACGCTCAAGCACGCCGGCTACACCACGCGCACGCTGCGCACGCTGGACGCCTTCGTGGCGGCGCTGCGAGATGAGGCGCCGCCGGCCGTGGCGCTGGTGAATCTGGCGGCGCGCGGCGTGGACTGGCGCGCGGCGATTGCCGCGGTGCGTGAAGCGGGCGTGCCCTCGATCGCCTTCGGCCCACACGTCAACCTCGACGATCAGGCGGCGGCGCGTGCGGCTGGAGCGACCAGCGTGATCGCCAACTCCAGGCTGGCCGCGGACCTGCCGGGCGTGGTGGCACGCGCGGTGCGGCGTAGCCTCTCAACTGATGCGAAGCACGATACCGCCGCCGAAGCGGACACGTCGACCGATTGAATTACAGAGAACGGAACGGAGCGGAGACAGCGATGGCAACACCACAACAATGGCACGAGCTTGCGCAACAGCTGCGCGTTGACAGCATCCGCTCGACCACCAAGGCCGGCTCGGGCCATCCCACCTCATCAATGTCTGCCGCCGACCTGATGGCCGTGCTGATGTACCAGTACTGGCACTACGACTTCCAGAACCCCAAGAACCCCAACAACGATCACCTCGTCCTCTCCAAGGGCCATGCCGCGCCGCTGCTCTACGCCATGTTCAAGGCCGCCGGCGCGATCAGCGACGAGCAGATGATGACGCTGCGCCAGTTTGGCAGTCCGGTTGAGGGGCACCCGGTGCCGGTGCTGCCGGGGATTGACGTGGCAACCGGCTCGCTAGGCCAGGGCCTGCCGATCGGCGTGGGCATCGCGCTGGCGAGCAAATTCCTCGACAAGCTGCCCTACCACGTCTGGGTCGTGCTGGGCGATAGCGAGATGTCCGAAGGCTCGGTCTACGAAGCGATGGAGATGGCCGGTCACTACAAGCTGAGCAACGTCGTCGGCATCCTCGATATGAACCGGCTCGGCCAGCGCGGCCCCACCATGCTCGGCTGGGACGCCCCGGCCTATGCCGAGCGCGCCAAAGCGTTCGGCTGGCACGCCATCGAGATTGACGGCCACGACCTCGAACAGATCAACAACGCCTATGCCGAGGCGCTGAAGCAGACGGAACAGCCAACGCTCATCGTCGCCCGCACGATCAAGGGCAAGGGCTTCCCCGAGATCGAGAACACCAACGGTTGGCACGGCAAGGCGCTGCCGCCCGATATGGCTCAGCGCGCCATCGCCGGCCTCGGCGGCGAGCGCGATATCCACGTTGACGTGCAGCAGCCGGCTCCCCAGGCGCCGGCGCCCAGGCCTGCCCCGCAGCCCATCGAGCTACCCAAGTACGATGCCGGCACGTCCATCGCCACCCGCCAGGCATACGGCGAGGCACTTAAGGCGCTCGGTGCGGCGCGGCCCGAAGTGGTGGTGATGGATGGCGAGGTCAGCAACTCCACCTTCGCCGACATCTTCGCCAAGGCCTACCCCGACCGCTTCTTCGAGCAGTACATCGAAGAGAATCAGCTGGTCGCCTCGGCGGTCGGCTTCAGCGTCCGGCAGTATCAGCCCTTCGCCTCGACCTTCGCCGCCTTCTTCACGCGCGCCTACGACTTCATCCGCATGGCCGCCATCTCGCGCGCCAACATCAAGCTCTGCGGCTCGCACGCCGGCGTCTCGATCGGCGAGGACGGCCCGTCGCAGATGGCGCTCGAAGACCTGGCGATGATGCGCGCGGTCTACGGCAGCATCGTGCTCTACCCCTCCGATGGCAACGCGACGGCGCACCTGGTCAAGGACATGCTGGACTACACCGGCATCTCGTACCTCCGCACGACGCGCGAGAAGACGCCCATCCTCTACGGCGCCGACGAGCAGTTCCCCGTCGGCGGCAGCAAGGTGCTGCGGCAATCGGACGCGGACCGGGTGACAGTGGTAGCGGCGGGCATCACGCTGCACGAGGCGCTCAAGGCCTCCGACCGCCTGAAGGGCGAGGGCATCGCGATCCGCGTGATAGATGCCTACTCCATCAAGCCGATTGATCGTCAGACCATCTTTGAGGCGGCGCGCGCAACCGGCGGCCGCATCGTGACAGTCGAGGATCACTGGCTGGAGGGCGGCCTGGGCGATGCCGTGCTCGATGCCTTCGCCGGCATGCAGGGACAGATGCCGCAGGGAGCCGAGCCGCGCGTGGTCAAGCTTGGCGTTCATGGCATGCCGGGCTCGGGCAAGCCGGACGAGCTGCTACACTGGGCCGGCATAGACGCCGACGCCATCGTCAAGGCCGTCAAAGAGCTGGCGGGGTAGGTGGACCTCACCCCCCGACCCCCTCTCCGCGCACGGAGAGGGGGAGACGGGCGTGCGCGGATACGCAGCGGCGGCCTATTGCGCGGTGTAGCCGGCGTCCACGAGGTAATAGCCACCGGAGAGGAACGACGCCTCTTCCGAGGAGAGGAACGCGACCAGCGCGGCGACCTCCTCAGGCTCGCCCATCCGTCCGCCGGCGTGCAGCCCGCTTAGATACGTCTGCGTCTGCTCGTCCAGATTTGCGGCGAGCAGCGGCGTCTTGATGAACCCCGGTCCCACCGAGTTGATGCGCACGCCCTGCTTGGTGTATTCCAGTGCCGCCGACTTGGTGAGCCCCACCACGCCGTGCTTCGCCGCGACGTAGGCCGGGGAGTTGGCGAAGCCGACGCTGCCCAGGATCGAAGCCATGTTCACAATCGCTCCGCCTCCGTCGTTCTTCAGCATGGCCGGGATCTCGTAGCGCATGCAGTAGAAGACGCCGTTGAGGTTGATGTCTATCACCTTGCGCCAGCCCTCGATGCTGTATGCGCCGGTGGGATTCGATTCGCCGCCGATGCCGGCGTTGTTGACGGCGATGTCGAGCCGCCCATACGCCCGCACCGCCGCGTCCACCATCTGCTCGACAGACGACGGATCGCCAACGTCGGCCCGCACGAAGCGCGCGTCGCCGCCCGCCCCTTTGGCCGCGGCGACGACCTTCTCGCCCAACTCCGCATTGACGTCCACCACCAGCACGTTCGCCCCGCCGCGCGCGTACGTGAGCACGCAGGCCTCGCCGATACCCGACGCGCCGCCCGTGACCAGCGCGGTCTTGCCCTGGAAGTTGAATGTGACCGCCACGTTCTCTACTCCTTTCGTCTGCCAGCGTCTCCTCACGGACCTGTCCGCAAGTTGGCGACCACTCCCCCATGTCACGAGCCTCTTGTGACGCGTTTGAGGTAGCCGTCCGCCGGTTCCCACACCGTTTGTCTGCAGCGCTCAGGTCCTACCTGACGAATCGAATCCGGTGCGCTAAGCTGTGCCCGGGCTCCCAGAATACGCGCTCAGGCTCAGAAGGTTTGGCCCCGTCCCCGCAACCAGCCGGCGAGCGACGTAGCTGAACTGATCCGACTGTCGTCCTCATGGTCCCACTCGAAGACGCGATTCCTGACCCCTTCCGCCGTTATGGGAAAGAAGACGAGATCCCCATTGCCGAGCTCCCCGAAGAAGAGGAGATGGTCGATGGGCATCACGCCTGCCAACTCCCCGCGCTGCCACTCACAGCGCATGTCAAGATTGCGCTTAGTGATCTCCTCAACTGCCCACACCAAGCCAGTTCCGTATGCGACCTCGGCGCCGTTGGTCTCCAGCAGCAGGTCCTGGAGTTCCACTGGTAAGACGACTCCCAGACGCGACTCCACAGCCTGCAGTTGCTCAAGCGTCGCAGGCGGGTGGAACGTCGCCGCTGCATCAAGGTGCTCGATCAGTTCACGCCACATGGCTTCGCGAAGCTCCTTCCTGGCGCCGCCTGCACCGGAGGTAGTGTAGCATGATAGTCCCATGCTTGGTAGGTCTAGAATGTGGCTATCTTCTGTCGGTCTGACGAATCAACACTCGAGCCAAATGACGATGGACGCACTTATCACCAACGTCCGGTAGTTGACGGCGCGCTTCTCGTAGTGCGTCATCAGCCCACGACACTCTTTGAGGCGGTTGTGCAGCTCTCGACGACATTGCGCCGCGCGTAGACAGTCTGGTCGAAGGCCAGCGGGCGACCAGGCCGAGCCGTACAGCGCGCCCGCTGATCACGCCGCTCTGGGATCGTGTGCAGAATTAATCGCCCTGCCGTCATCGACAGCGCGGACAGCCGTAGCCCTTATCCGCGATGGTTCAGAATCAAGCCGGATTGACCGCTAATGGGGCATGCGATTGAGCGCAGCGCGCGGTGATACACTGAGCGCAAGCGATGCGCGGGGATCGTGGCATTGCGGACGGCAATTGATCTGGCTGCGTCATCAGGAAGATCAGCGAGGCATGGAGAAGGCGCGGAAGCGGCTCGTCGCGCGCATCGAGAGCAGGGTGCGGCGCGCGGTGGAAGATCATGCGCTCTGGCCGCCTGGAGCGATCATACTGGCGGCGGTCTCCGGCGGCCCGGATTCGCTGGCGCTGCTCGGCACACTGCTGGCGCTGCGCGAGCGTCGCGATCCACAGGCGCCAGGCGAGATCGTCGTGGCACACCTGGACCACGGCCTGCGCGGCGAAGCTAGCGCGGCCGATGCGGCCTTCGTCGCGGCGTTCGCGGCCGAGCG
>DASUBU010000171.1:0-24646 GCA_035763125.1 Ktedonobacterales bacterium
GCGAGCGAGCAGGAGTCGGCCAATGGCGGGGATGCGCGCGATCTCGGTCCCGGCGGCAGTCAAGGATGTGCGCCAGCGCCTCGGCGTCTACGCGCTGCTCTTCTTCGTCGCCGCGGTATGGGGCGGCTCGTTCGTCGCCGCGCGGACGCTCCTCTCACCTACTAGCGCAAACGCAATCGCGCTCAGCCCAACGCTGCTGGCGGCGGTGCGCTTTCTGCTGGCCTCGGCGATCTTCGCGCCACTGCTGGTGCGCGAGCACGTCACCACCCGGCGTGTGCAATGGCGCGACGTACCGCTTTTCCTGCTGCTAGGGCAGCTTGGCATCGCGGTCTACTTCTGGCTGCAATATACCGGTGTGCGGCTGACCAATGCCGGCATCGCGGCCGTGCTGGTGGTTGGGCTGATTCCACTGGCGACGCTGGTGACCTCGGCGCTGGCGCTGCGCGAGGGCTTCGGCGCTGCGCGCGTGGGCGCGCTGCTGCTTGGGGCGGCGGGTGTGCTGGTGGTGGGCGGCCAGCGCGGATTGCAGATCGAGGCGAGCGGCGGCTTTCTGCTCGGCGCGGCGTGCCTGGTGGCCGACGCGGCGTGCTTCGCCGTCTATTCGACGCTGATCCGCGGGCTGCGTGCGCGCTACTCGCCGCTGACGCTGACGGCCGGCATGATGCTCGCTGGGACACTTGGCCTGCTCGTGCTCTCCGCCTTCACCGACGACTGGCGGCTGCTCGCGCGACTCTCCGTCGGGCAGTGGCTGGCGATTGTCTACTTGGCCGTAATCTGCTCGGTGCTGGCCTACTTCGCCTACAACTCCGCGCTAGGCCGCATCGAGGCCAGCCGAGCGGCGGTCTGGCTGTACCTGGAGCCACCGACGGCGCTGCTGCTTGGCGCGCTGCTCTTGGGCGAGCCGATCTCCCCGGCGACGGTGGCCGGTGGGCTGCTGATTGTCGGCGGGCTGTGGCTGGCGCAGCGCAGGTAGGGCGTGCCTCCTACCGCCGAAGACCTTGACCAAGAGAATGATGGGATGCCCCCAAACGCTGGGCCGTGCCCCTCGAACCCTCGGAGGCCACTGGTTTGCACTACAGGGCAGGTTCCCGAGCGTCTTGGTGGGCCGGCTGTGAAATGCCATCAGTAGGCACAAAAGGAGACTCAACATGGCCAGGCTGATCTACACGGCACTGATGTCGCTCGACGGCTACATCGCGGACGAGGACGGCAACTTCGACTGGGCTGAGCCGGACGAGGAGGTGCACACCTTCATCAACGAGCTGGAGCGGCAGGTCGGCACCTACCTCTTTGGGCGCCGCCTGTACGAGGTCATGCTCGCCTGGGAAGACCCGCGGGCTTTTGCCAGTCAGCCGCCGTACATTCAGGACTACGCGGCGACATGGCAGGCGGCCGATAAGGTCGTATACTCCAAGACACTGGAGGCTGTATCCAGCGCCAGGACGCGCATCGAGCGAGACTTCGACCCTGCAGCCATCGGGCAGATGAAAGCGACGGCCGAACGGGATATCGCGGTCGGTGGCCCGGACCTCGCGGCCCAGGCATTCGCGGCCGGGTTGGTGGATGAGTGCCACCTGTTCATCGCGCCAATCCTGGTGGGTGGCGGCAAGCCTGCCCTCCCCCACCACGTCCGCCTGAGCCTTGAGCTGCTGGACAACCGCCGGTTCGGCAACGGCGTGGTGCACCTGCACTACCGAACCGGGCCATGAGCGCGTGGCGACGGCCTGGTCAAACGTCGCCGTAGAGACCCGGGAGCCCGTGGCTGCCAAGGGCTAATGACAGCTCGCCCGTGTGGAGGATCTCATGCTCGAGCACATGCCAGATGATCCACTGCCGGCTCAAGTCCGTGTACTGGCTCCGCTCCTCTTCGCTCATGGCCGCTGGCGGTGAGAAGGTCTGGCCGAGATCGGCGGGCGTCCAGCGGGCCAGGGTCTCCTGAATCATCTGCCAGGTCGCCTCAAGCCCCGCCACCAGCTCAGCGGACCCCAGCGGGGGCTGCTCCACGGGATCGGCTGGGTCCCAGTGTGCGATGGCGGCAAGCTCGGAGGTGCCTTCCCCCATCCATACCTGGAACCACCAGACACGATTGGCCACAATGTGCTGCGCCACCATCCCGATGGTCCAGTGGTGTGATGAGGCGGGCAAAGCCAGCTGCTCGCGCGAAAGCGGCGCGATCATGGCGGCCAGGTTTCGCTGGAAGGCCTCCCAGCCCGAGTAGAAGGTGTAGAGGGAGAGGGCTTGATCCGACACCTCTGTCTTGCTCCTTGCTGCTGCAACATACCATCAGCCAGCCCACATGACCAGCCGCAGGGACGGTTGCTTGAGCAGCATAGCATGGAGGATCAGCTACGCGCTTCTTCTATCTTGCGTTGTTTGCCAGCTCTCCGGCGGGCGCGTCGCCTGGCTACTCGCGCGCCCGCACGCTCACTTCTCGCGGATGGGATTCCAGAGCGGATAGGGGATGCCGGCCGCGCGATTGATGACGAATGCCTGGACGGTGAGCAGGACGACGGCGATCATCAGGATCACCAGCTTGCCGGGTGCGGTCAGCAAGCCGAGCGAGATGATCAGCGTGGTGGCTCCGGCTGGCGGATGCGGCGATCTAAGCAGCACCATCAGCCCGGCGGTCAGCCCCAGCGAGAGCGCCGCCGCGATCACCCGCGGCCACGTGACGCCGACCGCCAGCGCCGGCCCAGCCTGCGTCAGCCCCGTGACGACCAGCGAGAAGTAGCCGGCCAGCACGCCGATCAGGTGGCCGATGATCGTATTGCGGGGCGAGGCCGTCGGCGCGGTGGGCGTGTAGAAGAAGAGGAACGCGGTCGGGCCGAGCGAGGGGAAGATGAACGGTGAGCCGGTCACCACCGCCAGTATTGACATGATGCCGATGCTGAGCAGCCCGTTGAGGAACGAGAAGAGCGCCAGCACCGGCACCCGCGAGTAGTGCTCCAGCAGCCGCGGAAGCTGCACGCGCGTGACGAGGCCGCGCACGATGTCGGACATCTGGCCGCCGATGGGGTGCTCGCGGTCGAAGCGGTAGTTCGAGCGCGGGGGCGGTGCGTCAGCCTTGTTATCAGGGTCCGGCATCGTATATCCCTCCGCATCCGGCACCGTTGCCCATCATTCAATACGAGACGGTGCGCCGGCGGGGCCAGAGCGCCACGAGCAGCGCGATCAGGAAGCCGGCAAGGCTGAGCCCCGCGATCCACCACAGCGTGCCGGCGCGGCCTGAAAGTAGCTCGTAGAGCGCGAGCGTGCAGAGGACGAGCTGCGTGACCAGGATCACGCCGACCAGATAGACCTGACCCTGCACGATGGCCACGCGGCCCGGCGCACCCGTGAAGTCCGGCCCCGGCATGGGTCCCGCCCCTCCGCGCGGCGGACGTCGCACCGGCGGATCGCCCGGATTGGCGACGCGATGCTGCAGCATGTAGCGCCGCTCGGCGGCCGCCCGCTCGGTGCCGTCCTCTAGCGGCGCCTCGCCGTGATGGGGATGCTCCTCCCGCGGCGAGACAACAAAGGTATCATCCGCGCCATCGGTGTTCGGCCCACTCATCGCTCCACCTCCCGGATCGCGTAGATCACGCCGTCGCGCATCTGCAACTCGATCGCCGGCAGCGGGCGAATCGGCGGCCCGGCGAGCGCATTGCCGGTGTAGGCGTCGAAATAGCCCTCGTGGCAGGGGCAATGGAAGCGGCGTGTTTCCTTTTCGTAGAGCACGGCGCACGAGAGGTGCGTGCAGACATCGCTAAAGGCCACCAGCCCCTTGTTCGGCAGATTGACGACGATACCCTGGCCGAACTGGTCGGGGTAGTCGAAGACCAGCGATTCATCCTCGGCCAGCGTCGCGGCGCCGGGGATGGCGACGACGTGTGTCTGGCTGCTGGGGCGCACCGCGCCGACGACGGCCAGCGCGGCGCTCGCCAGAAAGAGCGCGCCGCTGCCGGCGACCAGGAAACGCAGTGTGTCGCGGCGCGTCACCAGGTCGTCGGCGCGCCAGCGATAGGGAAACTCTTCGCGCCACTCCTGTCCTTGCGAGCGGGCACGGTGCGCCAACTCGGAGTCGCGCGTGCGAACGGCCTCCGAGGGGGTGCGCGGGCGTCCGGCGTCGGAGGGTGCGGTGCCGGTGGTGCCGGCTGTGCCAGCGACGGCGTCGAGTGGTTCGTAGTCCGAGTCCATCAGCGAATCTCCGAAATTGGGGGGGAGGGGTATGCGCGCGCCAACACGGCGGGCATGCTTACACACCCCCTACGAGTAAACGGCCTACACTTTCTGCGGCTCTGGTACAGGCTGCTTGCCAGGATCATGCGTCGGTGCGGAGCTTGGCACGACCTCTGGGGCTGTGCGTGGTGCCCAGGGCTCGGGCGGGGCGAAGCGGCGCGGGATGCCGGCCGTCTCGGCATCCTCCCAGGGCGCGCTCTGGGTGGCGGTCGTCGCCAGCGGCAGATCGCCCAGGTCGCCCAGCGCCGCCTGCTCGGCCAGCGCCATCAGATCCAGCGAGTCTTGCTCCTCCCGCATCACCACATAGTTGCGGGTGCGGACACGCTGCTTGCCGAAGTAGAAGACGTTGACCGGCCGCGCCCCCTGCTGTGCGCGCCCCGCCTGGATCCACTCCTCATAGGTGCCATAGAAGATGGCTTGTGTCGGGCAGACCGAGGCGCACATCGGCGGCAGGTCTACGCTCGTGCGGTCGTAGCAGAGGTTGCACTTGCGCATCACCTGGCCAGCCGCGTTGTCCTTGGGGACGCCGAAGGGGCAGATGTAGTGGCAATTGCGGGCGTTGATGCAGCGCGTCTCGTCGGCCTGCTGCACGACGCCATCGGGGCTGACGAAGATCGCCTGCGCCGGGCAGACCTGCGCGCACGGCGCCAGCGGCTCCTCGCAGTGCATGCAGAGCGTGGGCGAGGTGGCGACCGTGTTGCCGCGGTCAATGTAGTCAATGAAGATCATTGACTCGCCCTTGTGCGTGTCGCACTCGCGGCAGGCGGCCACACACGAGCGGCAGCCGATGCAGCGCGAGGGATCGAGGAAGATGCGCTTGACGGCCATGAACCACAGTCCTTCCTAATCTACCGCACCGACGGCACCTACCGCACACGCGGGCCGACCTTCGCGCCGGAGCTCGGCAGGTTGCGCCGGCTGGCGCGCGCGACTTTGAGCAGCTCGGGATTGAAGTCCCTGGCCCACTCCGGCGGGCGCTCGGCTTTGACGGCCGCGGCGGCGCAGACCTTGTACTCCGGGATCTTGTTCATCGGCTCTAGCACCGGGTTGGTCAGGATGTTAGCGGCCTCGTTGCCGGGATAATGGTAGGGGATGAAGATGGTATCGGGGCGGATCGAGCGGACCACTAGCGCGGGCGCCGTCATCTCGCCGCGCCGCGTGCGCACCGTCATCCAGTCGCCGTCTTTCACTCCCAGCTTTTCGGCTGTCGCCTCGTGAATCTCAACCCAGGGGCAGGGCGCCTGCTGGAAGAGGAACGGTGTGCGCCGTGTCTGGTTGCCGGAGAGGTAGTGATAGATCACACGGCCGGTGGTCAGCACCAGCGGATACTCGTCGTCGGGCTCCTCGGCGGGCGGCAGGTAGACGATTGGGTGGAAGCGCGCCTTGCCGTCGGGGAAGCCGAAGCGCTGCTCGTAGAGCCGCGGCGTGCCGGGGTCGTCGAGCTCGCCGCAGGGCCAGAAGACGCCGTTCTGCGCGTCAATCTTCTCGTAGGTGATGCCGTAATAGTCGGCCTTCGAGCCCTTGGTAGCAATGCGCAGCTCCTCGAAGATGTCGTGCGCGGAGTGGTAGGGGAAGAACTCGCCCTTGCCGAGCCGGCGCGCCAGATCGCAGACGATATCAATGTCGCGGCGTGCGCTGCCTGGCGGCTCTACCGCCTGATTGTACTTGATGACGCGGCCCTCCAGGCTGGTGGTCGTGCCTCCGTCCTCGCACCAGACATTGCCCGGCAGCACCACATCGGCCAGCTCGCAGGTCTCGGAGAGGAAGAAGTCGCAGACCACGAAGAGGTCCAGGCTCCGCAGCGCGCGCTCGGCGGTGTGCTGATCGGGCAGCGAGACCATCGGATTGGAGCAGATCATGAAGCAGGCGCGAATCTCGTCGCGCAGCATGGCTGGGATCATCAGCGTGGCGGGCAGGCCGGCGTGCGGCAGCTCAGATTCGGGGATGCCCCAGACCTTGGCGATGTACTCGCGATCCTCCGGCTCCTCGATCTCGCGCTCGCCTGGCAGTTGGGAGGCCTTCTGGCCCATCTCGCGTCCGCCCTGGCCGTTGCCCTGGCCGGTCAGCGTCATATAACCCGCGCCGGGGCGACCGAAGTTGCCGGTAGCCAGCGCCAGATTGGCGCAGGCGACGCCGTTGTCCACGCCTTTGCTCTGGTGCTCCAGGCCGCGCGCGGTGTAGAGCATCGCCGCTCGTGCCCGCCCGTAGAGCCGCGCTGCCTCGTAGATCGCTTCGGGGTGCAGGCCGCAGACCTTGGCCACCTTCTCCGGCGGATACTTGAGCGCCTCGGCCTTGGTCTCCTCCCAGCCGGTGGTACGCTCGGCAATGAACTGCTCGTCCACCATGCCTTCGGTGATCACGACATAGAGCATAGCGTTGAGCAGCGCGGAATCCGTGCCGGAGCGCAGCGGCAGGAAGATATCGGCGGTGCGCGCAATGGGTGTCTGGCGCGGGTCGGCGACGATCAGCTTGGCGCCGCGGTCGCGCGCCTGCCACAGGTAGCTGGTGATGATGGGGAAGCACTCGCCGACGTTGGAGCCGATGACGAAGATCACGTCGGACTGCAACATGTCGCTGACCGGGTTGGCGGCGCGATCTATGCCTAGCGAGCGCTCGTTGGCGCCGGTGGCGGACGACATGCAGAGCCGGCCGTTGTAGTCTACGTTCTTAGTGCCCAGCGCCACGCGGCCGAACTTGCCCATCAGGTAGCACTTCTCGTTGGTCATCGAGGAGCCGCTGAAGACTGCCACCGCGTCCTTGCCGTGCTGCTCTTGAATGCGCCGGAAGCCCTGCGCCACGAAATCGAGCGCCTCATCCCAGGTGGCGGGCTCCAGCGGGCTGCCCTTGCCGCCCCTGCGCATCAGCGGCGCAGTTAGACGGTCGGGGTGATTGACGGTCTGCCAGGCGGTGGTGCCTTTGGGGCAGAGCATGCCGTGGTTGAGCGGAAAGTCGTAGCGTGGCTCCACGCCGACTACCTTGCCGCCGGCCACTTTGAGATACATGGCGCACTGCACGCCGCAGTAGCAGCAGTGGGTAGGCACGTAGCGCTCGACTGCGGCATCGGTCTGCCACGGCTCGGGGCTGCCGGAATAGAGGTCGTAGGTGTCAGTCTGCTGAGGGTCGAAGAGATGCTTATCAACGCTCATGAGGTGGCTCCAGACGTAGGTCCAAGGCGAGTGGACTGGTGAGGAACGATGCGCTAGCTACAAAAAGCGGTTGCCGTCACGGCCCATTGCGGCGAGGTTCGCCTGGCCGCGCATGACGCGCTTGCAGTCAGGGCAGAAATCCTGCCACCAGGTGATGCTAATGGCTTCTTCGCGTGGCGCGGCCGGGCTCGCCTGGGGCGCGTCTGCCATCACGGCGTAGTTCTGGCCGATGTCATAGGAGGTGCGCTTGAGGTCCCGGATGAACCGCTCTGGCACGAAGACGCGGCCGCAGCGTGGGCAGGCGTGCTGGGGCGTATCCTCGCCGGTGCGCCAGTAGAGCTCGATGCCGACGGTGGCCGGCCGCTGGATGATGTGGAAGAACTTGCCGAACGGCAGCGAGATCAGCCAGAAGACCACCACGGCCTCGTGCGTGAGCGAGATGAACCAGTAGTAGGTGCCGGCGAAGAATGTGCTATCGGCCGTCAGCGCCACGCCCGTGATGACGATGGCGAAGAGCAGCGCCAGGGGCATCAGGTCGAAGCGGAAGCGTTGAATGGCGATCTGGGCGAGGTCGTGGAAGCGCCGATGGAAGGCCAGGATTACCCCAACCAGCAGCGGAATCGAGGTGATGACCAGCGCGTGGTAGACGAGATAGCCGAAGACCGAGTTCGGGTCGAAGTTGAAGAACGGAAATCCAAACACCCAGATGCGGTAATCGTGCGCGCTGGTCTGGGTGAAGCGCAGCCAGCCGAAGGTGAGTGGGAAGGTGATGGCGCAGGAGAGCACAACGCCCCAGAAGATGGACTGATGCGTGGCCCAGCGGTAGAATCCCGTCCGCTGGTTCGGCCCCCGCTGGCGGATGAAGCCCTGTGTGAAGAGGCCGCTGACGATGGCGCTAGGGATCAGCGCCGTGTAGCGGCGGAAGTTCTCGAACGAGAAAAAGAGCCGCCAGCTACGCCAGAAATAGCGGCCGGTCTGCGGGCGCATCAGCCAGAAGGTGTACTTGTAGGTGACGGCGGCCAACGCGAAGACCGAGCCAACGGCGTAGCCGATCAGCGCGGCATCGAACCAGCGGAAGCCGCGCGAGCCGATCGCGATGAGCACGACGAGTGCGGCAGCCGCCAGCACGCCGAACGCGATGGCCCGCCGGCGTTGGCTGAGGTTGCCAGCGGAGGCGAGTGGCGCGGGCGGACCAGATGTCGCGGGTGGTGCGGCGAGCGGCTGCTCACCTCCGGGCTGGATGCCGACAGTGCTCATGGCAGCGACTCCTTTCCGCTTTCACACCGCACTGCCGCTGCGCTCGATCCACAACGGCGGCACGAGTGGAGTATGCCGCGGATTGTTCGAGTGGTGGGTGGCGCACGCGTGCGCAGGCTCACCAGAGGGCGATCGCTCACGCTCCTCGTTGTGAAATGGTAGCAGCGTTGCGCGTATCCCGCCATCAGGCTCCAACTCTAGGGTGTGCTGAGCGGTGGTCTTGTGCAAGCCGCCCGGTGCTTTTGTGAGCGATTTGTGAGCAGAGCCGCGATCCGCCCGGAGACCGCTGCCAGCGCGCCATCTAACGCGCCCCGTTTGCCTAAGAGACTGCTCGCATGATATGCTGGTGTGAGCGCACTGCCGAAACCGGCACGGGAATCGCTGCGATGGGAAGCTAGTCGTCGCCTCAACGCGCCGCGGTGGCGTGAGACGGCTGGCGATGTCACGCTTCGATGGCATCGCGGGCAGCGGGAGAGGACTCGTGCGCGGCATGGCAAGCGAAGGCAGCGCCCACCGGGACGACGAGGCTTCGGCGCTGGTGTTGATCGCCGAAGACGAAGCGCCGATCGCCGAGGTGCTGGCGATGATCGTCGAGGAGGCGGGTTACGTGCCACTGGTGGCGGCGCATGGGCGCCGCGCGCTTGAGCTGGCGCGCGAGCGGCATCCCGCGTTGCTGATTACGGACTTGATGATGCCGCAGCTCAGCGGCGCCGAGCTCATTGCCGCGCTGCGTGCCGATACCGCCAACGGCTGCGCGAACATCCCGGTGATCCTGACGACCGCCGCCCGGCTACCTTCGTACGATCACATCGTGGTGGACGCGTACCTGCGCAAGCCGTTCGACATCGCCGAGGTTGAGGCGCTGCTGCACCGCTTCCTCGCCGCTCAGCCAGGCGCGGATGCGGCAGGGCGGGCCGGACGATGCGACACAGGCGTCGCATCGGACACACGGGACACACGGGACACATCGGATGCCCCCAAGGGGCAATAGGCTGCGATAGGGCGAGCGTTAGGCGATAGTGGGAAGTGGTGAGGAGCCCATGACGAAGCACGAAGGAGCTGGCGACGACCTCGTGCTCACCATGCCGCTGGTGGATCCGACCGGCGTGCCGAACCTCGATCTTGTGCTGGGTGGGGGCATGCCGCGAGGCGCGCTGATGATCATCGTTGGGCCGCCTGGTAGCGGCAAGACGACACTCGCCAATCAATTGGCCTTCGCCGCGGCGCGCGGCGGCCGCAAGGCGATGGTGCTCACGGCACTCTCAGAGCCGACGAGCAAGCTGATTGCCCACTTGAGCAGTTTCACGTTCTACGACGATGATCTGGTCGGCGATACCATCCAGTTTCACTCGCTGCAGCAGTTCCTCACCGGCGGGCTGCACGAAACGGCCGAGGCGATCGTGGCGGAGGCGCGCCGCGGCCGGGCGGCCTTCGTCGTGCTGGACGGCTTCCGTGGCATCCGCGGCGCGGATATCGATCCGCAGGCGGCCCGGCAGTTCCTCTACGACGTGGGCACGACGCTGAGCGTGCTGGGGGCGACGACGGTGATCACCAGCGAGACGGATCCGCGCGATCCGGTCTTCTTCCCTGAGGCGACCACCGGTGATCTGATCCTCGGGCTGCGCTACGATCTGGTGGGTGTGCGTCAGTGGCGTGGTGTCGAGGCGATCAAGGTGCGCGGGGGCGCGCCGCTGGCGGGCATGCACGGTATGAGCATAAACTTCGATGGGGTGGCGGTCTATCCCCGGCTGGAGGCGCGCGTCGTGGCCCGCTCGACCGGCAGCCGTGTGGGCGAGCTTCACGAGGCCGACCGCGCCGACGAGCAGATGGCGGCCGCGGGATTGCTGGACGGACGCGCCCGGTTTGGGGTGCCCGAGCTGGACGCCCTGCTCGCCGGTGGGCTCACGCGTGGGACCAGCACGCTGGTGGTGGGGAGCCTGGGCACCTGCAAGACGATGCTGGCGCTCCATTTCGCGGTGGCCGGGGCGCTCGCCGGCGAGCCGACGCTGCTGCTGAGCTTCCGCGAGAGCCACCGCCAGCTCCTGCTGAAGGCCGAGGCGTACGCGTTCGGCCCACAACTTGCGCAGGCACTCGGCCCGCAGGGCCTGCTGACCTTCGTGCGCTGGTCGCCGGTCGAGCTGATTCCTGATATCGTCGCCGATCAGGTGCTGAACATCATAGAGAGCAAGGGCATTCGGCGGCTGGTGGTGGATAGTGCCACCGAGCTGGAGCGGGCGGTGGTCGAGGCCGGCGACCCGCACCGAGTAGACAACTATCTGGCGGCGCTGGTGGAGGCGCTGCGCATGCGCGGCGTGACGGCGCTCTTTACCAAGGAGATGCCCCAGACAACCGCGCAGGAGCTGGACTTCGCACACCATCCGATCTCCGTGATGGCAGAGAACGTGCTGCTCCTGCGCCGCGAGGAGCACAATCACCAGCTCGCACGTATGCTCTCAGTGATCAAGATGCGCTTTTCGGCGCATGACGGCGGCACGCGCGTCGCCTTCGGTATCACACCCCCCGAAGGATTCCGCTTGCTGCCCGCGACCCGTGCTTCCCACGGATCGCAGACGCCGGCACCGGCGGAGACGAAGGCTGCCCCACGGTCCACGAGCGGCCGTCGCGCCCGCGGAGCGCGCACGCCAGATACACCGCAAAGTACATAACGCAGCTCTGTTGATGCGGAGGAAGCGCCGTGACTCGGGCGGAGGGCTGGACGCCGTATCTCGTCCTGATTGCCGAAGACGAAGAGCCAGTCGCCGAAGCGCTGGCGTTGATGGTTGCCGACGCGGGCTACACACCGCTGATCGCCGTCCAGGGCAAGCAAGCCTTGGAGCTGGCCCGCGAGCGCCGGCCTGCGCTCATCATCACCGATCTGATGATGCCATTTCTGAATGGGGCGCAGCTGATCGAGGCCATCCGCGCCGATGCCGCGCTGGATAACCACCGGCCGCCGCCGATGATCCTCATGACGGCCGCCGGCCTGCGCCGCGCGCTGGAAGCCAATGCCGACGTGCTGCTGAAGAAGCCGTTCGACGTGAGCGAGGTGGAGGAGCTGCTGCTCCGGTTCCTGGGGCCACCGCAAGCTGACGCGCCCCCATCACCAGGGAAATAGGCGCGCATAGTCGCGCATATAACACCCTGTAACGTCATATCGCTGTAGATTGGTTTTGTGCTCCTGCGACGGATCGCGATTTTGCGGGACCACCAACGACAACGGCAGGGTGCGGCGCGGCATCACGTGAACTCGTGGGGCAGGTTCTCCTGTACACAAATGTGCACCACGCTTACGAGGAGGCAGTATGAAACTTGATCAGCGGCTCGTTGAGGCCGCGATTGCATTGATGAACGCGCGGCATTCCCAAGACGAGTGGGCTGGGGCGGCGGCGATGTACACTCATGAAGGGGATCTGCTGACCAGTATCGGTGCTGACAGTCCCAATCCGGCAGCGGGGCTGTGTTATGAGACGGGATGCCTGTGTGAAGCCCAGAAGCTTGGTCATGCGGTTGCCGCGTCCGTTTGCGTGTGCCGCCCTGCCAAGACAGAGAAGATCTTCATTCTGACTCCCTGTGGGATCTGTCAAGAACGCCTCTTCTTCTGGGGACCCGATGTTGAGGTCGCGGTGCCAGACCCGCAGGATCCCAGCCGCTGGCTGTCAAAGCGATTGAGCGAGGTCCAACCGTATTACTGGCGCAATATCTTGCCGGCCGAATGAGCACATTGAGCATCCTTTTCTAGCCAGGAGTTGCTCCCCGTTGTCCCAGTCAAGATCAGCACGTCTGGCGTGTCATTTGGCGTCGCATCATGTCTTTGGAGAGTAATCCTCGGATCTGGCGGCAGACTGGTGGCTTAGCGATGGCAAACTACAACGGTCTGATGCGACACGGTACAAGATGACAGGAGATGGCATGAATCGCCACGCATGCTCCATCTGCTGACCGCTGAATGACGATTAGAGCAGAGGAGGATGTGCATGGCTGAGACGACGAAGGCGGCGGAGCAACCGCTGCGCGGGCAGGTGGCGGTGGTGGCGGGCGCTACGCGCGGCGCCGGACGCGCCATCGCGGTGGCACTGGGCGCGGCGGGTGCCACCATCTACGCGACGGGACGCAGCGTGCGCGGCCACCCGGCGACCGGCACGCGCCCTGAGACGATTGAAGAGACCGCGGCGCTAGTGACGGCTGCGGGTGGAGTGGGCATTGCCGTGCAGGTGGATCACACCGCGCCCGGCGAAGTGGCGGCACTGTTTGCGCGCGTGCGCGACGAGCAGGACGGCCGGCTGGATATCCTCATTAACGATGTGTGGGGCGGCGACGCGCTGACAAACTGGAGCGTGCCGTTCTGGCAGCACTCGCTTGAGGACGGCCTGCTGATGCAGCGGCGTGCCGTGCACTCGCATATCATCACCAGTCGGCACGGCGCGCCGCTGATGGTCGCGCGCAATCGCGGGCTGATCGTCGAGATCACCGACGGCGACACCTATGACTACCGCGGCAACCTCTTCTACAGCCTGGCGAAGATCTCGGTGATCCATCTGGCGGCGGCGATGGCGGCCGACCTGCGGCGCTTGGGCGCGCCGGGGGTGACAGCCGTAGCGGTGACGCCCGGCTTTCTGCGCTCGGAGGAGATGCTCGACCGCTTCGGCGTGACGGAGGCAACCTGGCGCGACGCCATCGCCCAGGATCCGCACTTTGCCGCGTCCGAGACGCCGGCCTACGTGGGCCGCGCCGTCGCCGCGCTGGCGAGCGACCCGAATGTCGGCGCTAAGTCGGGCCGGGCGCTCTCGTCGTGGGGGCTGGCCCATGAGTACGGCGTCACCGATGCCGACGGCAGCCAGCCGGACTGGGGCGCCTACTACGCCGAGCACATCGCCGAGTGACTGCTCAGCTGGATGTACGCTGATATTGCTCGGATCGAGACCAAGATGCTGGAGTCCGTTGTGACTCCGCTGTGCCATTCGTGTCCGTGCTCGATGTGGCACTGTGAGGCGGAGGTGGTCTTCCTGCGGAGAGGTGCATGCCTCAGGCATAGAGTAGAGGAGGCACACGATGCGACGCAGAGACCGACACCACCACCGCCGGCCACAGCAGCAGCATGTCAGGCGGATGATCGTGGTCTTTCTTGCGGGTGTCCTCGCGGGGATGGTGGTGAGTCTGCGTCTCGCCATGATCGTGCTGTGGCGCTCAGGCGCGGAGTCTTTCCTGCACCGAGTTGGCCTGTTCAACAAGCGCTGGACCAATCGCCTCACCATGCGCGCGCTGCGCGCCGGCCGCCGGCAGAGCCCCTACGCCGTGATTCGCCACGTGGGCCGCCGCTCGGGGCAGCCGTATGCCACACCAGTGATCACCGCACGTGCCCCGGATGCGAACGCCTTCATCATCCCCCTGGCTTATGGTGAGCAGGTTGACTGGTATCGAAATATCCGTGCGGCGGAGGGCTGCACCATCGAGTGGCAAGGGCGATCCTACCGCGTTGGGGCGCCTGCGGAAATCCTCGCGGCACAAGCGATCCCCGCCTTTTCCCGCCTGTGGGGACAGGAGCTGCGTCTGTATGGCATCACCCGCTTCCTCCAACTACCCATCCTTGCCCCTATCACCGCTGAGCATGCGGAGAGAGAGGCCGCTCAGCCGTCTGTTGCTCAGACAGGCCGACGAGCGCCACAACGGAAGCGGCAGCTGATGGTCGGGGCGCCGGGCATGCCAGCGGCTCCCCGTTGGGCTCCTTTGCATGTGGCGTGGGATGCCTGGCAGACGACCAAGCGTGGTCCGCCCGCCATCGCCGCCCGTCAGTCCGAGCGCCTCGTTGCGCTCGTTGCCTATGCGCGCGAGCGCTCGCCCTACTATCGCCGCCTCTACCAGCAATTACCCGCCCAGATCGGTCCTGACGACCTCCGCCAGCTGCCGCCCACCACCAAGCCGGAGCTGATGGCCCACTTCGATGAGTGGGTCACCGACCCGGCTGTCACGCGTGCGGGGGTGGAGGCGTTCGTCGCCGATCTCGCCAAGGTAGGCCAGCTCTATCTGGGCCGCTATCTGATCTTCACCACCTCCGGCACCACGGGCGTGCCCGCCCTCCTGCTCCAGGACCGGCGCTCGCTCGTGCTCCTGGACGTGCTGCGGTATGCCCGCCTGGTCCCCGATCAGTTCACGTTGCGCACCCTTCGGCGCTTGCTGCGCCATGGCCGGCGTGGGTGGGGTGCCACCGTCTACATGACGGGCGGGCACTTTGCCGGGGCGAGCTTCACAGAGTGGGAGCGGCGTTTGAGTCCCTTGGTGGCTGATCGCTTGCGGGAATTTCCGGTGCAGGCGCCTCTGCCTGAGCTGGTCAGCGACCTCAACGCCTTTGACCCGGTGTATCTCACTGGCTATGCCAGCGCGCTGGTGCTGCTGGCGCAGGAGCAGGAAGTGGGACGGCTGCGCCTCCATCCCCTCCTAGTGGGCTCGACCGCCGAGCGGCTCACGCCCGCGGCACGCGCGCGGATAGAAGCCGCCTTCGGCTGTGCGGTGCGTGAGGGCTACTCTGCCTCGGAGGTCCCGGCGCTAGCATTTGCGTGCCGGCAGGGGCGGCTGCACGTCAACAGCGATTGGTACCTCGTGGAGCCGGTGGACGCGGCCTACCAGCCCGTGCCCGTCGGGCAGCCCTCCCACACCGTCGTGGTGACCAACCTGGCCAACTACGTGCAGCCAATCATCCGCTACGACCTGGGCGACAGCGTCACGCTAGATCCCGAGCCGTGCTTCTGTGGCAGTCCACTGCCCGTCATCCACATTGAGGGCCGTAGCGGCGAGCTGCTCACCTTCGTGAGTTCCGAAGGGAAAGCGGTGCAGCTGCTGCCATTGGCGCTGGTCACGGTCGTTGAGGAGACTCCCAGTATCCATCGCTGCCAACTGATCCAGACGGCGCCCAATAGACTCATGGTGCGCTTCGAGACACTCCCTACAGCCGACGTGGAGCGGGTCTGGCCGCTGGTACAGCAGCGCCTGCACGCCTACCTGGCGACACAGGGCCTGGCGAGCGTGGCGATCGAGCGTGCGAGCGAGCCGCCCAGCCGTGACGCGCGCAGCGGCAAATTCCGCCAGGTGTGGAGCGAGGTGGCTGCTCCTGCTTCTGCTCCTGGTCCTGCCGCGGGTGCCACGCCCGCAGGAGCGGGAAGCCACGTCGGCTAAGCGGAGCTAGACGCGGTTGAGAATGGGACGCTGCGGGCCAGTGCCCGGAGCGGCCTGCTCGCGGGCAACCCCGCTTCTCGCCGCAGGATTCGCCACGGCACATCAGGCCGGGCGCTCGCTCGCTCGATGGCCTCGCCCAGCTACCAGAGGAAGTGTACGCATGAGCCAGCTAGACCGCCGCCTCTGCCAGTCCCGCGGGCGGCGTGTCGCTCGCCGCAGGTAGGACGTCTTGCCTCGGCGCGGGCGCACCCGATTCGATGCGCTGGCGCAGGGCCTCGGCGTCGGCGGAGATGCGGTCGAGGGCGGCTTGCGCCTGAGTCACGCGCTCGCGCTCGAGCCGCACGAAGCGCGTATAGGGGGCCAGCGCCTCGCGCAGCCGCTGCGCACCGGCCTCCAGCTCGCGCTCGAACTGCTCGCGCAGCGTGGTGGCGAGCTTCTCGCTCAGCTCGCGCGTCTTGGCGTCGAACTGGCGCTTGGCGCGAGCCCGTTGCAGCGGCAGAACGCCCAGCCCCAGCCCGCCGAGCACAATCGCGGCAGTGATGCCGGTGATGTCGGCGGCGGCGGTGCCGACAAGCACGGCGACGCCCACGCCCAGCCCCACCGCACCCACGCCCGCCGCCGCGCTGGCGACCACCGCGCCCTGCAGCGAGCCGGCAAGCTGGCGGGTCTCTTCGTCACGGTCGTAGCTGCGCACCGCGCGATCCACGGCCGTGGTGACGCGCTGGAGGACGGCGCGGCGGTTGAAGTCGAAGCTGGCGCCGATGCCGCCGATCACGTGCTCGTCGCCCCCCTCACCTGGGCTGCCCAGCGCCGATGCGGCACCCTGCCGGCGGCGGGCGAGATATTCGTTGATGGCCTGGACGAGACGATGCTCCCGCTCGGCAATCCAATCAATCAGCTCGTCGGCAGCCGCCGCGATCTGCGCGGGGGCGTCGGCTATCACGTCGCGCTCGAAGGCCGCACGCACCCGCTCGGCGCGAACAAGATCGGCCACCCGCGCCAGGCGCACTGTCTCGTCAAAGAAGCGGTCGCCGCGATCACGCATCTCCAGCACGATGGCCTGAGCGGCGCGCAGCCGCTGCTCGAACGCCTCACGCAGGTCGGCGCCGTGGGCCGTGATCTGCGCCTCGATGTTGGCGACGGTGCGCGCGTCCTCGTCGAGCAGGGAGGCGCGCTTAGCGGCCTCAGTCGTGTAGGTCAGCGCGAGCCGCTGCATCACGCCCAGCGGGCTGAGCAGCTTGAGGCGGGCGCGGCCCTCGTCGTCGAGCGTGCGCAGCAGCGCATCGCGCAGCCCACCCATGCGGCTCTCGTCCCAGCGGCGCACACCCTCCTCGCCGGAGTCGGCGCGCCGGGCCTCCTGCGCCAGCCGCGCCGAGACGGGGTAGATCTCGGGCGAGGCGCCGAGCAGCGCGACGCTATGCTGGCGGACGAAGGCGACCACCTCGGCCACATCGTCCGCGGTGCGCAGCAGGTCCACCTTGTTGACCACCAGCACGACCTTCTTGCCCCAGTCGCGGATGCGCTCTAAAAAGGCGCGCTCGCTCTCGGTGAAGGGGCGGTCGGCGGAGGTGACGAAAAGGATGAAGTCGCTGCGCGGGATGAACTCGCGGGTGAGCTGCTCGTGATGGCGCAGAACGGCGTTGGTGCCGGGGGTATCCACAATCGCCACGTCGCGCAGGAAAGCGGCCGGCGAGATGATCTCTTCGATGCCGTCCGGACGTAGGCGCGAGGCGGCGGCTTCGCCGAAGCGCAGCAGCGTGACGTGCGCGGTGGTGGGGGTCACCCCCTCGGCCAGCACGCGCTCGCCGATCAGCG
Organism: Ktedonobacterales bacterium; assembly: GCA_035763125.1. Classification (GTDB taxonomy): domain Bacteria; phylum Chloroflexota; class Ktedonobacteria; order Ktedonobacterales; family JADMIN01; genus SMAG-U1939. Next base: position 17,604 of record DASUBU010000171.1, read on the forward strand.
CATTGACGAAAGCGCTCTTGCCGGCGTTGAACTCGCCCGCCACGACCAGCAGGAAGGGCTCCTGCAGCGACTGCGTGACACGCCGCAGCGTCTCGGCGTCTTCGGCGGCGGACTGGAAGCCGCGCAGGCAATCGCCGAGGGCTTCGGCGAGACGGCGCTCGGCTTCGAGGATTTCGAGGTCCCGCTCGCGCAGGATCGAAGGCGATAAGGACATCAGGACTCCCGGCCATTTCCAGACGCGGGCCGAGGCGGGCGGAGGGACGATGACAGGACGGAACATGACGGAGTCCGCCGCCGGATCGCGCCGCGTGGTGCCGAGGATACTTACGAACATAACGATACAAAGGTTGGCAGGCGAGCAGCAGCAAGCTCGCACTCTATTGGCCTGGCACGCGCGTTGCACGCGAGGGAGTGTGCGAGGGAGCTGGGTAGCGGAAGCCGGTCGTGAGGGAGTCGGGCATGCTAAGGGCGCACACAGACGATCGCCCAGCGGTTGCACTGCTGGGCGGATACACCATGCTGCGGCGGTTGGATGCCGGCGGCATGGTGGAGGTCTACCTTGCCAGACGACGCGACTCGGACGACCAGCCGGTGGCGGTGAAAGTGGTGCGGATTGACAGCGGCCCGCCCTCGACCTGGTCTGCCGAGGCGCGGGCGAGTGCGGTTGCGCGCTTTCTGCGCGAGGCCCACGTGCTCGCCCGGTTCACCCACCAGAATATTCTGCCGGTGCATGAGGCTGGGATCGAGAACGGACGCCTATATCTGGCGATGCAGCACGTGCCCGGTGGCTCGCTGGAAGACGCCATCCGCGGAAGCTCACGCCATCCGATGCGACTGCCGGCGATGCTACCGCTGGTGATCGAGCTGGTCGGTCAGCTCGCCTCGGCGCTTCAGTACATCCACGATCGCGGCGTTGTGCATGGCGCTGTGAAGCCTGGCACCGTGCTCGTCGAGTTCGGGCCGGAGGCCTATCCGCGTCTGCTGCTGGCCGATTTCGGCATCGCGCGCGAGTTCGCGCCGATTAGCTCGAGCACTCGCGCTGCGGGCACGATTGCCTATACGGCACCTGAGCAGTTCAGAGGCCGCGCGTTGCCCGCCAGCGATCAGTACGCGCTCGCGGTGCTGGCCTATCAGCTCCTCACGAAGCGCACGCCTTTCCAGGGCGCCACCGCCGCACAGACCTTCGGCCATCTCTACGGCAAGCCGCCGGCAGCACATAGGCTCAATCGCACGCTGCCGCCGGAGGTTTCGGAGGTGTTGGGCCGCGCGCTTGCCAAGGATCCGCGAGAGCGGTTCCCGTCGGTGACAGCGTTCGCTGAGGCGCTACGAGACGCGACGCACACGTCGGAGGGGGCGCTCCTCGATGGAGACGACGTTCCAGAGGCTCCCGCTGAGGTACCTGCTGCTGCGCTTCTCACGCCGCCCGATGGCGCGCCAGAGTCGGGCGTCGCTCTGGGGTCACGCGGCAAGCCCATGCGCGCCGCACACCGCGCGCATGGATGGAAGCTGATCGCCTTGATCGCCGCGTGCGCGCTGTTGGCGTTGATGCTGGTTGCGGACGTCACCATGTATCCCCAGCATCTCCCGCAGGGTATTGGGCCGCATGCCGCTGCGGCAACACTGCCGCCGACCGCTACTGCCGCGCCGGCGGCCACCGCCACGCCCACGCCCATCGAGAGCGCCGCGACGGGCGATGCCGCGAGTGTTGCACGGCTCATCGCGCCCGCATCCGTCGTGCCGGGTCAGCCGTTCTCGGCACATATCACATTCGCTAACACAGGCACTACCACCTGGAGCGATGGCGCGGGCTATCGGCTGATCTGTGATACCGCGCGCCATCCCCGCCAAGACTGCCCATCTCGTCTGAACGTTCCCTTGGCCGGGGTGATGATCATGCCTGGGCACACAATGCAGTTCACGTTGACGCTGGTAGCCCCGCGTGAGCCAGGTACCTACCAGACGTGGGTAAACCTCTCGCGCAATGGGGCGCTCTTCTCTACGCCCGACGCCTACTTCGCCGTGACTGTGGCGCCAGCAGCGCAGGCGGCCACGCCTATTCCGCCACCGCCCGCTCCGCGGCCGACCGCGACGCCGCGGCCTCGCCCGACGCCGACCATCGCGGCGACGCCCACGCCGACGCCCGTTCCACAGCCGACGCCGACTCCCAGTCCGCCAGCCCCGACGCCGACCACCGCCCCGACACCCGTTCCACAGCCAACGCCGACCGCTGCCCCGACGCCGACCGCTGCCCCGACTATGGCACCCACGGCCACGCCACCGCCGGAGCCTACCCCATCCCCGGCGACGATCGAAATGTAAGGGGCCTCAGACGAGGGTACGCACGAAGTCGGGCGGGCTCGCCGCCTGCACACGCTTGACGCCGAAGGCCAGCGCGCTGAGAGCGCCATCCACGAGCGAGTAGAGCCAGTCGAAGAGGTGCAGCGCCTGGTCACGACTGAGCGAGCCGGCCGCCAGCGGCGGCGTGGGCGAGAGCAGGTAGGGCAAACGCGAGGCAAATGGGCTAGGAGCGGCGGCGTAGCTGACCAGGTGTTACCGCGGCGCTTGACGGCGCGTTCTAGAATACGAACAGATGTTCTAGTAGTGCGGTGCGGAATGCGGCTTCTGGGTAGTCAGTTCAGACGAGCGGCGAAAGCGAGCAGTTGCACACGACGGACGAGGAGGGCGAATCATGCGACTCTGGTGGAGTGACCGGCGCGAGCGGAGGGTGGAGTCATCGCGGCCCGGTGTCTCGCGCGCGGTCGAGGCGGCACGCCTGGCCTATGCGGCGCCGGCGGGGCTGGGCAGCGCGGCAGTGGCGACCGTGGGCGCTGGCGTGCTGCGGCATTTCTTCGCGGTCGAGCGCGCGGCGGAGGTGTCGGGTCCGCTGTACGCAAAGCAGACGCGGCGTGGGACGCGTGGGCTGGAGCCGGAGCTGCTGCGCGAGACGGCGCGGGTGGCAGTGAAGGCAGGCCGGACGCCGGAGGCCATCTGGGCCGAGGCGCTGCGCGAGTGGCTGGCAGCGTACGGCGCGGCTCCGGTTTCGCTGCCGGCGGTTGTGGAGACGCGGCGACAGGCGGTCTGGCGCGAGATTGACGCCACGCTGTCCGGCCTGCGGGCTTCGTAGTTGTAGTAATCGTAGGCGGCCGTTGGGGCGTCACATTGGTCATCGGATTGGGGGACCTGGCGGCAAGCACAGCGCGTGGCGAGAGGAGAGAGTGCAGAACCTTCGCGCAAGGATGCGGCGCGGCAAGGAAGCCGCGCCTGTTCGCTTTTGAGGACGATTGAGTATGTGAAGACGGCAGCATCCGCAGCACAGGCTCTCCTGTGTGACCAACCAAGCGATGCGACGTTAGCGGCGCGGGGAGACGGAAGTTGCTCCTCGGACACGCGAGGCGAGAAGGAAGAAGCGGGGAGTGAACAGGAAGCTTGCCCTGAAGGCCGCCTTTCTCAGCCTCTCTCGCTCGTGTGGGCGAATATGTATGGCCAGTGTGTTTCCGCTCCTTCTTCGTGGAATGAGAAGAAGGGACAGGCAAGTGCCTGGGAGCACGCATCAAGATGCATACATATAGGATGCATAGCAGTGAGAACAGGGGGGCAGGGGCAATATGACGGGACGGATGATCGAGTTCGACGCCGATGGCTCGCCCGCGCCGGGCTACCTTGCGACGCCGGATGCTGCCGCGGGATCAGGCGTGCCAGGCGCGCCGGGGGTCGTCGTGCTGCATGAGTGGTGGGGCCTGACCGAGCCGTTTCGGCAGGTCTGCGACCGGCTGGCGGCGGCGGGCTTCATCGCGCTCGCCCCCGATCTCTACCGCGGCAAGACCACCGCATCGGTCGAGGAGGCGCAAGCGTTGGGCGCGGCGCTAGACCAGGACGAGGAGCGCTGGCGCGGCGATATTCGGGGAGCGCTGCGGTTCCTACGCCAACACGGGGCTGGTAGCCCTGTAGGTGGCCGCGACGTGTTTGGCTTTGTCGCGTTTTCGCTGGGCGGCTCGTATGCGCTCGATATGTCCATCAATCTGGCCGACGAGATCGCCGCCGTCGTAACCTTCTATGCCACGTATCCTGGCCTTACCTACCAAGGCACACGAGCCGCTTACCTCTGCCACTTCGCCGAGAATGATGCTTTTGTATCGGCGGAGGAGGTCGCGGAAATGGAGCAGGCACTCCGGGCGGCGGGCCGGCCAGTTACCGTCTACACCTATCCGGGAACCAAGCACTGGTTCTTCGATGCCAATCGCCCGGATGCCTACGATCCGGCGGCCGCGGCCCTGGCGTGGGAGCGCACTCTCGCCTTCCTGAACGCGCAGCTTCGACAGTCCTGAGGCCGTGAGAGGGGCGAGCGACAAGCCAGTCGAGCCATGTCGTGGCGCCACCCTGAACGCCTATGCGCCCACCGGTCAGCGGGGTGGTAGGCGTGTTATCCGCAGAGGAGCACATCATATATGGACAGCTTTTGGCGCAGCATGTTGTGGATGCAGTTCGGCGCGGCCATTGATATGCTCGACAATGCCCTGGTGGCCTGCCCCGATGCACTCTGGCGCCAGCCCGTCTGGCATGACCCGTCCTTCCCGGCGCAGTCCGCGGAGGTCTGGTATGTCGCCTATCACACGCTGTTCTGGCTCGACCTGTACCGCTTCGGGTCGGTGGAGGGATTTGCTCCTCCGGCGCCCTTCACCCTGGAGGAGCTGGATCCCGCTGGTGTCGTGCCTGGGCGGCCCTATTCCAGGGATGAGCTGCGCGCCTACCTTGCGCACACGCGCCAGCAATGCCACACGACCATTGAGACACTGACAGACGAGCGGGCGCGCCAACCCGCCCCCTTCCCCTGGATGCGGGACGGGGCGGTCCTCAGCTACGTCGAGCTGCAGCTTTACAGCATGCGCCACGTCCAGGAACATGCGGCCCAGCTGAGCCTGTTGCTCGGCCAACATGGCATCCCCGCAGGTCCCAGTTGGGTCGCGCGCGCGAAGGATGATCCCAGCGGTGGCTAAGTAACTATCTCAAGAAGGGGGAGAAGAGGTAGACTGGAGGCGCCACGATCTCGCGCTACGATTTTCCACAAATGAGGATGGACTGCGCCGCCCTGAATGAGGCGGCCGACGAAGGGAAAGCTGCATGTCCAACCACGTGGAACTCCTCAAACGCCTGTACGAACGGTTCAACGCCCGCGACATCGAGACGGTGCTCGCGTCCCTGAATGAAGACGTCCTGTGGGCAAATGGCATGGAAGGCGGCTACATGCGTGGCCGCGAGGGCGTGCGTCGCTATTGGACGCGCCAGTGGGCAATGATCGATCCGCACGTCGAGCCGATCGGCTTCTCCACTGGTCCCGATGAGGAAGTGGTCGTCGACGTCCATCAGATTGTGCTCGACCTCACGGGCCATCTGCTATCCGATCGGCAAGTCGGTCACAGGTATCGGATCGAGGACGGGTTGATCACGCGATTCGACATCCGCACCCGCTAAGTAACGATCTCAGGACGGACAAGCGGTGGAGACGACGGAACCAAAGCAGCGCACACGCGAACTGGAGCAGGGCGCGGAAGTTGGCGGCGTGCTTGTCGTAGCGCACCAAGAGTGCCCGGCACTTTGAGAGCCACGCCAGCGTCCGCTCCACCACCCAGCGCCGCGCCGGATAGCGCTTCGCGCCGCTCGTGGGGTCCACCTTCTCTTTCCCGATGCGTCGGATATGCCCGGCATAACCGTGCGCCTCGATGGCCGCATGCCCGGTGGGGTTGTCGTAGGCCTTATCCAGGCACAGGTGCTGCGGCCGCTCCGGCGTGGGCTGGGGTCGGGGGACGACGATGGCGTCGATGGTCGCGGAGAGCAGCTTGGTGTCATGGACGTTAGCCCCGGCAATCGCCAGGCCCAGTGGGCCGCCATCCGCCTCGACCAGCAAGCTGCGTTTCACCCCGCGCTTGCCACAGTCGGTGGGATTGGGGCCGATCTGGCCCCCCCAGGCGCGCCTTGCCCATCATGCCGTCCGCCGCCTGCCACTCCCAGTCCACCCCACCCAGCTCCTCGCAGCGCTCGATGAGCACCGCCCAGATGTGTTCGAAGGTGCCGGACCGCACCCAGCGCTGGAAGGTGCGATGGATACTGCTGTCGTCGGGGAAGCGCTCGGGCAGTTGGTTCCATTGGCAACCGCTGCGCATCCGGAAGATGATGGCATCCAGTGCTGCGCGAGCGGCAATGCGCGGACGCCCCGTCGCTTTAGGCGGATCAAGCTCATGCAGGATCGGCTGGATCACTGCCCACAGCTCGTCCGACACCGTCCAAATCGTGCCCAGCTCATCCCAGTTGCGCCGGGGCTTGCGCGGTCGTGCCATACCCCCCTCTTTCCTCGTTCGCTCTCGCCTCCTCTCCACAGTCTACATCGCTTTTGAGATAGTTACTAAGCGCTGGTACACGAGGTGGTAGATCGAGACCCGCACGCGGTCGCCAATGCCGTATTAGAGGGTTGCCAGAAACGCGGGGAGCTCGCGCAGCGTCTCGATCACCTGTGCGGGGCGCTCGTCGCCTTCTAGCGTGGGGCGTGGCTCCGGTGCTCGCCAGATCAGCACGCTCATCATCCCGGCGCGCTTGGCGCCGACGATGTCGTTGATGATGTTGTCGCCGACGTAGAGTGCCTCGTCGGGTGCGATGCCCGCGCGCTCCAGCGCGAGGTGGAAGATGCGCGCGCCGGGCTTGCGGGCGCCAGCGGCATCGGAGGCCAGGAAGGAATCCACCCGCGCGAGCAGGCCGGTGCGCGCCGCTTTCGTGCGCTGGCTATCAAGGGCGTCGTCGTCGGCGCCGTTGGTGATGATGCCGACGTGGAAGCGCTCGCGCAGGTCTTCGGGCAGCGTGCCCACATCCTCAAAGAGTCGCACGCCGCCGATGAACGTCTCCACCAGGCGCGCATCGAGCGCGGTGGCCAGCGCGGGATCGTCGAGCCCCAGGGCGCTGAGGGTGTCGGGCCAGCGCCGCTCGCGCACCGTCGCCATCGTCACCTGGCCGGCGTCGAGCCGCGTGATGAGCGACTGGTTGGCGGCGTGCCAGGC
>DASUBU010000172.1:0-7254 GCA_035763125.1 Ktedonobacterales bacterium
CCGGGCGTCTTCGTCGCCTCCAGCGAGTTCCAGGACGCCGCCGCCGCCCAAGCGCGCGCGCTGGGCTTCGATCCGGCCGTCGTCTACGTCGCCCATCCCATCCAGGACCGCACCGACGACGAGATGCGCGCGCTGGCCGACACTGCCGTAGACGCCGTGCTGGCCGCGTTGACTGCCCGTGTCGGAGACAACGGCTGACGCGACGACAAGGTGCGCTGCGCTATGTCGCCGGCAATAGCCCGGCGAACGGGTGCACCTCCAGCCCCTCGGCACGCAGGCGGGCAATGTAGGGGTTGGCGCCGAGGCTGGCCGTGGCGCTGCGGCCCGTCAGCAGCAGATTGATCGTGGGGTCGCTCGGCGCCAGGTGGCCGAACGACTCGACTGGCAGGTCGGGGCAGAGCAGCGTCGTCTTGCCCGCCTGGAAGTATGCCGAGATCGTCAGCTTGTTTGGCACGGCGAGGCCCCCGGGCAGCGCGAGCAGCCATCTGATCGGAGCGTCCTCGCGGCCCAGCGGCTGCCAGGGCTTGACGGGCGCGGCGGCGAATTCGGGCAGCGCCAGCAGCGCCTCGCGGAGCTGGCCCACCGTCGGCGCCGGCTTCGTGCTCGTCAGGTCCTCGGCAACCTCGTGCACGCGGCTCCGCGCCAGCTCGTCAAGCGGCGAGCCAATCGTCACGAGCGGCATCTCCAGCAGGCGCGCCACCGAGGGCAGCGTGTCCTGGTTGGCCGCCAGCGCCGCCGCACGTAGCTGCGTCTCGATCGCCACCAGCCCCAACTGGTGACGCTCGCGCTGCACGCCCAGCATGCGCAGGCGCTGCTCGTGCCACTCCACCAGCCGCCACGCCTCCGCCGGCACGGCGTATGGCCGCAGCGCGATCACCGCGTGGTAGCCGAGCTGCCGCGCCATGAACAGTTCCGCCGGCCCCACGTCGAGGCCGATCAGGATGTGGCTGATGCGCGTGCCGGGGAAGCCGATCGCGCAGTCGGGCGGCGGCTCGCTCAGGCCTGCCATCTCCAGCGCAATGGCGAGCAGTGTATCTGTAGTGACGGCGGCCATGTCGGACCTTGTCTCAACTGGCTCTGCTCAAAGCAGGGCTGGATGGGAAGGCGTACACGAGGCATATATATGATAGCAAGAACTGATAGCGAGTGATAGCGCGAGCGCCTACCCCGCGCCAGATCACCAGACACGCTTTGGCACGACCTAAAGAGACGTGGCGGTGCCGCTGAACCCATCGCGCACTTCCTTCTCCAAGGCGATCGAGTCTCACGGCTATAGATCTAGCTCCATGCCGCGGCTCGGCGCGAAACCCAGCTCAGAGTAGAGCGGGCGGCCCATGTCGGAGGCCCTTAGGATCAGCCGCAGCAGCCCGTGTTCGCGCGCCCAGGCGATCAGCATCTGCATCAGTTGGCGCGAGATGCCCTGGCGCCGGTACTCCGGCCGCGTGTAGACGCTGGAGACGAAGCCGCGCCGGCGGTGCGCATTCTCGAAGTTTGGCGGCATGTCCCACCAGATCAGCGTCACGCAGGCCACCGGCTGCGCCTCCCCCTCGTCCCCGTCGGCTTCCGCCAGCCACGAGACCTGCGTGCCAGCGGTCAGCGGCCCGCGAACAGATGTCTCGAACACCGCTGCATACGCCTCCAGGGCCGCCTGCTGCTTCTTGTGCTCGACCTCCATCTCCCAGCGCAGCCGTGCCAGCCCTGGGATATCGTCCACTGTCGCCCTGCGATACGTGATCGCCATCGCCGTCGCTTCCTCCCCTCTCTCTGCCCACTCTGCCTTTATGCTCTCTCGCTCCGTGCTCGCTGCGTCCTCCTTGTAAACCCCGCGATCCCCTCCGCGTGACTCTGCGCCCTCTGTGGTGAATCCGCTCCCCCGTCTACCGCTCGCCAGCGATCAGCGTGCGGCCGGTCATCTGCGGCGGCTGCGGGATGTGCAGCAGTTCCAGCATCGTCGGCGCCACGTCCGCCAGGATGCCATCGCGCCGCAGCACAACATTCGGCCACTGCGGCACCACGAAGTAGAACGGCACGGGATTGGTCGTGTGCGACGTGAGCGGCTTGCCGGTGTCGTACTCGATCAACTGCTCGGCGTTGCCGTGGTCCGCCGTAATCAGCGCCGCCCCGCCCTGCGCCAGCGTCGCCTCCACCACGCGCCCAACCCCCGCGTCCACCGCCTCGACCGCCTTGATCGTCGCCGCGAGATTACCGGTATGGCCTACCATGTCGGCGTTCGCATAGTTCATGATGACCACGTCGTAGGTGCCGCTCTGGATGTGCTCGACCGCCGTGGCCGTCACCTCCGGCGCGCTCATCTCGGGCTTGAGGTCGTAGGTTGCCACCTTCGGCGAGGGCACCAGCAAGCGATCCTCGCCGGGGAAGGGCGCCTCGCGGCCGCCGTTGAAGAAGAACGTGACGTGGGCGTACTTCTCCGTCTCGGCCGTGTGGAACTGGCGCAGCCCGCGGTCCGCCAGAATCTTCGCCAGCGGCAGATCCACGTTATCCGCCGGGAACGCCACATCCACTGGCAGCCCCGCCTCGTACTCTGTCATCGTCACGAACACCAGATCGTCGATGCGCGGGCCGCGCTCGAACGTGCCTTCCGCCTGCGGCGGCAGCTCGGGCAGCACGAAGGCCTTGGTCAGCTCGCGACCACGATCCGAGCGGAAGTTGAAGTAGATCGCCGCGTCGCCGGCCTGGACCGTCGCCACCGGCGTGCCCTCGCGCACGAGCACCACCGGCTCGATGAACTCGTCCGTCACCTTGCGCTCGTACGACTGTGCGATTGCCTCGACCGGGTCCTCCGTTTTCTGGCCCTCGCTGCGCACCAGCGCCCAGTAGACGCGCGCGATGCGGTCCCAGCGGTTGTCGCGATCCATCGCGTAGTAGCGGCCGGAGACGGTCGCCACCTGCGCCGGATGCTCGCCGCCGATCTCACGCGCCTGCGCCAGCAGCTCGCGCATGTACTCCACCGCGCCCGTCGGCGAGGTGTCGCGCCCGTCGGTGAAGGCATGGATGTAGACGCGCTCGACGTTGTGCGCCGCCGCCAGCCGCAGCAGTGCGACGAGGTGGCTCTGGTGCGCATGCACGCCGCCCGGCCCGATCAGCCCCATCAGATGAAGCTGGCTGTTGTTACGCTTGACGTGCTCGATGGCCTTGAGCAGCGCGGGATTGCGGAAGAACGAGCCGTCGAAGATCGCCGAGGTCACGCGCGTGTACTCTTGCAGCACGCGCTTGCCGGCTCCGATGTTGAGGTGGCCCACCTCGGAGTTGCCCATCTGGCCTTCCGGCAGCCCCACCGCCGGCCCCGATGTTTGAAGCTGCGTGAGCGGCCATTCGCGCGCGAGGCGATCTAGAGTCGGCGTGGCGGCCAGCGCGATGGCGTTGGCATCGCTCCGCGGATTGATGCCCCAGCCGTCCATCACAATCAGGACTAGCGGACGGGGGATGGCGTGTTCGGCGGCGGGCATAGGGGAACGCACTCCTTCGGGCTCATAAGCGTGCCTGGGGATGGATGTGTGGGCGAGCGTGACGCACGGAGACAGCACACGAGTATAGCATAGCAGCTTTACCCAAGCCACACCGCTCGCGTCTGTTGACTGCTGCCTGGCTGCCCGCGCTGTGCTATAATAGGCGCCGGCGCCCCACCGGCCCGCTCTGTGCGTACGTTCGTGCGCCGGCGTGTAGTGTGATTGGGCGCGCAGGCGACACCCCGGCATGGCCGTGACGTTGCGTACCAGCCCGCTTCCCGCGGCGGGAGGAGATACATCGTGCGCGAGACGACCATCCTACCCAAGAGCGGCCCGGCGCGCTCCAAGCGGCATACCCTCTCTCGCGAGATCGTCGAGACGATCGTCTTGACGCTGCTGATCTACTTCGCCGTCCACTTCTCGCTACAGCCGTACTCCGTAGACGGCCCGAGCATGCAGCCGGGACTGCATACCGGCGAGAAGGTGCTGGTCAACCTGCTGGCGTACGATTTCGGCAGCCCTCAGCGCGGCGATGTGATCGTCTTCCACCCGCCGACCTCCAACGACCCAAATCTGTACTACGTCAAGCGGGTCATCGCCGTGCCGGGTGATACAATTCAAATCCAGCCGACTGCGGTCCTTGTCAACGGCAAGCAGCTGCGCGAGCCATACATAGCCAAAGTCAGCGGTGATTCGCCCTTCGACCAGAGCGATGTCAATAGCGTCGTCGTTCCGCCGACCACGCTTGGCAAGGATCAATACTGGGTGATGGGCGACAACCGTACGAACAGCGTTGACTCGCGCTTCTTCGGCACCATCACCCGCCGGAGCATTGTCGGCAAGGCTGATGCCGTCGTCTGGCCCCTCCCCTCGTTTAGCTGGTTGCCTGATGAGGCGGGCGTCTTCGCGGGGGTCGGCCGCTGAGGCTGAGGCCGCAACGCTTGGCGCAGAGCCGAGCGGTCTGGCTCGCGGGCGGCGGGACGCCGAATGTGCTGAGCGATTTTTGAAGCGATCACCAGTGAGGTAGGGGCCTGTGCTGCATACGAAAGGCGCGCCGGTCAGTCGCACAGCGGCCGAGAAGCGCGCGCATCTGCTGCGCGAGATCGTCGAAACGCTCCTCTTCATCGGGTTGGTGATCGTCATCTCGCAGTTCGCCATCGGCTCGTTTCTGGTCCGCGACACCCGCATGTCGCCGCAGCTCAAGCCGGACGAGCGGATCGTCGTCAACAAGTGGGCGTACCTCTTTGGCGGCCCCAGCCGCGGCGATGTGGTGGTCTACTACGACCCCACCAACCTCCAGGCGCCACCCTCATTTGGGCGCGTGGTCGCCGTCCCGGGTGACCGCGTGACGGTCACGCCCTCGCAGATCATCGTGGACGATGTCACGCTCCGCGAGCCCTACACCAGCGTGCCGACCGGCGTGATGCCCAACGCCACGGTCGTCAACAATCTGAAGCTAGGCTCCAATGACTATTACGTCCTCAACGACAGTCGCCTCAACGCCGCCGATTCACGCTCATTCGGCGTGGTCCCGCGCAGCGATATCGTGGGCAAGGCGGCGTTCGTCTTCTGGCCCATCAAGAACATCCGTGGCATCTCGAACTTCTCAGACTCCTTCAAAGGCGTCTCACCCTGACCGATAGCGCTTTCTTCGAGTTGCGCACCACAGAAAGGATCTGGCGGCAGATGAGCCTTGGCGAGCTGATCGCAGCGGGCGCCGCCGTTGCCGTGGGTGGGAGCGGCTTCGCGTTCTACCGCTTCGCTCAGCGCCGCACCCGCGCGCTGCTCACGCCGATCCGCAAGCCGCTGGACTACCGCCCGCGGGACTGCGGCGTCGCCGTCGAGGACGTCAGCTTCGATGGACCGCGCGGCCGTCTCATGGGATGGTATCTGCCCGCCACGAATGGCTGCACGCTGATCTGCTGCCACGGCATCCACGACAACCGCGGCCAATGGATTCGCCAGATGGCCCGTCTGCACCAGCGGAGCGGTTACGGCGCGCTGATGTTCGATTTCGCCGGCCACGGCGACAGCGAAGGTAATCTGGTGACCTATGGCGTGCGCGAGGCCGAAGAGATCGGCGCCGCCATCGCCTACCTGCGTGCGCGTGGCGATGTGGCGATGGACCGCCTCGGCGTGATGGGCTACTCGTTGGGCGCAATCAGCGCTGTGCTGGCCGCCGCGAAGTACCCTGAGCTGCACGCGGTGGTCATCGAGAGCGGCTTCTCCGACCTCAAGGCCGATATCAAACTGCTTTTTCGCCGCTACACCGGCCTGCCGTCCTTCCCCTTCGCCGCTGTCGTCGTTGGCCTCGGCCAGCGCGCGGCCGGAGTGCGGCTCGATGAGATTCGCCCTGTGCGTCTCATCGGCGGGCTGAGTCCGCGCGCCGTGATGATCATCTCCGATCTCAAGGATGAGCTCGCCAACGAGCCCTACGACGGCGAGCAGCTCTTTGCCGCCGCGGGCGAGCCGAAAGTCCTGTGGCAGATCCCTGATGCTGGGCACGTCTGGGCCTATGACACACAGCCCGACGAGTGGATCGCGCGCGTTGGCGACTTCCTGGACGCGCATCTCGCAGGCGCGCCGGCTTCCACTTCTGGTGCGGCGCCCGCCGCTGCGGCACAGGCTCAGCCTGCCACTCCTGACCACTCCGCCCCGGTCGCCGCCAAGGATGCTCCAGATGCCCGAGCTTCCTGAGGTTGAGTACGTTGCCCAGCAGCTTCGCGAAGACCTCGTGGGCCGGCGCATCGAGGCCGTCGAGGTGCGCTGGGAGCGCTCCATCGAAGGACTGCCGGCTGCCGAGCTCGCCGCGCGCCTGCGCGGCCGGAGGGTGGTGGGGGTCGGCCGCCGCGGGAAGTATCTGCTCATCGAGTTTGACGAAGGCCCGTCGCTCGCCATCCACCGCCGCATGTCGGGCAATCTCTACTTCGCCGCGCCGGACGCCGACGAGCCCTATGCGCGTGTTCGCTTCCTGCTCGACGACGGCCGCGCGCTGGTCTACAGCGACCCGCGCAAGTTCGGCCGGCTCTCGCTGCTCGAAGAAGGCCGTGTCCCCCCTGGGTTGGCCGCGCTCGGCCCCGAGCCGCTGGAGCCAGCCTTCACGCCCGCTGCGCTGGCTGCCCGCCTCGCCGGCCGGCGCGGGGCGATCAAGGCGCTGCTGCTCGATCAATCCGTCCTGGCTGGCCTGGGCAATATCTACGCCGACGAGGCGCTCTTCCGTGCCGGCCTGCATCCGTTGCGCCCCGGCAGCTCGCTCTCGAGTGATGAGGTGGCGCGCCTGCACGCCGGCATCCGTGGTGCGCTGGAGACCGGCATTGCGCATGGCGGCACCACCTTCGGCCGTCACCGCGACGCCTACAACGAGGCCGGCCGCAACCTGGAGCACGTCGAAGTCTACCGCCGCACCGGCCAGCCCTGCCCGCGCTGCGGCACCCCCATCGAGCGCATCACGGTCGCCCAGCGCGGCACGCACTTCTGCCCGCACTGCCAGCCGGCCGCCTCTTGCTGAGGTGCGGTGGGTTCACCGCAGAGCGAGCAAGACCAATGCGACACTTGAGAATCGCACTCCCAGACATATCACCTAGTTAACCCGATGTGCAAGTTGTTTTAGGCCACTAACCGAGCGAGATGCAGCGGTGGGCGGCCAAGATGAAGGTTGAGCAGGACGACCACGGTATGCATCAGCACGTTGCGCAGCAGCCGGCTGCACAAATGCCACAGATCACGGGCCCAGACCCGCTTGACATCGCAGCGGTCGACGAGCTGGCCGAAGACGGTGTCAATGCGA
>DASUBU010000173.1:0-16150 GCA_035763125.1 Ktedonobacterales bacterium
GCGCTCTCGATGGCCTGGTGGACGCGCTCGGAGAGCAAGATGCCGCCCAGCGGGAGGTAGCCGCTGGTGACGCCCTTGGCGAAGGACACGATATCGGGCTGCACGCCCCAGCGGTCGAGCGCGAACCAGCGGCCGGTGCGCCCGAAGCCGGTGATGATCTCGTCGGCGATCAGCAGCACGTCGTGGCGGTCGCAGATCGCGCGCAGCGCCGGCCAGTACGAATCGGGCGGGACGATCACGCCGCCCGCACCCATCACCGGCTCGGCGATCACCGCGGCCACCGAATCCGCTCCTTCGCGCTCGATCAGCGCCTCGATCGCCGCGGCGGCCTCGACCCCCGCATCGCCGCCCTTGCCGCCGTAGTCCTGCCAGCGGTAGGGATGCGGCGGCGGCGCCTGGATGAAGTTGGGCACCAGTGGAGCGAAGGCCCGGTGGTAGGCTGGCATGCCGGTCGCGCTCATCGCCGCGAAGGTCACGCCGTGATAGCCATGCACCCGCGAGATGAATTTGACCTTTTCGGGCCGGCCGTTGATCTTCCAGTAGAAGCGCGCGGTCTTGAAGGCCGACTCGTTGGATTCTGCCCCGCCGGTCGTGAAGTAGACGGCGCGCATGTTGGAATAAGCCAGCCTCACCAGGCGCGCGGCGAGCGTGGCCGCCGGCACGTTCGAGAAGCCGGCGTAGTTGTTGGCGAAGGCGAGCGTGGCCATCTGGCGCGCCGCCACCTCGGCCAGCTCCACGCGCCCGTGGCCGACGTTGACGTTCCACAGGCACGCCAGACCGTCCAGGTAGTCGTGGCCTTCGATATCGGTTAGCACGGCGCCGCGGCCGCGCGCGAAGACCACCGGCTGCTGATGATCGGCTGGGTGCTGCAGTGGGTGGACGAGATGCTCGAGGTCGTCGGCGAGCACCGTCGAGGCGAGCGGCTGGGCTTGCGATTGCATGCGGAACCTCCTCCGGATGGGGTCTCCAGGCGTGCCTCCGCGCTCGCCCGGCTCGCAGCGTACGGCGCGGACGCGGGAATGTCAACGCGGGCGGGAGACTCGCCTCGTTGCCGCGCATGATACAGTTGGAGCGTGGCAAAGCGGTGAAGGTCGCGTGGCGAACGCAGCACCCGTACTGGAGCGAGGAGGACCGCAATGGGACGGCTCGAAGGGAAAGTGGCGCTGATCACCGGCGCGGGGTCGGGACTGGGGCGCGCAATGGCGCAGCGCTTCGTGGCGGAGGGCGCGGCCGTGCTTGTCAGCGACGTGAACGAGTTGGGCGCTGAGGAGACGCTGGCCGGGATGGCTCCTGACGACCGCGCGCGGTCCGCGGTCCGCCGGTTGGACGTGACGGACGAAGAGCAGGCCGCCGCCGCGGTCGAAGACGCCGTCGCCCGCTGGGGCAAGCTAAACGTGCTGGTCGCCAACGCCGGCATCGGCACTCCTGGCTTCATCGCACAGATGAGCAAGGCCGATTGGGAGCGCGTGCTGGCCGTCAATCTGACGGGCGTCTTCCTCTGTGCCAAGCACGCGTTTGGTGCCATGCGGACGGCGGGCGGAGGCGCGATCCTCAACACCGCCTCGGTCGCGGGAATGCAGGGCACGCCGCACCTGGGCGCCTACGGCGTCTCAAAGGCCGGTGTCATCCAGCTCACGCAGACGCTCGCGCTCGAAGGCGCGCGGTTCGGCATCCGCGCCAACGCGCTCTGCCCAGTCTGGGCGGATACGCCAATGATCTCGGAGTTCGTCGCTGGCTCGCGGGCCGACCCCGATCAGATTCGCGCGCGCCTCATCAGCTCGATTCCGCTGGGTCGCATGGGCATGCCGGAGGATATCGCCAACGCCGCGACCTTCCTCGTCTCCGACGAGGCTGCCTTCATCACCGGTGTCGCGTTCCCGGTGGACGGCGGCCACATGGCGGGTCACGGCGCGTAACGCGGCGGGCGACCGGTGCGTGGACTGCCATCCGGCGGGATATCTTTGGCCCGCATGGCCCGATGGGGCGGCATGACCATCCTGCCGGGGCAGGGCGCGCGTTCTACCGATGCGTATTGCCAGGGCAGGTACACTGGAGGTACCGAGGGGCGGCAGGCGCTTGCCCCGCAGAGAGTAGCGCGTGAGGGATGGATGATGGCGGCCGATCAACAGCAGACGCAGCAGACGCACAACGTTCCGGAGATGATAGACGCCCTGCGCGCGGGCGCGCTTTCGCGGCGCAAGTTTGTCGCGGGCCTGACGGCACTGGGTGTCTCGGCCGCAGGCGCCGCAATGATCGCCGCCGCCGCGCTCCAACGCCCAACCGGTGCTGGCGCGCTCGTCGAGCCGATGCGCGAGCACAACGCGCACCTCGCGCGCCAGTTGCGTGGTGATGTCGAGAGCCACATGGCCGACTATGCCGATGACGCGGTGGTGGACGATCCACTCTTCGGCAGTCCCTTCGTCGGCAAGGAGCAGATCGCCGCGCGCTACGCCGCCGAGGTCGCCAGCGCGCCGAATCGCTCGCTGACCGTCCTCAAGCGCACTGTCGCCGGCAACCAGCTCGTCGTCGAATGGGAGGCGCGCGGCACGCACTCCGCGCCCTACTTCGGCATCGGCGGCCAGGGGCGCGACTACGTTCTGCGCGGCACGACGGTGGTGATCCGCGAGAACGGCAAGATCGTGCGCGAGTCGCACTTCTTCGATGCCGAGGCGTTCCGGCGTCAGATCCACGTCGAATAGCCTCGCCCCCACTCGCTGCTTTGCTTGCGCGAAGACCAGCTATTCCCAGCACCTCCGCGGTCGCGGTATAGTCTGCTGCGCGGCGTGGAAAGTGGGGATGGCGAGCAATTCGTGAGTGCAATCGAAGATCAGCAGACCGGCGAGCGAACGTCCGCGGCGGCTAGCCACGACGCCTACGCCGCGCTGCGCCACCGCGACTTCCGCCGCTTTCTCGCCGCCAACGCCCTCGCCACACTTGGCGAGCAGATGCTGGCTGTCGCGATTGGCTGGCAGATTTACGTCCGCACGCACTCGGCGCTCGCGCTGGGCCTCGTCGGGCTGGTGCAGGTGCTGCCTTTCATTGTGCTGGCGCTGCCGGCCGGCCAGATCGCCGACCGCCGCAATCGCGTGCGCATCGTGCTGGTCACGCAGGCCGCACTCGGCGCCGGAGCGCTTGCCCTCTCCGCGCTCTCGGCCACCACTGGGCCCATGGTCCTGATCTATGTCTGTCTTCTTTTGCTGGGAGCCGCGCTTGCCTTCAACAACCCCGCCAATTCTTCGCTGGTGCCGCAGGTGGTGCCGGCGGAGGCCTTTGGGAATGCCGCCACATGGAGCAGCAGCGCCTGGCAGCTTGCCGCCGTTCTCGGCCCGGCGGTCAGCGGCGGCCTGATTGCCCTCACAGGCTCCGCCACAGCGGTCTATCTCCTCAACGCGGCTGGCTGCGCGGCGGTCGTCGTGTTGATTGCTGGCATCCGCAGCCCGCAGCCAGCGCGGCCCGCAGAGCCGGCCACGCTGCGCTCGCTGGGCGCCGGCATCGCGTTCTTGCGACATACACCGGTCATCCTGGCCGCGATTACGCTCGACCTCTTCGCCGTACTGTTCGGCGGCGCCGTGACGCTCCTGCCAATCTTCGCGCTCGACATTCTGCACGTCGGCGCGACCGGACTGGGGTTGCTGCGGACTGCCCCATCGGTTGGTGCCGTACTGATGGCGCTGACAATGGCGCACCGGCCGCCGTTTGCGCGCGCCGGGCGTGCGCTGTTGCTGGCGGTCGCGGGCTTCGGCCTCGCCACGATCGTCTTCGGCGTCTCGCGCTCGTTCGCGCTCTCGCTGGGCATGCTGGCCCTGCTTGGCGCGATGGATAACGTCAGCGTGGTGGTCCGCAGCACTTTGCTGCTTACTCGCGCTCCAGACGAGGTGCGCGGGCGTGTCTACGCCGTTAACGGCATCTTCGTGGGCGCCTCCAACGAGCTGGGCGGCTTCGAGTCTGGGCTGGCGGCCGCGCTCTTCGGCCCGGTGGCGGCTGTCGTGCTCGGCGGCATTGGCACGTTGCTGGTAGTCGCCGCCGTCGCGTACATCTGGCCGGAGATGCGCCGTCTGGGGCGTTTGATGCCGGGTGAGTCGCATTGACGGCTGCGCTCGCCATGCCCTATACTCGGCCCCACGAATCACACAGGGCGCTGGGGCGCGCCCGCACGACTCGGCCAGCGTGGGCCAGTGCGGAGGCAGGGGGAGAGCGACGTGAGCAAGGCAGACTTCATCGAGCGCATCCAGCTCGGGCGTCGTGCACTCAACGATGCTATCAGCGGACTGACCGAGGACCAGATCAGCCAGGACTTGATCACCGACGAGTGGACCGTCAAGGATATCCTGGCGCATCTCGCCGCCTGGCAGCATGAAGCCTTCCTGGCGATCGAGCGGGCGGGCGATGGTGACGCGGACGGCCCGATGATCTCCGAGAGCGTGGACGACTGGAACGCGGCGCGGGTGGGCGAGCGTCGGCGTCTGCCCCTGGTAGACGTACTGCAGGAGTTCCACGCCACTTATGATCAGCTCGTCGTGGCGCTGGATCGCTGGCCGGAGGACCGTGCGCCGCTGGGGCCCGCCGGCTGGGACGAGACGGCGCGCCTGTGGTGGCTGACCGAGCACGACGTCGAGCACGTGGAGGTCATCCAGGCGTACCGCAAGAAGCTGCGCTAGAGAAGCTACGGGGACCGCACTCCGCGATCCCCGCGCTCCCGCTGGCGCCTGTGGACTAGGCACAGTTCTCGATGAGTGTTCGCTCGTTGCCGGCGGCGTTGCGGTACGAGCCTACCGCCCAGAAGTTGCCCGCGCCGTCGCCTGTCACGCTGGTCAGGGAACTGGTGGTTGCGCCGGCAGGAGCAGGAAGCGTGACGACGTGCCAGGTTGTGCCATCCCACTGCAAGGCTAGCGCCACTTGCGTGTTGCCGTTGGCAGAGAAGGCGTGTCCGACGGCCCGCACATCATGCGGCCCAGCCGCCGCCACGCTCAACAGCTCGCCCCGCGTATCGGGCTGCGGGACCATCGTCCACGATGTGCCGTCCCAGTGCGCGATCAAGGTCCGTTGGATTTCGTTGCCCGCCATATAGCTCCCGACCGCCCAGGCGTCTGTCGCAGAGAGCGCCACCATACCGTTGAGTCTGCCCCCCAAGGCTCCACTTGGCAGGACCGGGCCAGCGACGAGTTTCCACGCCGTACCGTCCCATCGTTCGAACCCGTCGCGTACATCCCGGCCTACAGCCCAATCTACCGCCCAAAGCTGCTCAGTGCCCGGAATGGATGCGGCAGCGCGGAAGCCACTGTTCACCGCCCCGGAGATGTCCGGCGTGCCGACGACATGCCACGCGTTGCCGTCCCAGCGCTCGACGAGCGGATGACTCTGCCCGGGTCCGGTGTCGATCAGTCCAACCGCCCACACATCATTGGCTGAGATGGCCGCCACGCTGTCGAGCTCGACGTAGGGAGTAGCGGTCTGCCCGCTGGGCACGACGCTCCACTTTGACCCGTTCCAGTGCATGATGAGCGGGCGCCCTGCCGGGCTGTGATTCCCCGCGCCGTAGTTCACTTGGCCGCCGACTGCCCAGACGTCGTTCGGCGAGATCGCGGCCACGCTATTGAGGGCATCGAAGCCAGCGCTGGGGACGATACGCCACGTGGTGCCATCCCACTGCTCGACCAAGCTCTGCCACCATGGGTTAACCCTTGTGCCAACATCTTTAGCGACGCCGACCGCCCAGACTACCGACGGTGAAGGCGCGCTCACGGCGCGCAATTCGCTCTCAGGATACCCTGCCATGTTGGGACTGGGGACGATGCGCCACGACGTGCAAGGAGGCGGTGTCGGCGTTGCTGTCGCCGTCGATGCGGTCGAAGGCGTGGGCGTCGGCTGAATGCCAGCTCCTCCGCTTGCGCCGCAGGCCACCATCACCAGGGCCAGCCCCATCACGACGATCGCCCCGAACCAGCGTCTGCGACGGACCTGCCAGATGTTCCAGGTTGACCGTTCCTTTGCTGCAGCCGTGCACTTTGACATACCGCTTGCTCCCTCTACCTCGGCGCACGGCGGACGTTCTGTCCGCCCGGTGTCACCGCGGCCGGGGGCGGTAGATGACCTGAATGGGCATGTTTCGCTCAAATGGCACGGCCCACGCCGGACCTTCCGGTCAGCGCCACCCACCGCACTCCACATAGAGGGGACCAGCCGGCTCTCACACTCGTATCTCTGCCCGGTCCCGTAACGTCACAACTCCGCATCGAACACCAGACGAGAGGTCACGCGTTGAGCGGCTTGACCTCGTACCAGTTATGCCCGGCCTTCATCTCCACCTTCACCGGCACGTCGAGCGTCATGGCTCCTACCATCGCGTCGCGCACCATCTCGCTCACCGCATCCAGCTCAGGCTCGGGCACCTCCAACACCAGCTCGTCGTGCACCTGCAAGATCATCTGGCTGCCCAGCTTCAGCTCGCGCAGGCGCCCGTCCAGGTTCGCCATGGCTATTTTGATCATGTCAGCGTTGGTGCCTTGGATTGGCATGTTGATCGCTTCGCGCTCGGCCTCCATGCGCTGATTGGGCAGCAGCGAGGCGAAGTCGGGGAAGTAGCGCTTGCGGCCGAGCAGCGTCTGCACGTAGCCCTGGGTGCGCGCCATATGCAGCGTGCTCTGCACGTACTCACGCACGCGCGGGAAGGTCTGTTCGTAGTTCTTGATGAATTCGGCCGCCTCGCTGTTGGACATGCCGGTGGTATTGGCCAGTCCAAACGCCGACTGCCCATAGAGCACGGCAAAGTTGACAGTCTTCGCCAGGCGGCGCTGGTCCGGCGTCACCTCGCTGAGGGACACCTTGAAGAGCTGAGCGGCGGTCGCGGCGTGGACGTCTTCGTCGTGCTCGAAGGCCGCCACTAGCGCCGGCTCATGCGTGACATGCGCCAGGATACGTAGCTCGATCTGCGAGTAGTCCGCGGTGAGCAGCACTGAGCCTTCGTCGGCCAGGAAGGCGCGCCGAATGCGCTTGCCAACCTCGGTGCGCACGGGAATATTCTGCAGGTTCGGGTTCGACGAGCTGAGCCGGCCCGTCGCGGCGATGGTCTGGTTGAACGAGGTGTGCACATGGCCGTCCTCGGCATTGACCAGCTCTAGCAGCCCATCCACATAGGTGGACTTCAGCTTGGCGAGGGTGCGGTACTCCAGGATCAGGTCCACCACCTCGTGTGCGCCGCGCAGGCCGTCCAGCGTTGCCGCGTCCACGGAGTAGCCCGTCTTCGTCTTGCGTCCTCGTGGCAGCTTCAGCTCGCCGAAGAGGATGTCGCCGAGCTGCTTGGGCGAGTTGAGGTTGAACTCATGCCCCACCGCGGCATAGGCGGCTATTTCGAGCGCCTTGAGCTGCTCGTCAAGATCGCTGCCCATCCGGCGAAGGAAGTCGCGATCCACCCGGATGCCGGCCAGCTCCATGCGTGCCAACACCGGGATCAGCGGCAGCTCGACCTCGCGGAAGAGGGACTCTAGCCCGCGCTCGCGCAACTGTGGCTCCAGATGCCGCATGAGTCGCAGCGTCATGTCGGCGTCGGCGCCGGCATAGTCGGCAGCTAACCGCACCGGCACCTCCGCCATCGTGATCTGCTTCCTGCCGGTGCCAATCAGATCGGTGATCGGCTGCATGATGACGCCCAGGTTCTCGAAGGCCTGCTCCTTGAGGCCAAGGCTGCGTCGCCCCGGATTGAGCAAATAGGCGGCGACCATCGTATCGGAGGCTAGACCTTCGACCCACACGCCATGCCGCGCCAGCACCATCATGTCGTACTTGGCGTTATGCGCCACCTTGTCTAGCGCTGGATTGATTAGCGCTGGCCGCAAGCGCGCCAGCACATCCGCCAGCGGCACTTGCCGTTCTGGCGCGTGGCCCTCACCTTCGGTGTCGCCCTCCGCAGACACGGTTGTGGCCGCCGGGACGTGTCCGACCGGCACGTAGTATGCTTCCTGTGGACCCATCGAGAACGAGAGGCCGACGATGTGCGCACGCATCTCATCGGTGTTGTCGGTCTCGAGGTCGAACGCGAAGAGTGACGCGGCCTCCAGCGAGCGCGCCAGCACGTCGAGCGCATCTGGCGTATCTATTACCATCGTGCTGGTGCCGCCGGTTGGCGTTACCTGTGGGCGCGGCGGCGCGACGCTGACAATCACCGGGGCGAAGTCTACGCCTTGCTCTTCGAGTGCCTGCAGCTCCGAGTCGGCGAAGAGGCTGAGCTGCACACCGGGCGTCTCCGAACCGGCATCGTCGAGGCCGTCGGCATTGCCGATATCGGGCACCGGCGTGGGGACGCTCGCCGCGCGCGCGCGCGCTGCTGCGCCGACGGTCTCGGCGCCTGTGCTTGGCGCTTCGGCGGTGGTGGCGCGTGGCAGACGATCCACCAGACTGTGGAACTCCAGCTCACGGAAGAGGGCCAGTATGCGATTGGGGTCGTAGCGCAGCGCGCGGGCGCTCTCGAGGTCGAGCGAAACGGGCGCATCGCGCACGATGGTCGCGAGATACTTGCTCTGGCGCGCGGTGGCTTCGTGCTCGGTGAGGGTCGTCTTGGTGCGCGGCGGCAGCTCGTCGCGGTGAGCGAGGATCTCTTCCAGCGTACCGTAGTCCTGGATCAGTTTGGTGGCGGTTTTGGCGCCGATGCCGGGCACGCCAGGGATGTTGTCGGAGGTATCGCCGACCAGCGCCTTGTAGTCCACGATCAGCGGCGGCTCGAAGCCGTAGCGCTGCACCACCGCCGCGTGATCGAAATACTCGAAGTCGCCGCGACGGGGCGAGCGAGCGAAGGTGACGCGCACCAGATCGTCCACGAGCTGCAGCGTATCGAGGTCGCCGGTGGCGATCACCGTGGCTAAGCCCTGGCGCTCCGCCTGCAGCGCGAGCGTGCCTAGCAGATCATCGGCCTCGAAGCCGTCGCACTCGTAGATGGGAATATTGAACGCCTTGACGATCTCGCGCACGCGCGGGAATTGGGCGCGCAGGCCGTCTGGCATCGGTGGGCGGTGCGCCTTGTACGGCTGGTAGGCGTCGTGGCGGAAGGTCGGAGTGGGGCGGTCGAAGGTGACGATCAGGTATTCAGGGCGGACAATCTTGAGCACGTCGAGCAGCATGCGGGTGAAGCCGAAGACGGCATTGGTTGGCTCGCCGGCGCTGGTGGCGATCTCTTCGGGGAAGGCGTGGAATGAGCGGTGATAGAGGGCATTGCCGTCAATCAGGACGAGAGGGGCGGTGCCATTGCCGTTGCCCCCGCCATTCGCCTGTGATCCTGCCTGCCGTCGTGGCTGTGCCGCCGAGCTCATATTCTGCCGCTCCCCGCCGTGCCATTCTCGCGCCGTCCGCTGCGCACGCCGCGTCGCGCGCCGCCCTATCCTCTTCATTCTGGACTATAGAGGGCATTCCGGCAATGGCAGGGTCGTAGCCTCACCCAGTCGTGTGCGCAGTCAGGAAGAGCGAATCGCCGGAGGCGCGCACCTTCGAGATAGCGACGTTGTGCGGCAGGCGCGCGAGCGCTCCGGCCAGCGTACGCTGCAGCTCCGGGCCGGTCTCGAGCAGCCGCAGCGGACCGTAGACGGCTGTATCGCGGGCGACGAGCCTCCCGTCCACGGAGCCCAACTGTGTGACCAGTGTCCCGGGGCGACCCAGCAGCGAATAATGCACGCGCACGACGCCATTGGCAAACTGTAGGACGACATCGTGAACGGGCACGTCCGTGGGAAGGCGCTGCTGGATCAAGTCGTTCACCAGGCTAGCAGGAATCTCGACCGTTCCACCGACACCGGGTGGTAGCGCCGAGAGCCTCGCCGCCATCTGGTCGGCCGCGGAATCCAGCGCGGCGGAGAGCGCGCCATCAACCTGGGTATGCAGCGCCGGGCGGATCGCGGCGTTCCACGCACCCAGTCCAGCGCACGCCAGTACGGCCAGCACGAGCACAGCGACCAGGAGTCGCCGCCAACCACGTCCAGCCGACGGGCGCGCATGGGCCGCGCCGCCTGTGCGAGCCGCCTGGGGTGCGGTGGATGTCCACGCGGCTGGCCCTGTCGCGGGCGGCACGTATGGCGGCGGCTGGCCGTAGACGGGTGCGGGCGGCGCCTGCGGCGCAACCACAGTCGTCTCGTTGTCACCCGCGCTGCCAGCGGAGATGGCCGGCGAGGGGAGTGCCACCGTTCTACCCGTCCCTGCGGCGAGGGTCGGAAGCACGGTTCCACAGCCGCCGCACATACGTGCCGCCGGCTCGTTGTGCCAGCCACAGGCCGGGCAGACGATCTCCGTCCCTGGTGCCATCCCCACAGCCTTCCGCTTGATCATGGGCCTGTGTGGCATTCAGTCTACCATGAGCCCTGATCGGGATTTCCCGCAACCATTTGGGCCGCGGTGTCACACGGGAACAGTCCGCGCCAAACGCACGCTACACGCTTGCCGGCGGGCGCGGGGGGCGAAGCGGGCCACGCCCCTCCCCGCGACGCTCTAGCGCCGGCCGCGAGCGCGCCGCGAGAGCCGGCGCCCGCCGGCGAGCAGCAGCCCCGGCAACATACGTGCACGCTGGAGGATCAGCGGCAGCGCTGTGCGGCGCACATGATCGTAGAGCGGCGGGATCTCGGAGACCTGCTCATCGTTCAGGCCGCCGCCCCAACGCTCGCGCCCGTAGAGCGCGCTCAATTGGCGCAGGCTCGTCCGCTCGGTGGGCAACAGCTCGCCCAGCCGCTCCGCGTATTCGTCTGGTGTCTGCCATCGTGCGGGCGGCGCACCCGCCCATGCGCCAAGGCGCGAGATGCGGCCAAAGGCAGTTGCCACAGGCGGCAGCCCGCGGAAGAGCAGCCGCCACCACAGCGCGAAGAGCGCCATGGCGAGCAACAGCAGGATGATGAGCAGCGAAGCGCCCAGCCCAGCGCCAAGCAGCACGGTGCTGGGGCCAGCCGGCCCGCCCCCGCCGCCGGTAAGGCCCGGATCTTTACCGCCCAGAATGGGCCGCACAGGTGTCGCGGTGGGGCCGCCCGCCCCGCCGGCCGTCGGCGTGTTGTCGCCACTGCCGGCAATGGCGCGCGGGAACGTCGCAAAGCTGGAGGTCGGCTCGAAGTTGATCCAGCCGTACTTGCCAAAGTAGATCTGTGTCCAGACATGAGCGTCGGTGCCCTTGACGGCCCACGCCTGTGTCTGGCCGTCGTATTGGCCCGCGGCGAAGCCAACCCCTATGCGCGTCGGCATGCCGAGTGCGCGGCCCATCTCGGCCATGGCCGAGGCGAAGAAGGTGCAGAAGCCCTGGCGGACTTGCAAGAACCAGGCGACAGCATCCTGCCCTGCCGGCGGCTCAGGGTTGTTGGTGCTGTACTTGAACGTGCGCAGATAGTCTTGGATGTGAATCGCCGCGTCGTACATGTTGGTCGTGCCGCGTGTCGCCTCCTGAGCGGCGGCGACGACGGCCGGTGAGATCGCCTCGTTTGGCAGGTACTCGTTCAACAGATTGGTCGGGTAAACACTCTGAAGATCGCCTGGCGAGAGGTCGCGCGCATAGGGCACCGCTTCGAGCTGCGGCACCGTCGCGTTCGAGACATAGCCAACGGTGACGTAGTGTGTGTTCGTGCTGGCAGACGCCGTGCTGTACCACTGCACCGGGGCATTGCTGGCCGTGCTGAAATAGACGTCCGCCGCGGTGTTGAATGACTGCGGCTCGGCGCCAGGCACAAAGAGATGGTTGCCCTGGGGGAACTGGAAGACCATG
The DNA here is from genome assembly GCA_035763125.1 of Ktedonobacterales bacterium. GTDB lineage: Bacteria > Chloroflexota > Ktedonobacteria > Ktedonobacterales > JADMIN01 > SMAG-U1939. Next base: position 11,717 of record DASUBU010000173.1, read on the forward strand.
TCATACGCGTTGGTCTTCAGCGTCGTGGGATCAACCCCTTCGCTCTGCGGCACCACATCGCCAGGGCGATAGGTCTGCGAGTGGATCGCAGTGTTGGTCCAGGCGTTGGTGCCGTTGTAGGTGTCGTAGGTCTGTGTCAGCAGGTACTGGCGGTAATCGTCGGTCGTCTTGGGCAGCGTGTAGCGCAGGATCACCACATTGGGCAGATTCACCTTCCCGCGGAGCTGTACGTCGCCGGAGAAGAAATTGAAGCTGCCGCCGCCTGGTCCGTTACCGCTGAGACCCGAGAAGTACGACGCGAAGGTGTTCTGGAGCTGCTGCCAGGGATTGTTGGTGGAGTTCCAGGCCGTCAGCAGCGTCTGGTTCGCGCTGCCCGCCGGCAGCAGATAGGCCAGCAGCAGCACAATCACCGCGAAGATCGCCCCCGCCTGCATGAAGTCCCAGCCCAGGTCGGGCGAGAAGCGCAGGCCGCGCGTGCGCCACATCCGGATGTTATCGGCCAACGTGAAGCGTACCAGCAGCAGCAGCGTCGCCAGCAGATACAGCACCAGGAAGAACAGCGCCTTGTCGGTGGTAGCGAAGTTGAGGTTGATGAGCAGGACGATCGCGTTCGCCAGCGCCGCCAGCCAGGGCCTACGCGTATGCAGTACCAGCCAGACGCTGATATAGGCGAGCAAGAAGCTCAAAATCGCCAGGAACAGCAGGAAGACGTCGTTGTCATTGCTGGAGCCATGCTGCACTGCCACCTGGTTGAACCAGGTGGTCGTGTGCTGCCAGAGTGCGCCGCGGTCGCCGCCCAGCACCTCATCGGCGGTTGCCTTGAACGCGAAGAGCACACCAAGCGCCACCGCCACTGTGTGCACCAGCGAGCCGGGCAGCCGGCCTTGCTGCACCACGAGGTAGCCGAGCACGATGCCCGCCAGCGTGGTCACCGTCAGGACGCCGAGCCCAGGCGCGTAGGTCGGCGTCACCGATTGAATGCTGGAAATGGTCGTATACACCATGATTGCCAGCAGCACTAGCGTCAGCCAGCCGTCCTCAGGCAACAGGCGCAGCCAGGGCGGCCGTTCGGCCGTCAGCGAGTCGGCCTTCTCGGGGGTGATCGTTGAGGTTTGCATCGGTTCGTCCTGCTGCTACGTCATTACGCTGTGCGCCGCCAGGTGGGCGGCGCGTGTTGTCGCGACTCGTGCTCCGGTGGCCTCTCGCGGCTAGATTGGTCCCTGTTCGAGCGCGTGAACCAGTGGATCGCCGCGCTGAATGGGAATCACGGGAATACCTGAGGCGGTCAGCGCATCGCGCACGGCGGTGTTGCCGCCCACGCGATCCTCAAAGGAGTGGGCGTCAATGGCGATCACCAGCGGGCGTACGCCGCGCCGCTGCAGGTGGTGCAGTGCCTCGGCCCAATCCAAATCAGGCGAGGGTGTCACCACCACCAGCACCGTGTTGCGCATAAGCTTGCCGCCTTCCGCCGCCAGTGCCTCGGCCAGCGGAACGTCCTGCCGCGGGTGCACGACGGCCAGCATCTCCAGGACACGGTCGAGCTGGCGCTCGCCGCGATCTAACTGCAGCGAGGCCTCGCCCGCGCCACTCACCGCCATGCCCACCGCAAGCTCTTGCTGGCGCAGGCAATATGCGCTGATGCTGGCGGCAATCGTCACGCCGTACTCTTCTGTCGAGCTGTCGCCCTCGCCGGACTGCACGTCGCGGTCGAGATCGAGCAGCACGTAGACGTCAATCGTCGGGTCAAGGTCGAACTCTTTGACCATGAACTCGCCCAGCCGCGCCGTGGTCGGCCAGTGGATGCGCGTCAGCGCGTCGCCAGGTACGTAGTTGCGCACTGTCACCACGTTGGTGGTCGTCTGCAGCGAGCGTTGCGCACCGCGCCCGCGGCCGGGCATCGTGCCGGGGTAGAGATCGAAGCGTGCGAGCGGCAGCACCGGCGGCAGCACGATCAATTGGTGCTCGGGAGAGAGCGCCAGCTCGCGCTTGAAGAGGCCGAGCGGATCGCCGGTGGTCGCCACCACCGGGCCGAGCGTATAGCGTCCGCGCCGGCGGCAGAGCGTGCGCGCGCGCCAGGCGATGCGCTGGTGCGGCCCAACGCTCGAGACGTAGCCGGCGTGGTGGCCGGGCAGCGACGAGCCATCCGTTACCTGCACCCACAGCTTCGGCACCCAGGAGTGATTCTCCAGCGCCAGCCGCTCCTCGATCCGCTCGCCGACCTGTGCTCGCCCACCGAGTGCCGAACGCTTGAAGCTCAGCCCCTGCGCGCTCAATGACAGCCACAACACTGAGAGTGCGAAGGCAATCGTTAGCGCCCACGCCAGCACCCAGAAAGGTCGCCAGCCGAGTGCCGCCGCCAACACCCATGTGACGGCGATCAGGCTCACCAGTTGCCAGGGCCGCATCGGGTTAGCGCCTTCCGTTGTAGGATCCCGCGCCACCCGGCACCGGCACCATCCCGAGGATCTCGTCGAGCACGGCGGCCGGCGTCACCCCGCGGACGCGCGCCGCTGGCGCGATGATCAGCCGGTGGCTCAGCGCGGGCTTGACCAGCGACTTCACGTCGTCGGGCAGCACGAAGTCGCGCCCACGCAGCGCTGCCATCGCCTGCGAGGCATGGAAGAGGGCCAGTGAGCCGCGTGGGCTGGCGCCGAGGTAGACATTCTGGTGCTGCCGCGTAGCGGCCACCAGCGCGACCAGGTACTCACGCACCTCGCGCTCGACGCGCACCTCTTTGAGGTCGCGCTGCATCACGCGCAGATCGCTCTCGGTGAGGATCTGCTCCAGCGAGTCTATGGGGTGTGTGCGTTGCTGGCGGTCGAGGATCACCACCTCGTCGGCCGGCGAGGGATAGCCCATGCTAATGTTGAGCATGAAGCGGTCGAGCTGCGCCTCGGGCAGCGGAAAGGTGCCCTCGTACTCGATGGGGTTCTGGGTCGCCAGCACGATGAACGGCTCCGGCAGGTGGTGCGTGATGCCATCTACCGTCACCTGCTGCTCTTCCATCGCCTCCAGCAGGGCGGATTGCGTCTTGGGGGTTGCGCGGTTGATCTCGTCGGCGAGCACGAACTGGCTCATGATCGGCCCAGGGCGGAATTCGAACTCGCCGCTGCGCTGATTGAACATCGAGACGCCGGTCACGTCGCTGGGCAGCAGGTCCGGCGTAAACTGGATACGCTTGAAGGAGCAGCCGATCGAGCGCGCGATGGATTTCGCCAGCACCGTCTTGCCGACGCCCGGTACATCCTCGATCAGCACGTGCCCCCCGCAGAGCACGGCGATCAGTGTCAAGCGCACCGCCTCGTGTTTGCCGACGATCACGCGCTCGACATTGCCGATCACGCGCTCAGTAGCTTCGCTGATGTCCGCCGTGGACACCGAAGGACGTTCTTCTAATCTCACGCGCCTTTGCGGCTCTCGCGTCGCGCTACCGTCGGCACTGTGCCCCGGACAGTCTCCCGCGCCGCGCTGCGGCCGCGCTCCTTTCTGAGTGTCCCCAGACAAATCGCCCCGCTACCCCGAGTCGTGCTGTCCCGGTATGCCAGAGTCTCGGCTTCCCTGTGAAGGGAATACGTCCCCGGCCAGTCCTGAGTTCCCGCAGGTGGCTGCCAGCGAGAAGCGTGCCATTACAACGCGTTTCCCCGTCCCGGACGCGCTTGCCGGTTCGGCGTGGCGCGGCTCGGCCCGACTCGGTATGTACAGAGGATATACCACGCTTGGGCCGGCGGCTGCGTTGTGCCTCACACTGGCTGTGTGCTGGCGCGTCAGCCGTCATTCTACCAGACGCGACGTGATGCCTCCGCTTTACAGGAGTACTTCGCGCGCTGGTTGCACGGCTCTCCTCGTGCGCTCCGGAGCCCTCCGTCTGCTGCGCTGTGTTGCCGTTTGTTATGATGGTGCTAACGGCGTTTCTCGATTGCCACGCCAGGCGGTCACGCTTGCTTCCGTATCGTACCTTCTCGCCGTTGATCGCCGCACCTTCGCGGCGAGAGCAAGCCATTGGGCCAGGAGCTTTGCCATGAACCTCGACGCGCTGCAATCCGCCATTCGCGACGCCGGCCTGGATGGCTGGCTCTTCGCCGACTTCCGCCGCTCCAATCCCGTTGCCCATGCGGTCCTCGGGCTGCCCGAGCGCGCCTTCTTCTCGCGCCGTTGGGCCTACTACGTCCCCCTCACCGGCGAGCCAACGCGATTGGTGAGCGCGGTGGAGTCGCATGTGCTCGATTCGCTGCCCGGCCGCAAGCTGGTCTATCGTACCTGGCAGGAGTACGAGGCCGACCTGCGCGAGATGCTAGCCGGAGCGCGGCGGGTGGCAATGGAATACGTGCCAGGCAACGCGATCCCCTATTCCTCGCGGGTGGATGCTGGCACGGTGGAGCTGGTGCGCTCGCTCGGGCCGGAGGTCGTGCCCTCCGCCGACTTCGCGCAGCGCTT
>DASUBU010000174.1:0-3568 GCA_035763125.1 Ktedonobacterales bacterium
GGCGACGTGCGGCCCGAGATCTGGAAGCTCAGCGAATGGTAGCCGTAGTGGCTCGCCTATCGGCGCTCTGGTGACCGCAGCCACAGCGAGACGTGCGCCGGGCGCATGGTGCTGTCAACCGCCGCGAGGAGGTGCTCCCGCAGCTCAGTCAGCTCGATCTCGGAGCGTAGCGACGCGGCGAAAAGTTCGAGCGTCTTGGCTGCGTCGTAGCGGCTGCGGTAGAAGTTGTGATCAATCGTCCGCTGCACGCGGCGGCGCAACGGCTGAAAGAGCGCGGCGATCAGCAGCGTCGAGAGGACAATGACGAGGGGGTTGTTGCTTGCCTGTTGGCTGGTCACGACTCGGGCGAGCTGCTGCATGCCGATCACACTGGCGAAGTAGACGGCGGCCAGCAGCAGCGTCAGCGTGCCGTAGACCAGCGTGCGGTTGATGATGACGTCAATGTCGTAGAGGCGGTGGCGCAAGATGGCGATGCCCACGGCGATGGGGATGCCCACCATGCACAGATCAAAGGTTATGGCGGACGCCAGGAAGGAGTTGTTGATGAAGACGCCGATCCAGGCAGCGGCAAACGCAATCGCCGCCCAGATGGCAGCGTAGGCCAACCACTTCAATTGCTGCCGCTCGATGCCCCGGGCCCGGCGGAAGCGCACGACGACCGATGCACAGCAGGCGAGTGCGCAGCCGAAGATCAGCAGCAGACTCACAAGCGTCAGCAGCCCGCCAGCCACAGATGCAGCAGGCAGCACCGCCAGGGGGTTGACCACCGACGCCAGCCGCGTGTCAGCGCTCGAGAGATCACTGGACAGTAGGTTGTCCGCACCGAACAGGATGATGGCAACCAGCGTGACCGTGCCCAGCGGCTTCCAGCGTGGCGAGGGCAAGCGACCCGTGGGGAAGAGCAAGAGCAGGAAGGTGAGGATCAGGGAGAAGCCAACGGTCCGCAGTCCTTCGCCGATTGCAGCGACCAGGGCCGCTACAGGCAGGACACCTGGGTGTGTCACCAGGCCATAGACGCCGTATTCGATTCCGAGATCCCCAAGCGTTGAGAGCGTCGCCGAGCCCAGGAGCAGCCACCCAATCGAGTTGCGCGGCTGGCGCGAGGCGATGAGCACCCCGACCGTGGCATAGGCGAGCAGCACCAGCGCACCCAGCAGGTTGATCGCCAGCGGGTCCGCGCCAACGTTCACCGACTCGAATAGCACTGACACCACGATCATGGCGAGTGTGACGACCCACATGCACCAGGCGAGCCAGCGAGCCAGACGTGCTCTCATCGGCGGGCCTCGCGATCTTGGGGCCGCAGCCACAGACCGACATGTGCCGGACGCATCGTCTGCTCCACCACGCCCACCAGGTGCTCCCCCAGCTCGGCCAGCTCGATCTCGCCTCGCAAGCTTGCCGCAAACCGTTCTAGTGTCCGCGCTGCGTCGTAGCGGCTGCGGTAGAAGCGATGATCAATCGTCGCCTGGATGCGGCGGCGCAACGGCTGGAAGAGCGCGGCGATCAGCAGCGTCGAGAGCACGATCACCAGCGGATTGTTCTCGGCTTGCGTGCCGGAGACGAGGCGGACAAGCTGCTGCATGCCGATCACACTGGCGAAGTAGACCAGCGCGAGCAACAAGGTCAGCGAACCGTAGACCAGCGTGCGGTTAATGATGACGTCAATGTCGTAGAGGCGGTAACGCAGCACGCCGATCCCCGCGCCTAGCGGCAGCATCACGAAGGCGACGGCGAAGCCGATGCTACCGCCCACGCTCTGCTCGGGGAAGACGATCGTGGTGACGGCGATGATCAGCGCCATCAGCGCTGCCCCATAAACGAACCACTTGATCTGCTGGCGCTGCGCGTCCTGGGCGTGACGGTAGCGGACGATGAGGGAGGCGATGGCGGTCAGCACCAGCGGGATGATGAGGACATGGCCGATGGTGTCGCCCGCTTCGAGCAGCGGGGCGATAGCAGGAATCCCAAGCGGATTGATGATCGGTTGCCGAGCGCCCACCTGCTCCAGCGGGCCTGGACGCAATAGATCGCTGAGCGCTGTGCTTGCCAGCGCCGCTACATCCAGCCAGAAGATCGGGCGCCAGCGGCGCGAGGGCAGCCGGCCATCCGGGAATAGAAAGAGTAGCAGCGAGCCGAGCCCCAGATTCACAATCCACATGCCATTGCCGATGGCGTCCACGAGGCCGGTGGCGAGCTGCGCATCGGTCCCGGTGGCAATCGCGTGCTGGACAAACCCGCCGGAGAAAGCCGTCATCCCAGTCCCCAGGCCAATCGCGCAGAAGATCCAGCCGACGGTGTTCTGCGGCCGGCGCGAGACGATCAGCGCGCCAATCGTGGGGTACGCCAGGAAGCTTAACAGGGTGGCCAATATAGAGGGCGGCGGGCTCCCGCTGCTCATGAATAGCGCGTATCCCGCGCTTGCCCCGGCAATGCAGGCGGCCAGCCCCAGCCAGGCCAGCACTTTAGATATGCCGGCGAAAAGTTGAGGCCCGCGGCGGAGAGTCATCGTCATTATTCCTGCTATTTCGTGGTGACAGGCACGAGCGCACGCGAGCGCTTCGAGAGCGCCGAGTGCAGCGCCGCCTGGGCGGCGTAGTAGCCGCACATGCCGTGGACGCCGCCGCCGGGCGGTGTGGCCGACGAGCAGAGAAAGAGACCGGGAACAGGTGCGGCGTAAGGGTTGAGGCTGACGACCGGCCGTGTGAAGTGCTGGAAGAGATCCTGCACGCCGCCGTTGATGTCGCCGCCGATGTAGTTGGGGTTGTAGGCTTCCATCTCGGCCGCTGTCATCGTGTGGCGGGCCAGAATGCGCTCGCGAAAACCCGGCGCGAAGCGTTCGATCTGCGCCTCGACCCGCGCTGTCATGTCCACATCGGAGCCGCTGGGCACATGGCAATAGGCCCAGACGGTCTGCTGGCCCGCGGGGGCGCGTGTAGGATCGCAGACGCTCTGCTGCGCCAGCAGGATGAAGGGGCGCTCTGGGTGAATCCCCGCCCATACCTCGCGCTCGGCGGTGGCCATTTCGGGCAGTGTCCCGCCGACGTGGACGGTTCCGGCGCGGCGGGGCTCCTCGGCGGTCCAGGGGATCGGCCCGTCGAGCGCGTAGTCAATCTTGAAGACGCCGGGGCCGTAGCGATAGCGGCGGAGCTGGCGCTGGTAGCGCTCGGGCAGACGGTTGCCGGCGAGCCACAGGAGCTGGCGTGGCGTCACGTCGGCCAGGATTGCGCTGGCAGGCGGCAGCTCGTCGAGTGAGGCGACGCGCTCGCCGGTGATGATCTCGCCGCCCAACGAGCGCAGGTAGGCCGCCAGCGCATCGGAGATGGTCTGCGAGCCGCCGCGTGCGACCGGCCAGCCGACGGTGTGCGCGGTCATCCCCAGCAGCAGGCCAACGGCGGCGGTCAACGGCTGGTCGAGCGGCTGCATCGAGTGGGCCGCCATCCCGGCCAGCAGCGCCGGCGCGCCCTTGCCGCGGAAGCTGCGCCTGGCGAGTCCGGCAACCGACTGGAAGCCCTTCAGCCCGAAGAGCGCCATCTCCGCGCTGACGAACGGGTGCCGCGCCTGCCAG
>DASUBU010000175.1:0-20248 GCA_035763125.1 Ktedonobacterales bacterium
AATGGTGGCCGTCACGTCGCGCAGGGCGTACATCATGCCGTCGGCGGGCGCCAGCTCGGCGGACTGCGCGGCGAGCGCGAGGCCATGCCGCGTGACCAGCGCCAGGAATTCTTCGGGCCCCAGCGCCATGCGCAGCCCGGCGATGGATTCGAGCTTATCCACCGTGCCGCCGGTGTGACCCAGGCCGCGGCCCGTCATCTTGGCCACCGGCAGACCACAAGCGGCGACCAGTGGCGCAACCGCCAGCGTGACCTTGTCGCCCACGCCGCCGGTGCTATGCTTGTCGGCGACCGGTGAGAGCGCCTCGCGCGCGCGCAGCTCGGCGCCGGAGCGCAGCATGGCGAGCGTCAGCTCGACCGTCTCGGCGCGCGTCATCCCGCGCCAGACCACCGCCATCAGGAAAGCGGCCATCTGGTAGTCGGGCACGTCGCCGCGCGTGTAGGCCTCCACCAGCCAGGCGATCTCGTCGGGGGCGAGCGCGCCCCCGTCGCGCTTGCGCCGGATCAGCCCGACGACGTTCACTCGGCCGGCGCCTGGCGCTCGGCGCCACAGCGCGCGCAGCGCTGGGCCGCACCCTTGGGCAGCTCCTCGACCGTGCCGTCCGCGCGCATCACGATGGCCGACACGTCACGCCACTTGTGGCCCACCTTGGCGCAGCGCTTCGCGCCGCGGGCATCCAGCCCCATGTTCGCCAGTTGATTGGCGGTGCGCGCCCAGAACGGCAGGTCTCGCAGTCCCATGGATGCCCCCTCATTGCCCTCGTGGCCTGTGTGGCCCCTATTCGTGAACCGTCTCGCGGATCCAGGGTGTGCCTTCGGGCAGCGCCGCGCGCAGCGCCGCGAGAAACTCGTCGAAGCGCGGGATGTCGTCGCGGTAGACGGACCACGCTTTGTGCAGACCGCGCTCGCCCACCCGTTTGTAGACCGTCATGCTGACCGAGCGGCCATTCTTGAAACGCTCCTCTTTCACCTTCGCGATGCCATCCCATGGAATCGTCTGGGTGTCGGCGCCGCGCTCGGCACGCACGAGGCCCTCAGAAGCAAGTGTGATGGTGAAGGGCTTGGGCGCGACGATCGTCAGATACCAGACAAAACAGCCGATGAAGACCACGCCGATGATCGTGCTGACCAGCATCGTGCCGCCCTGCGAGCGCGCGATGGCAAAGAAGACCAGCGCCGCCAGCGCCACGCCGATGCCCGTCAGCAGGCGCTTGCGCGGACTTACACCGGGAGACGACCACGCGGCACCTGACTCGAAACTTCCGACCGACTCAATCGTATTCATGTTATGTGAACCCTCGCGGCCAGGGCACTCACCTCCGCCAGCCTCGCGCTGGTCGCGATGCCCGCATCGCACACGGCATTGTATCAGCCGGCGCGAAGTGGGGCAAAGCGTGCCGCCAATGGCGGCGGGGGTACCTATCCAATTGGGGGAGTAGCGGGCGCGGGCGTGGCGCTAGGCATAGTATGTGCGTACTAGGCTGTGGACCGCTGGAAAGTCGGAAACCATGGGCAGTAAGCTCGGGCGACTTCCATCTTCACAGCGATGCTATACTCACTCATGGCCCAAGGTTGCGGCGTGACATAACGCCGCCAGCCGGAGCATCGCTCGCCACATCGGCGCGGCGCAACGGCAGTGGGGCGTGGGTCGAAGAAGACGAAACGATGCGTTGGCGGCCGGCGGCGACGCCGAGCCCGATGTCACAAGAGTAAGGTTCGCACGCTGCTGTGTGGGCGGACACTTCGGGAGGATATGGCTGTGCGGCTTCTTGAGCGGGTGGGCTTCCCGCTGGGCCATGCAACGAAGATCATTGATGGCCAGCATACGGGATTGATTCACTCCAACGGGAACGCGCCAAAGCCAGACGTACTGCCCATCGAGGGCGAAGATGGCGAGCGGCCGACGAGCAAGCGCAACATTGTCGTCGCCGTGACGGGTGCCCAACTGGACTGCGAGGTCGTTTCGCTCGCCTGTATGGTTGCCAAGTCGAAGAAGGCCAGCGTCTACGCGGTCTACGGCATCGAGGTGCCTCGCAAGCTGGCGATTGATGCCGACATGCCTGAGCAGACAACCGCCGCCAATGAAGCGCTGGCTTCGGCCGCACAAGTGGGAGAGAAGCTCCACGTCCACGTCGAGCCGGAGATCATCCAATCGCGGAATTTCGGGCAAAGTCTTGTGGATGAGGCGAAGGCGCACGAGTGCTCGCTGGTCATCGTTGGCCTGCCGTACCATGTCGGCCTGGGCGGCAACTTCGATCTCGGCGAGACGGCGGACTACGCCTTGAAGAATGCGCCCTGCAGGGTGTGGCTGGTGCGCGGCCAGCGCGAAGAGCCGGCGGGCGGCAAGCCTGGCGAGCAAAGCGAATACACGATGCTTGGCAGGCGCCAGACCCAGGACTAAGGCCGCCGGCGCACATGCGGCCCCCGGTAGCCCAGTGAATGCATTGGCGCTTGGGGGCCTTCGTCTGTGTGAGCAGCCCTCGTGCGAGCGTGCGTGTGGTAGCCGCGCTCAGCGCTCTTCGCCCAGGCCCTCCAGCTCCCCCTTCGGCGCGCGCCCCATCAGCGAGGCAACCGCCTCACGTACCGGCGTGCCCTCGAAGAGTACGCGGGCCAGCGCCGCCGTCACCGGTAGCTCGACCCCCAGATCGGCGGCCATCTGCAGCGCCGCGCGTGTGGTCGCGACGCCTTCCGTCACCGAGCGGCGCTCGGCCAGCACTTCATCTAGCGTGCGGCCTTTGGCCAGCTCCAGGCCGAGCGTGCGATTGCGGCTGAGCGGGCTGCCACAGGTGGCGATCAGATCTCCCAGCCCCGCCAGACCGGCCAGCGTCAGCGGATTGGCGCCAGCGGCCAGCGCCAGCCGCGAGATCTCCATCAGCGCGCGCGTCATCAGCGAGGCCTTGGCGTTGTCACCATACCCAAAGCCGTCGCTGATGCCGATGGCGATGGCGACGATATTCTTGAGGGCGCCGCCCAGCTCGACGCCAACCACGTCGTCGCTGGTATACACACGGAAGGTCGGCGTGGTGAGCGCAGCGCGCACCGCAGCGGCTGCCGCAGGCTCCGCACAGGCCACCACCGCCGCCGCCGGCAGTCCACGCACCACCTCCAGCGCCAGATTCGGCCCACTCAGCGCGGCCACGCGCGTGGCTGGCGGCAGCTCTTGCGCGGCGACCTGTGTCATGCGCAGGTGCGTGCCTAGCTCCAGTCCCTTGCTGGCGCAGACGACCACTGCGCCGGGCGAGAGGTGCGGCGCCAGTGCGCGGACGTTCTCGCGCAGGCGCTGCGAGGGCGTCACCAGCAGGACGATGTCGCGCTCGCGCATCGCTTCGGCCAGATCGGGGGTGACGTGCAGATTCGCCGGCAGCGGGTAGCCCGGCAGATAGGTGACGTTCTCGCGCTTCCACTGCATCTCTTGCGCGCGCTCCGGCCGGTGCTCCCACAGCGTCACATCGCGCAGTGGCGTGCCCTCCGCCTGCGCCCGGCGGATATCCTCCAGGGCGAGCAGCCGCGCGAGCGTCGTGCCCCAGGCGCCGCTGCCAATTACTGCGACATTCGCCATGACGATGCCTCCGTGGCGCGTGCGTGGGGTGTGCCACAACCTGGCACGCTACGAGCAATTATCGCCCACCCTCGCGCCGAGCACAACCCGCGCCAGATGCCAGCGCCTGGCCCCACTATGGATCGGACGCACGGGGTCCGAAACGCGGCGGCCGGGGCATAATGCTGGGCGTATGCTCGTGGGACTTTCTGGCCCTGTGTGTATCTCGCCGTGGTACAAATGGATAAGCTTCTGCGTGCCAGAGCGGAAATCGAGCCGGGACCCCGGACTTTGGAGGAACCAGCCATGCTTGGGGGAGACAACTCGCCGCACGGCAGAGTTCGGATAACGCCGCTGCTCCTCAATGAGCCTGAGCCAGCATTGGCCTCGTTGCGTCGGGCGCTCGGAATGGCACTGCATGGCATCGGAGGCAAGGCGCGGCACGTGCCCAGCGGCGAAGACCTCGTCGCGCAACGGACCGCAAGCATCGAAGCTGTGCCAGAGTCCGTCTTGGGCGGGTTCGACCGTGCTTTCCTGCTCCACTGGGCCCGCCGCGGCTACATCGTCTATGCCTACAAGGCACCGGCGGGACAGTGGAACCTGTGGTTCGAGACGTGGCGCCTGGAGCTCCCATTGCCCGCGCACCTGGCAAGCCCGGCACCCAGCGGCAGCCAGTAGCATCCCGGGGCGGTGCCCGCGGTGCGCTGCGATGCAACACCCCGCCCTGGCCTGATGGCTGGCCTCATCCACCTAGCATGATGATATACTCTTAAATAGTGCTCAGCTGTCGCAATGCGCACGCACGAGGATATACTCGCCGGCCACCATGCCGGTAACGTAGACGCCTTCCGCACATGACGCTCGCTGTGCATCCTTCGGCCCGGAGAACAGGAGGTGCTGTTCGCGCTATGCCGACCTATGACTATGTCTGTGATGCGTGTGGGAATCGCTTCGAGGAGTGGCAGAAGATCACCGACGAACCGATCGCCCTCTGCCCGGTGTGCGGCGGCCCCGTCCATCGTGTAATCTACCCCGTCGGCCTGGTCTTCAAAGGCGGGGGATTCTATAAGACCGATAACCGCTCCGCAAGCGGCGACGCCAGCGCCGCGACGACACCCGCCGCGGCGAGTGATGGCAAGGACACCGCGGCCAAGGATACCGCGGCCAAGGGCAGCGAGACCACCGGCAGCGAGTCGAAGGCCAGCGCCGGGGGATCCACGACGCCTGCGAAGGGCGACTAGCCCGTGCGCGCCGTGCTTCAGCGGGCCACGCGCGGCCGTGTTTCGGTGGCGGGAGAGACGGTGGGGAGCCTCGATCCCGCGCCGGGGCTGGTGGTGCTGGTGGGCGTTGGCCCGGGTGACGGCGCGCCGCAGGCGCAATTGCTGGCCGAGAAGATCGCCAACCTGCGCATCTTCAGCGACGAGCAGGGCAAGATCAACCGCTCACTGCTGGATATCGGCGGTGGCGCGCTGGTCATCTCGCAATTCACGCTCTACGCCGATATGCGGCGCGGACGCCGTCCCGGCTTCACGACCGCCGCCCCGCCGGAGGTCGCCGCGCCACTTGTCGAGCAGGTGCAAGAGGCGCTGCGGGCACTCGGCGTGCCGGTGCAGGGCGGCCGCTTCGGCGCCGAGATGGCGGTCGAGCTGGTCAACGACGGCCCGTTCACCGTCGTGCTCGACACCGACCTGTGGACGTGACGGCTGTGGGCACGCTCTATCTGGTCGCGACGCCGATCGGCAACCTCGAAGACATTACCCTGCGGGCGCTGCGCGTGCTACGCGAGGTGCCGCTGATCGCCGCCGAAGACACCCGCCAGACGCGCAAGCTGCTCACGCACTTCGGCATCGCGACGCCGCTGACGAGCTACCACGAACATAGCCACATCGCCCGGCGCGAGGCGCTAGTGGCCGCGCTGGCGGCGGGCGATGTGGCGCTAGTCTCCGATGCCGGCACCCCCGCGCTCTCCGATCCAGGGCAGGATCTCGTCCGCGACGCCATCGCCGCGGGCTACCCCGTCGTCCCGATCCCCGGCCCGGCCGCGGCGATCAGCGCGCTGGTAGCCTCCGGCCTGTCCACCGACACATTCACGTTCCTGGGCTTCCTGCCGCGCAAGTCCGCCGAGCGCCGGGCGGCGCTCGCTCGTGTGCGGACGGCCCCCCAGACGCTCGTGCTCTACGAGGCGCCGCACCGGCTGCGCGCGACGCTGGCCGACCTGCGCGCGGTGCTGGGCGACCGCCAGATGGCCGCCGCTCGCGAGCTCACCAAGCTGCACGAAGAGTGGCTGCGCGGCCCAATCTCGGCCATCCAGGCGCACTACGCGGCAGGGGCCACTGAGCCGCGCGGGGAATTCACGCTGGTGGTGGCCGGAGCGCCATCGGGCGAGGCCGGCGGCATGGAGGTGGAGGAGGCGCCGGGGGCAGCGGAAGGCGTCAGCCTGGAGGAGCGCGCACGCACGCGATTGGCGGCGCTGCTGACGGAAGGCATCGGCACGCGCGAAGCGGCGGCGCGCGTGGCGAAGGAGCTGGGGCTGACACGACGCGAGGCCTATGCGCTGGCGCTCACGCTGGCGCCCAGAGCGCGCTGACCGCCCGCGCTACTCGCTCACGTCCTCGTCACCATCGCCGCTGACGCTGCGGTGGTACTGCTCGGGCAGAGTGCCTGGGGGAAAGCCCTCGTTGTAGAGACCGATGCGCACTAGATATTTCAGCGACATCAGGCGGCGGCCCGCCTGGCCATCTGCCGTAGCGCCTTCCGCGGCCCGATCGCCGGAAGGAACGGAGGCGACCGCCGGCTGCTGGGGGGCGCTTGGCGCGGGGAGGCGCTTGGGTGGCTGCGGTGGATTCTGCGGCGTGGCGTTCGCTGGCTTGAGCGGATGAGTGGGCATGGCGGAGCGGCCGATCAGACGCTCAGCTGGCCGGACGTACCCTTCGCGTGGCGTGCCATCCTGGGCATGCGGCGGATCAACCGTGGCGAGCGCCGAGCGCGGGGGACGCAGGCGCCGCGCGTCGTCGAGCCAGCTTCCTGCCTGCTGGGCGCGTGAGCCGGCCGCTGACCGGCCGCTGTGGCCGGCGCCGGACTGAGAGAGGCCCGTTGGGTGCCGTCGCATGGTGACGCGCGCGAGGAGATTGGTGAGCCATTTCGTGAGGCGCTGCACGAGCATGGAGAGCACCCTCGCTGTTCCGTGGCGGTCCAACACGCGCCCCGAGCGACAGCCAGCGCTGTTCCCAATGCGCATGCGCGCCGCACCCATACCGCGCTACCTAATCCTCGGTATACGAACTGTAGCATACCCCTTTTGAGGCCGTCAATTGAAAGCTCGGGAATCGGTCATCCTTGCTCACCCCGCACTCCACGCTCATGCTACACTCTGCGCGACGGCTTACCTGCGTCGAGCGTAGTGGTCGCCAGCAGCATGATTCCCAAGCGCGGGCGGCCCCGACTTGAGGCAGGGTGCGGGAGCGCGATGCGGATGATGAGAGGGCAACGATGGCACGAGGCGGACGAGAGGGCCAAGCGGGGCGAGAGATGTGGAGCCGCGTGACGTGGGCAACAGCGGCGGCACTGGTGGCGCTGGCGCTGATCGGTGCTCTGAGCGGCGCGCTACGCTCCGACGCCGCCACGGCAACCGGCGCGATCGGCGGCGTGCCAGCCAGCGGCGACTGGACGCAATACCGCTACGACCTGGCCGGCACTGGCGCCAACCCCTACGCTGGCATCAGCACGGCCAACATCGGTCGCCTGGCCCTCCGCTGGCAATTCGGGCCGCTGGGGGAGTTCGCCTCCACGCCGGCCATCGTCGGCAACGTCGTCTACGCGGTCAACAATAAGTCGCTCTACGCCTTCGATCTGACAACCGGCAAGGCGCTGTGGCACTTCGACAATCTCCCCAACGCCTACGGCGCCGTGCTGAGCTCATCGGTCGCGGTGGATCCAGCGGCCCACATGGCCTACTACGGCACACCCGACGCCCGCGTCTACGCGGTAGATACGCGCGACGGGCACGGGGTGTGGAATGTGCAGCTTGGCGACCCCGCGCACGGCGCCTTCATCTGGAGCTCACCGCTGCTGGCCAACGGCAAGCTCTACATCGGGCTGGCCTCGCACGAAGATAACCCCTGCATACGCGGCGCGGCTTTCGCCCTCGACCCAGCCACCGGCGCGACCATCTGGCGCCGCGATATGGTCCCGGCAGGCGAGCTGGGCGGCGGCGTCTGGTCGTCGCTCACCGCCATTCCCACCGCCGGCCAAGTGATCGTCACCACTGCCAATCCCTGCGAGGGCACAAAGGTGCCGGCGCTCGAAGACGCGATCGTCGCGCTCGACTGGAACACCGGCACGCCGATCTGGCAGTACCAGGCACTGCACAACGATAGCTGCGACTGCGACTTTGGCCAGGGCGCCGTCAGCTATCTGCTAGACGGCCGGCAGTATGTGGTGGCGGGCAACAAGTACGGCGTGGTCTACGGCGTCGCGCCGCCGGCTAGCGCGGGCAGCGCGCCCCGGCTCGTGTGGTCCACGCGCATCAGCGGCGCTGGCTATCTGGGCACCGCTGGCGTCTATCAACCGCCCACTTACAGCGACGGGCGCGTATTCGTCGCCGGCGGGCCAACGCTCGACGGCGCCTGCCGCGCTGCGCTGTGGGCGCTGGACGCGCGCAGCGGCTCACCCCTGTGGCGCGTCTGCACGTCCGGCCAGGTGGTCGCCGCCTCGGCCATCAGCCACGACGTGCTCTTCGTCGCCGAGACGGGCGTGCTGAAAGGCTATGACGTCGCGACCGGCCGCGTGGTCTGGAGCGCGCCGCTCGGCGGGCCCCAGTGGGGCGGCGTGGCAATCGTGGGCAATGCCGTGGTGGTAGGCAGCGTCCAGGGGATGCTGCGCGTCTACGCCTTGCCGGCCTCCGCCTGAGCCGTGCCGATCCGCACGTACGCGGCCGCGCAAGCCGCCAGCGCGACCAGCGCGGCCAGCCAGATCAGCAGCGCGCCTGCGGGCCGCAGCAAGGCAAGCGCATAGGCCGGCTGACCCTGCGGGAGATCGAGGCCGTCAACGTGCAGCAGCCCCGCCAGGCCCACCAGCACCAGACCGAGCGCGGCAACTCCCCCCGTCGCCCAGGCGACCCCGCGGCCACCAGCGAAGCCCCACGGTGCGGCCCAGCCGACCAGCAGCAAGCCGGCAAACGAGATCACGCTTGACTCCCACGGCCACACCAACGGCGCGGCGACCGCGTAGGTCGCCAGCAGGCCCGCCAGCGCGGGCGCGAGCAGCCCATGCCGCGCCCGCCTGCTCGCCCGCGCGCGCCAGACCATCACGGCGGGCGCCAGCAGCGCCACCAGCGTCAGCGCCAGCAGCCCCGCGCGCAGCATCACCACCACCCGGATGCCCTGCTGGAAGGTGGGGGTGCCGGTATGCTCGCTGATGACCAGCAGGTGGGCGACCAACCCGTGCAGCGAGGTATTCTGCGCGCTGGCCCCGAAGGTGCCGGTCAGCAGGCTCCGCGCGGCGGCAAGACGCGCGTATGAGGCGCCGGGCACGGCAGCCAGCGGCGCCACAACGACGACGAGCGCACCGAGCAGCCCCGCCGCCGCCAGTGCGCGAGCGCCGAGCAGCAGGGCATAGAGAGCCAGCAGCGCCGCTATCGGGATAGGCACAGCGCCGGCGACGACCACCGGCAGTACGCTCGCCAGCGCCAGCGCGACGCCCGCCGCTACCTCTCGGCCATACACCGCCAGATCGAGCGCCAGCGCCAGCAGGAAGACACTCACGATGGTCGGCTGGCCTCCGGTCGCCGTGTCTGCCAGCGGCAGTGCCAGCAGCAGCATCCCAGCGGCGAGTGCGAACGGCAGCGCGGGGACGCGCAACCGTCCGAGCGGCATCACTGGCGCGGTCAACGCGGGAGGGAGGCTGCCAGGGGGACGGCGCTCCAGCACGACAGCCAGCGCATGCGCCAGGCAGACCGCGGCGCCGAGCACCGCGAGGTAGAGGAGCGCCAGCCAGACGCCGCGCGCCAGCTCGTATGGCAGCCAGCTCAGCGGGCGGGCGGCCAGCAGCGCCGCCGGTGGGCAGGCGAACGGCGAAAAGCCCGCCGGGGCGAATGCGTGTGCGGCATTGACTCGCGTAAGGAGGGCATAGTCGTAGACGTTGGCGGCGGGATCGGCGGCGGCTGTCTGAACGGCGGCATAGAGTGAGGCGAAGTCCGGCGTGGGACGGCTGAGCGCGCCGATGAAGGCGATCAGCGCCGCGACTGGCGCCGCCACAGCCAGCCCACTCGCCGCGACGCGCGCCAAACGATGCGTGGACAGCGTGGTGGCAACTGCAACATCCTCCAACGGCGCACTCCTCCATCCAGCAGCGAGTCCAGCGAGTCCAGCGAGGACAGCATGCGCGGCCAATCAGAGTCTGCACGAATTGCGAGGTCCGCGAGACGCACCCCATTGTACTCCCCGCGGCACAGCTTGGGCAGCTATCACGCCGATTCGTCCAGGATATGCTCGGATCCTCCTGCCCCGGGCGGCGCGAGCCACGGCGGCTGCTTGCGGCAAGACGCCCATTCGTGGCATAATGCGTGGTGCCCAATAAGCTGCGCCCTGTGGGCGCGGCCGGCTGAGCTGATCGGCAAGCCGCCCGCGCACGGGAGCGCATCACGCCGCTCATCACACCGGCAGGAGGGACATCGTGGAAGAAGACGAGGTCGGCACATACCGTTCGCTCGGCCATGCCGAGTACGTTGCCTGCGCTCGCTGCGGGCGCCCCACGCGCAAGGAAGATGCCGCTCTGGTAGAGGGCGACGCGCTCGAAGACCGTTCAGAGTACCAATACCTGTGTGCCGCCTGCCAACAGGCGCTCGCTGATGGCGAGGTGGACCTGCCCACGACCTTGGCCTAGGCGGCCGCTGTGCTGCTGTACAGGTGGCAGCACCCGGCGATCCGTCGCGGCGCCCCTCCCTGGGTGGGCGCCGCCCCAGCCGGTGTGGCGCGAGACGCGCTCGGCCAGCCGGAGAGCGAGGGAGCCCGCGTATGCGAGTGCGCTACGTCACCGATAGCTATGCGTTTGGAAACGCGGCACAGAGCCTCGAACGGCACTACGGTGAGCTGCGCGAGGAGCTGCTCGGCCAGGGGCGCCGCTATGCACTGCTCCAACAGGCCGCCGCGTGGCGGCCGGCCGCCGACATCCACGAGACGACCGACGCCATCGTCGTCAAGCTCGAGCTGGCCGGCGTACGTGAGGAGCAGGTCGAGATCACCGTCTATGACAATGGTCTGGTGGTGGCCGGCCGCCGCGACGACGACGCCGAGCGGGACGATTGTCTCTGCTACCACGAAGCACAGGTGCATTACGGCCCGTTTCGTGCTGAGTTCCGCTTGCCGGCCCCTGTCGAGCGTGATGGCGCCGCGGTGACGTACGACCACGGCTTCCTCAAGCTGCGGCTGCCGAAGGCCGTCGCGAGCGACACTGGTGGCGTGCGGGCCGCTGAGGACCACGGAACCGCCTCGATGGGCGACTCGACGCGACTCAACGCCATCTCCGCCGACGGCGGCAGCGATCCGGCGCTGGCGCCGCCTGCCACTTCACAGTCCGCGTGGAAGAGAGAGCTCTGATGTTCGACGACGCGCCCGAGCGTGATGACCGCGAGCACTTCGCCGATCCCAGCAGTCCCGCCAACCCCAGCGACCTCGGGGCCCTCGGTGGCCCCTCCGGCTCCGGCGAGCCTGGCGACCCCGCTGCGCCCAGCAGTCCCGCCGACGAATCGCCGCCGCGCGATGCGCCAGCCGAGCCGACGACTGAGGCGCCCGACGGCCCACCGGAGCCGGAGGCTGAACGCGAGGAGCCGGAGCCGGAGCCGGTCGTCGTACCCGCCGCGCATGCCGAGCCGGCCGCGCGTACCAGCGATGGCGAGAGCGAGGAGGAAGAGCGGCTGGAGCTGCCAGCCGAGCTGCCTATCCTGCCGCTCAAGGACACCGTCGTCTATCCCTTCGCCGTCACTCCGCTCGGCGTTGGGCGCGAGCGCTCGGTGCGCTTGATTGACGAAGCGATGCGCGGGCCGCGGCTGGTCGGCCTGGTCGCGCAGAAGGACGCCGAGGTTGACGAGGCCGGCCCTGACGACTGCTTCCGCGTCGGCACCGTCGCTCGTATCGCGCGCCTGTTGCGCGTCCCTGATGGCGTACGCATCATCGTGCAGGGCCTCGAGCGCATCGAGATCGAGCAGTGGACCGCCGAGGAGCCGTTCTTGAAGGCGCGCTGCCGTGTGCTGCCGGAGGCGGCCGCCGAGGGCGATATCGAGGTGGAGGCACTCAAGCGCACCGCGATTGACCTCTTCCAGCGGCTCGTCAATCTCGTACAGTACCTGCCCGATCAGTTGGCGCTCACCGCGATGAACCTGGACGATGCGCGCCAGGTGGTCTATCTGATCGCCAGCACCGTGCAGATGGATCTCGCGCTGCGCCAGGAGCTGCTGGAGCTCGACTCCGTGCGTGAGAAGCTGGAGAAGGTGGTCACCTTCCTCGGCCGCGAGCTGGAGTTGCTCGAGCTTGGCAAGAAGATCCAGAACCAGGCGCAGGAAGAGATGGGCAAGGCCCAGCGCGAGTACTTCCTGCGTGAGCAGCTCAAGGCGATCCAGAAAGAGCTCGGCGAAGAGAGCGACGACATCGCCACCGTCAACCAGCTCCGCGAGCAGATCGAAGCGGCCGGCATGCCCGAAGAGGCACTGACCGAGGCCCGCCGCGAGCTCTCGCGCCTGGAGAAGATTTCCTCCGCCTCGCCCGAGTTCTCCATCATCCGCACCTATCTCGATACGCTCGTCTCGCTGCCCTGGAACAAGAGCACGGGCAAACCGATTGACGTGCCGTTTGCCCGCCAGGTGCTCGACGAGGACCACTACGACCTCGACAAGATCAAGGATCGCATCGTCGAGTATCTCGCGGTGCGGCGGCTCAAAGAGCTGCGCCAGGGCACCGAGACAGGCGGCCCCGGCACCGACGTACCCACCACACGCGAGCCGATCTTGTGCTTTGTGGGGCCGCCGGGCGTCGGCAAGACATCGCTGGGCCACTCCATCGCTCGCGCGCTAGGGCGCCAGTTCGTGCGCCTCTCACTGGGCGGCATCCACGACGAGGCCGAGATTCGCGGCCACCGCCGCACCTACATCGGCGCGCTGCCGGGGCGCATCATCGCCTCGCTGCGCCGTGCCGGCTCCAACGACCCCGTCTTCATGCTCGACGAGGTGGATAAAGTCGGCGCCGACTGGCGCGGCGATCCCTCCTCGGCGCTGCTGGAGGTGCTTGACCCCGAGCAGAATCACGCCTTCCGCGACAACTACCTCGATCTGCCCTTCGACCTCTCGAAGGTCATGTTCATCGCCACCGCCAACGCGCTCGATCCGATCCCGGCGCCACTGCGCGACCGTATGGAAGTGCTGGAGCTGACCGGCTACACCGAGGAACAGAAGGTGCATATCGCGCGGCGCTTCCTCTTCCCCAAGCAGCTCGCCGCCAACGGCCTGCGCGCCGACGAGGTCAACCTGAGCGACGAGGCGATCTCGACGATTGTCAATGACTACACGCGCGAGGCCGGTGTCCGCAATCTCGAGCGCGAGCTGGGCACCGTTCTGCGCAAGCTGGCCAAGCGCCTCTCCGAGGGGCAGAGCGGGCCGATCGCCGTCACGCCAGCGATGGTGCGCGAGCTGCTCGGCCGCCAGCGCTTCTTCGCCGAGGCCGCCGAGCGCATTGACCGTCCCGGCGTCGTCACCGGCATGGTCTGGACACCCGTCGGCGGCGATATCATCTTCATCGAGGCGGCCATGATGCGCAGCCGCGAGCCGCAGCTCACACTGACGGGGCAGCTTGGCGACGTGATGAAAGAGTCGGCCATGACGGCGCTGACCTACGTGCGCTCCAACTCCGGCTCGCTCGGCATTGACCCGCGCCTCTTCGAGGACAACAGCGTGCACATCCATGTGCCAGCCGGCGCGATCCCCAAAGACGGCCCCTCGGCGGGCGTCACCATCATGACGGCGATTGTCTCGCTGGCCCGCGGCCTGCGCGCCCGCTCAGACGTGGCGATGACCGGCGAGATCAGCCTGCGCGGCAAGGTGCTGCCGATTGGTGGG
Organism: Ktedonobacterales bacterium; assembly: GCA_035763125.1. Lineage (GTDB taxonomy): Bacteria > Chloroflexota > Ktedonobacteria > Ktedonobacterales > JADMIN01 > SMAG-U1939. The sequence continues at coordinate 13,640 of DASUBU010000175.1, forward strand.
CTGAAGGAGAAGGTGCTGGCGGCCCATCGCGCCGGCATCATGACCGTCATCTTCCCCGAGCGCAACGCCCCCGACCTGGACGAGCTGCCTGAGGACCTGCGCAACGAGATGACGTTCATCGCCGTGGACGACGCGCGCGACGTGCTGACCAACGCGCTGGAGGGCGGCCCCAGCTTCCGCACGCTGCGTCCGGCCCCTCAGCCGGAGACGGAGCGCCGCCACGAGGGCTCCGGCGGCATGGTCGCCACCCCCGGCGCATGACATCCTCGCCCCCGATTCCTCTCCGCTGCGGAGGCGAGTCGAGGGCAGATCAAGTTGTTAGTACTGCAGCGACACTTAGTCACAGCCCGCTCGCCAAGAGCGCCGGAATTGACCGGCGCAGCCAATCTCGATGTGGGGTACGGCCAGGCCGATGCTGGCCCTGATCTCATGTATGTGGAGCGATCGTGCGCGTCAGTGCCTGACGAGCAGCCGCTCGCACTGGCGCGCTGGGGCTCAGTTCCAGGTCCGCGAGCGCAGCCCGCACCTCAGCATCTCGATAGATCACGCTGTGCAAGATGTGGGCCGCCTGCTCCTGTTCAAAGGGACCCCCTGTCTGCAACTGGGCGAGCACGTGTCGCCGACAGAGAGAGAGATACGCGTTCTCCAATTCCAGCAGGCTCGCACACCATCTGCGCAGGCGCTCGCGCTCTTGTTCCTGCGTGGGTACTGCATAGGCCCACTTCTGCTTGCAGGTGTCGTAGAGGGCTACGACGAGCTGCGCCCGTTCGTCATGGGGTAAGTGCTCGCGGCACCCTTGTGCACACTGGCTCTTCGTGGTGGCGTAGCGCGCAGTCTCTGCAGCCAGCAGCACCGTTCCGATCCACATCCCGATGTCCACGAGCACGCGGGTGCCACCTGGCGCAGCGGGGCGCGCTGGTACCACGTCATAGCCGTAAAACTCGCCAGCGAAGTCGGGATAGGTAAGCGGAGGCTCCAAGGGCGACGGCAATGGATAGGACAATTCCGACCGTTGGCGCGGAATTCCTAGATGGTAGACACCGGACTCCAGCACATCGAGCATGAATCGTGCTAGTGGCACCGCAGGCAGTTCCCCGCGCACATCATCGCCAAAGAGCGGGTCGCCCGCGCTCCTGATCAGCGCGTTCACAAAGCTGGATTGTTTTGATCCCGGTCGAGGCGGCCGCACCAAATCGTCTTCGCTGTAGGCTTGGACGTCGAGGACCACTGGACTATGGAGGCGACAGGCGCCGAGCACTCGCTGGAAGGTGGCGAGCGCTTCTGCTGAGAGCGTGCCGCGAAAGATGACGTAGACGTCGAGGTCGCTCGAATTGGGAGAGCGATCCTGGCCTACCGCCGACCCATCACTATAGCTCCCACCCAGGTAGCAGGCCCGGATGTGCCTGGGCAGCGAAACATCAAGGAGTTCGATGAACGCCAGCAGGGTAGCGTCGATGCGCGCAATTCCCGTCGTGGAAAGCAGCCGAATCGCCACCTGCTCTGCTCCTTCCTATCGCGTGGTAGCTCCCGTCGTCTTGGCCAGAGTATACACACCCCTGATTTTGCGCGTCCTGCTCAGGCGGCACGCCATCCCGCAACGAGCGCACTCAACGCGTCACGCCAGATCCACTCCGCCTTGCCCTGGGAAAGTGCACTACGCAACTCGAGAGCAGCCAACCCCTCACACAAGGCGTGGAACGCGCAGGTCGCATCATCTACTCCACGCGGCCCAAGTTCGCCATGATCGGCAAGCCGCACGATTCTGCCCCTCAAGCCATCGAGGGCATGGTCGGCAGCACCGCGGAACTGGCGGGCGAGTTCGGGTGACATTCCTGTGTGCAACACGCCAATCCGAAGGAGCGCCGGATGGTCCAATGCGAAGCGACGAAAGACCCGGACTCCCGCCTCAACCAAGTCGCCAGCCGGATCGCTCGTCGTTGGTAGGGCATCGATTGCTGCTCTGAGCAGGTCGAAGGCTCGTGCGCCGAGCGCAACGACGAGTCCATCCTTCGAGCCAAACAGACTGTAAACGGCTCGGGTGGTGACAGCTATCTCGTTGGCAACGCGCCGGACGGAGAGCGCGTCTAACCCCTCCGCCTCGACGATGCGCTCAGCGGCTTCGAGCAGTACGCTCGCCACGCGTTCATCATACGCTCGCGGTCGGCCCATCTTGACACCTTTGCGTAACTGTGTTACGTTACTCCTCGTTACGTAACAGTGTAACACAAATGTGCGCGAGAGGCACCATGCAAACGCCGATGCTGACGGTTCTCCCTGAGCTACGTGTGCGCGCTCGTGGCCGAGGGGGACCTCGCTGCAGACCAAACGCTCTGGCCCAGCTCTTGGTTTCCAAGACCCGCCTTGAGCGACGACAGGTGAGTTGAGAGGCCGCGTAGACAAGGTGAGCGGCAGCGAGAGGTAGCGAGAGGTGCCGCGCCACGAGCAGCCGCGCCCGCCCGAGTCTGTCCGCGCTGTTCCCCCTTCACCTCACCCTCAGCAGTGCGTGGCCAAGGAGAGCATGGATTTCCGCCTCTAGTCTATGCCGTCATCCATCTCCAGACTGAGGACACGCACCATATCTGCTGGCACACTTGACGTATCTGAAGTACCGGCAGCGTCTAGCGATACCGCTGCACCGCTGCCAGCCACTCCGTCAGGAGGGAGCAGGAACCATGGCACCGCACGAGAAATCATTGGTCACCGCGACAGGAGGTCGAGAGGGCAACGCGGCGCAAGCGGACAGGGCAACGCGCTGGCTGCTCACGGGCGGCGTGGTCGCGCCGCTGCTGTTTATCCTAGTGCTGCTCATCGAGGGCGCGACCCGACCGGGCTTCAGCGCCTGGCGGAACTATTGGAGCGATCTGGAGCTGAGCGATCAAGGTTGGGAGCAGATCGCCAACTTCCTTGTCTGTGGGGTGCTGTGCATCGGCCTGGCGGTCGGCCTGCGGCGCATCTGGCGCACCGGCCGGGCGTCGGTCTGGGGACCGCTGCTGATCGGGTTGTTAGGGTTGGGTCTTGTGGCAGCCGGAGTGTTTGTGACCGACCCTGGCAGGGGGTATCCACCTGGCGCTCCCCTCAAGGGTGACCCCCAGACCTGGCATGGGTATGCACATGGAATCAACGGGCTGGTGCTCTTTAACATCGTGCTCCCCGCTGCATGCTTCGTGCTGGCCTACCGCTTCGCCGCCGAGCCGCAGAACCGCGGTTGGGCGACGTACTCGCGGATCACCGGTGCGCTGATCCTGTTGATCTCGGTGCTCAGTCTCGTAGCTGCGCCGCTGGCTGAGAACGGCACGTTCTCGTTGCCGACCGGGCTCATCGAGCTTGCCCAGATCAGTATTGGGTGGTTCTGGCTGGCGCTGACCGCCCGGCGTCTGCTGCGTTCGAGCCAAGGCGAAAGCACTCCCGGCGCACCACGCGCTCGTCTGTCAGCAGGGTAGCGGCACAGCAGGCACATTCGCGCAGATCGGCTCGGTAACTGGACGAACAGGCTGATCGGCTGGGTCTCCAGGGGTCGTTGCCCCTGCTGCTCGCCATCGTGGTGGGCATGGCATGCGAGCGGGTGCGCGCGGGCAGGCGCCGAAACGGGAGGCCGCCAGCACGCGCGCGGAGTGTTGGAGGCCGAGGCTGGGGTGGGGCGCTGAGTGTGCACGGGATGGTCGCCTATAGTGCTGTGCCTGTGAAAAGAGAAGAGATCATGACCCCGCCTGTTCCACAACCCACTGACAAGCCCGCGCACCCGCCGGCACGTGACGCCGCTTATTGGGCGAACCTCGCGACCACCAAGCTGAGCGTCGGCACGATGCCGCGCGAGGCGGTGAACTTGAACGTCGAGGGTCATCGGGTCGTCGGCCCGCTGCAAGGCTTCGGCCAGCTCTGGAAGAAGACCTTTCGCACCCGGCTTCATGGGCGCGCCGAACTGACGCCCGCCGAGGTCGTGCGCGTGTGGAAGGCCGAGTTCCCACGCTTCTGGCCCGCGGGGCAGCGCTTTTACGCCTCGCCGCGCGGGATCGCGCCGGGCGAGGTGGCGCTGCTCAACCTGCGGGCCGGCTTGCCGCTCGACACCGGCATGCTGGTGCTCTACGCCGACGACGAGTCCTTCACGCTGATGACCCCGCAGGGCCACATGTACGCCAGCTGGATCACCTTCAGTGCGGACCGCGATGACGGTCATCAGACCGTCGCCGCGCAAGTGCAGATGCTGCTGCGCGCGGGCGACCCGGTGTTCGAGGTGATCATGCGCTGCGGCGGCTTCCGCTTCGAAGACAGTGTCTGGCGGCACACGCTCAAGGCGCTGGCGCGGCGCTTCGACGTGGACAGCGACGTCCAAATCGACGTGGTGTGCCTCGATCGGCGGGTTCAATGGGCCTATGTGCCGAACATCTGGTACAACGCCGGCATGCGGACCGCCTTCTATACAGTGGCGGCGCCGCTTCGCTGGGTGGTCCAGCGCACGCATAGTGCCCACAGGTAGGCTCCTCCCTAGCCGCCGGCTGAGGGTAGTAGCCGCGTCATAAGAAAGAGGATCGTCACATGCAGCCCACCATTACAGATGCATACATGCAGCAGATGCGCGCCAAGGCAAGGGAATACTGCCTCGTTATCTTGCACGTTGGCCCCCAGTACACCCAACCAGGCGCACAGCAGATCATCTGGGAACATGGCCGCCGCAATCACACCCTGCGTGCTGCGGGGGTACTGTCTATCGTGTGCCCGGTCACCGACGACAGCGACGTCAGAGGCATTGGGATCTTCGCGACCAGCGTGGAGGAGACCCGCACGATCATGGACGAGGATCCCAGCATCAAGGCTGAAGTCTTGGTGTACGAGGTCCATCCGTGCCGGGGCTTTCCCGGTGATAGTTTAGCAGCATAAGCGTCCGCTCGCTCAGGCGCGAGAGTGCTACGTCCGCTCGCCTGCTCAGGCGCCAACCTTGCGCCCGAGTGAGGGACCATTCGCTGCTCCCTATGCGCGAGGTGTCGCGACTCCTCGACCTCAGCGCCTGCCGCCATCGCGATCCTGGCATGCTGAGTGTGCTGCGGTTGGCTCAGAGTCCATGGCAAGCCTGGTGCGTGCCGCTGCCGCCGTGCGGCGCGCGTCTACACGCTGTTGGCGCTGGTCGGCTGGCAGACGGCATGCGTTCGGAAGGAGAATTGCAGTGCGCTACCTCTTCATAGCGTTCCACTACCCAAAGCCTGAGTATCGCCAAGACCTGTTGAGATGGATCAGCCGGGTGGGCGCGGCCCTCCGGGCACAGCCGGGCCTGTTACAACTGGGCGATTTCGAGGACGCAGTGAATGGGAGAATCGTGGCTGTCTCTGTCTGGGAGAGTGCAGACCACCTCCGCACCGCTCGGGAGCTTACATTTGCTTCCTTGGGCGCAGGTGCTCTCTATGAGGTATGGGAGACGCGCCTGCCTGAGGTGTTCACGCTTGGCGAGCTTGAGGAGACTGCTGCCGCATCCGAGTCGGACCAGTAGTCGAGCCAGTTGATCACGGATGGACAGTGTCGAAGGGTGCACGGACGATCTGGATACTTGGGACACCCCAGAGACGGTGCGAGGGAAGGAGGAGCGGGGGAGCCTGGGCACGTCACGCGGTTATCTAAGATATTTTTGGCTTTGGTGACACCCCGGAGCTCGCAGAGCGAGCGAGAACATCAGGTGGTGCCGTATGGCCGAAATCGGAGTCGTTCAGTTTGCCCGTATCGCACGAGAAGTCGCTGAAGCAGCCGTGCCGCGGTATCGCAGCCCGTTCTCCCAGCACACGCTCGCGCAGCCGACGCTGCTGGCGATCGAGGTGTCTGATGCGCTACGAAGATTGGACCAATCGTGAAGCGGCAGGTGCGCCTGCGCGAGCACGCCGAAGTGCGCGCGGCGCTGAGACTTGAGCGGGTGCCGGACTACACCACGCTGCAATCGCAGCGTGCGCCGGACGGGCGAGGACGAACTGACACGGCTGCTACGCACGAGACGATTCGCCGGCGAGCGGCGTATTGACAGGAGCATCGCATGGCGTCATCGCGTCATCCCATCCTGATTCCCTTGTTTGATCAGCTCCATGGAGCGCGTGTGATTCTCCGTCCGTATACGGAGCAGGATGCGGAAGCCTTCTTTGAGGCGGTACAAGAATCACGGGACCGCCTGAGCGTGTGGGATTCCTGGCCGCAGCGGTGTCAGGGCCTAGCCGACGCACAAAGGCTGCTGGCCTACTACCGGGCCGATTTCATCCTGCGGCAATTGATGGAAGTGGGCATCTGGGACCAGGCGACTTCGTCCTTCTTAGGCAGTATCATAGTCCGTCCGAAAGACTGGGACGTTCCCTCTTTTGAAATCGGGTACTGGCTGCGCACCTCTGCCGAGGGACACGGGTACATGGGCGAGGCGCTGCGGCTGCTGCTCGATTTTGTAGTTGGGCATCTAGGGGCCAATCGGGTCATGATGCGGATTGATGAACGGAATCAGCGCAGCTTAGCTGTGGCACAACGGCTGGGCTTCGTACGAGAAGGGTGCTTACGTAACCTGGAAAAGGCCACCGACGGGAGTCTGCGCAATATGGTCTTCATGGCGCTTATCCCCGCTGATCGATCTGGTGGTACCTAGAGCCTGTT
>DASUBU010000176.1:0-4660 GCA_035763125.1 Ktedonobacterales bacterium
GGCGAACCAGAACGACACGAGGGTGCTGATCCGAACGGTGCGGGTGAAGACGGTCGCGAGCAACAGCACGGCGAAAAGCTGGAGCATCTGCGAGAGCTCCGAGAGGACCGTGCTGAGCCCCGGCGAGAGGAAGAAGGGCAGCTGGAAGGCGAAGGTGACGACGCTGAGCGCCAATCCAATCCGGCCGATGAGCGCCCACGGAATGCGCCGCACGCTGGTCCTGGAGAGTATCGCGGTGGCCATGGCACGCTCCTCATCAGTCGTTGGAGTTCACAAACTGGCGAGCCCAGTTGCCCGAGTTCGTTTGCCCGCCATATCCGGCGCTGTAGGCGTTCTGTACCTGCGGCGCGATTCCCACGCCCACATGGCCTCCTGTGCTATAGGAGCCCTGGAGGGGACCGGCCTGTCCGCTCGCGCTTGCTTTCCAGTTGAGATCCACGATGTCGCCTCTGGGATCGGAGCCAGGCGCGGCTCCGGCGTCCACGTCAACGTTGACCTTGCCCGAGGCGATCGGGACGCCGTCGTAGCTCACCTTCACATCCGCGTCGGCGCCGTAGTGGACTCGGCCGTCGGTCCCGAACCAACCGCCGCCTGGCAGGGGGAAGAGCTTGCGGGGAGAGTCTCCGCCACCTTTGTCCCCAGCGCCGCTGCCCCCCGCACCCGCGCCCGCCGCCCCGGAGCCAGCGGCCGAGCCACCGGCGCCGAGGCACGTTCCGGCCTGACACGCGTAGGTCGCGCAGAACACCGAGCACGAGCCGATGGCGGGGTAGACCCAATCGCCGAACAGCCGCGCCAGCGCGGCTACGAGCGCCGGTGTGTACGTCAGAGCCAGGTGCAGCATAAGGAGCCTCCTTCGCAGGGGAGCCGGGCGCGGGCGTGCCTACCGCACCGTGGCATGCGGCTTTGGCTGGCGACCGAGAGCGCGACAGAGCGTACAACGTCAGAGCGAGTCGAACGCGGAGATCTTCCAGTCGTTGCCTTCCTGTGTGAGGTCGAGATGCACGTCGTACGACTTCGAGCCGCGGGTGACGTGGACCGTTACCTTGCCGCTCGATCCCGAGCTGGTGGAGGCGCTGACGCTCACACCCGTGATGCTGAACGAGCTGATCTTGCCGCGCTGAGCGTCGTAGGCCTGGGCCGCCTGGGTGAAGATCACTTGAGTAAGCGTCTGGCTATTGCCGCCCACGGTCAGCGTCATCTGAGAGTCAAGATACGAATAGGCCTTGGCGTAGTCCTGGCTCGCCATGGCCTGGTAATACGCCTGTGAGACGGATTTCGCCGGACTGTTGTTGACGAGCAGTGCAATGGCAGTGACCCCGGCGATGCAGACGACGAGCACCGCGGCGACGATGCCGCCGATGATGAATAGCGGGCGGCGAGAACGAGGCTTCGCGGGCGGCGTGTAGCCAGGTGGCGGCGGAGTGTAGCCGGAGCCACCAGACTGCTGGCCAGGAGGCGGTGGGGGTGGGGTGTACGACGGCTGGCCATACGACGGCTGGCCATACGACGGCTGCTGATTCGGCTCTTGGTTCATGCGTGCATACCTCGTAATTGCTAGGCTACAGGCTTGATCGGCAGATGCCCACGCGTCAAGCGCGGCGTTCTGGCGCGCAGTGTACATAGCGAGCGGTGGTATGAACAGGAAGAATGTGCCGCCGGACCCACATATTCACGCACATGATTTGGGGACTGCCCGATAGAGGCTGGCGCCATGGTGTGCTACAATACCGCCAAATTCCTTCGCGTCCATACCAATCTGGGGCCAGAAGTCTTGCTCAAAGAGGGATACGAGCCTTGGCGGCGATGCCCGTCCCGACCTTTGGGGACCTGCTGTTGCGCTTCCGGACGGCCGCAGGGCTCACCCAGGCGGCACTCGCAGAGCGCGCCGGACTGAGCGTTCGCGCGATCAGCGACCTGGAGCGCGGAATTAACCGCCGGCCGCGCAAAGACACGTTTGCGCTGCTCGCCACCGGGCTGGAGCTTTCGCCCGACGAGCGCTCTCTGCTGGAGATGGCGCTGCGCGGGCGCGGGACGGGCAAGACGCCCTCAGCGGGAGACGTCCCATCGCGGCCCCACCGTGCCTCGGCGCCGCCATTCGTCGGCCGCACGGGCGAGCTGGGCGCCATCTCGGTGCACCTCGCCGCGGCCGGACCATTGCTGCTCCTCAGCGGCGAGCCGGGTATCGGCAAGTCGCGCCTGCTCCACGAAGTGGCACAGCGCGCCGCCGGCGCCGGGTGGACTGTGCTCGCCGGGGGGTGCCACCGGCGCAGTGGTGACGAGCCGTTCGAGCCGCTCTTGGGCGCCCTCGAACGGCACATCGAACCCCAGTCGCCGGCCCAGCGGCGCGCCGCGCTGCATGGCTGCGCCTGGCTGGTGCGCCTGCTGCCGGAGCTAACGCCCGAGAGCAGCCCGCTGCCGGCGTGGACTGTCCCGCCCGCACAAGAGCGGCGCCTCATCTTCAAGGCGCTGGCGACATACCTGAGCAACGTTGCGGGGCCGCGCGGCACGCTGCTGGCGTTGGACGACCTCCAGTGGTCTGGGCAAGACGCTCTCGATCTGCTCGCCGCGCTCGTTCGCCTGCCAGCCGCTGCGCCACTCTCGGTCATCGGGGCCCACCATGACACCGAGACGCCGCCCCACAGCCCGCTTGGCTCGCTGCTCGCCGACCTGGCCCGCGAAGGGCTGGCGCGCAAGATCGAGCTTGGTCCGCTGCCGGAGGGTGACGCGGCGGAGCTTGTCACCGCTTTGCTGGCGGAGGAAGCGCGCGCAGAGAGCGCCAGCGACTCAGCGCACGAGCTGCGCGCGGAAGTGGTGCGGCGGTCCGAAGGGGTGCCCTTCTTTCTGGTGAGTTGCGCGCTGGCGTTGCGTGCGGCAGGTGATCCCACGTTGCGCGATCAGGGGACGCCGTGGGATGTGGCGGAGACGGTTCGCCAGCGCATCGCTGCGCTGCCGGCGCCTGCGCCGGAACTGCTGGGTGCCGCGGCGATCGTGGGGCGGCGTGTGGCGCGCTCCACCCTGCTGCCGCTCGGCGAGAAGCTCGGCTGGGATCAACGTGCGCTGCTCCAGGCCGTCGAATCCGCGTGCCGCGCTCGGCTGCTCGTCGAGGACGACGACGCCTTCCAGTTTGCCCACGACCTCATCCGCGAGGTGGTGGCGGCTGACTTGAGCGCGACGCGGCGCACGCTCCTGCACCACCTGACGGCGGAGGTGCTCGAGCAGAGTGCGGGCGAGCCGCCGGTTGAAGCGTTGGCATTCCACTTCGCGCAGGCTGGCGAGCCGGCGCGCGAGGTAGTGTACCTTGAGCGGGCAGGTGACCGTGCCGCGGCGATGCACGCCCACGCCGAAGCGGCGGCGCACTTTCAGCGTCTCGCCCGCCAGTTGGATGCACTGGGCCGCCGGATCGCCGCCGCGAGGGCGCGCGAAAAACTGGTCGAGACGCTCCGCACCACCGGGCGCTACGACCTCGCCATCGAGGAGCTTGGGCGCGCGCTGGACGTCTACCGCTCCAACGGCGACGTGGAGGGCATGGCGCGGGTGGGAGCAGCCAGCGCCTGGCTGCATAATCTGCGCGGCACGACGTCGGAGGGCCTGCCTGTGGTGACCGCGCTGCTGGATGAGCTGACTGGGCGCGGCCTCCCGGCTCACGGGCTCGCCAGCCTGTATATCGGGTTGGGGCAGCTCTACTTCTCCGCCGATCGCTACCGCGATTTGGGCGAGGCCGCCGGGCGCGCCCGCGAGCTGGCCCACGAAGCCGGGGATGAGCGGCTGGAGGCGGTGGCGCTGGGTAGGCAGGCCATATCGCTCTGTCAGCAGGGCAAGCTCGACGAAGGCGCCGTGGCGCTGCAACAGGCGTGCCGCTTGATCGAAGCGGCCAACGACCACTGGAATCTCTGCTCGGCGCTGAATAATCTGGCGGTCGTCTACGACGAGCGCGGTGCCTTCGGTGAGGCGCTAGACTGCGTGCAGCGATCCCTGGCACTGGCTGAGCGCATCGGGGATGCCGAGCAGATCTCGTTCATGACCTACCGGCGCGGCCAGGAGGCGTTCTACCTGGGCGACTGGAGCCGCGCGCGAGCGGACTACGAGCGGGCGGACGAGATCATCGGCGAGGTGAGCGATTCGTGGGCCTCGTCGTACCCTGCCGCGCGTCTCGCCCGCCTGGCCTTCGCGCAGGGCAGGTTGGCTGATGGGCAGGCTCATTCCGATAGGGCGCTGGCCGTCGCGTTGCGCAAGCACGACACGCAGGCCATCCGCTATCTCCAGTGTACGCTCGCGGAGGTGGATATCCTCGCCGGCCGCGGTGAGCGCGCCCTGGAACGCCTGACGCCCCTGCTCGACAGTCCCGGCGCGGAGAAGCTGTCCGTCACCATGCTGTATCCGCCGGTGGCCTGGGCGCGCCTCGTCGGTGGAGATGTGGACGGAGCCGAAGAGGTGAGCGGATACGCCACTGGACGCGCGCGCAACTGGGGCCAGCGCGTGGTGCTGGCGGACGCGCTGCGCATCCAGGCGCAGGTGCACGCGGCACTGGGGCGCGGGGCAGAGGCGAAGGCCGCGCTGGAGGAGGCGCTAGCGCTCGCTCGCGCGATGCCCCACCCCTACGCCGAGGCCAAGGCGCTCTACGTCTACGGTCTGCTGCTGGCGGCGGAAGGCGAGCCGGAGC
>DASUBU010000177.1:0-4099 GCA_035763125.1 Ktedonobacterales bacterium
ATCCGGCTGGCGAAGCCGAGCGAGGTGGATACGCTGGTGGCGATCGAAGAGAGCGCGAGTGCGTGGCTGCGCTCACGCGGCATTGACCCCGGCCAGCCGCCGAAGCCGCTGCGCGAGATCGTTGCCCAGCGCGTGCGCGAGGGCGTCGTCTATCTGGCGCTGCTGGACGGCCGCCCCGCTGGCACACTCACGCTGCTGTGGGATCCCGAAGAGCTGTGGGCCGATCTGCCGGGCGACGCCGCCTACGTTCACGGCCTGATGGTCCACCGCGACGTTGCCGGGCGTGCGGTTGGCCGGCGCATGCTCGACTGGGCCGAGGCGCAGGCCCGCGCCGCTGGAAAGCCACTGCTGCGCCTGGACTGCGACGCACGCAACCCGGCGCTGCGCACATACTACGAGCGGGCCGGCTTTGCCTCGGCCGGAGAAGTGGTCCTATCGCATCGCATCGCCTCCCGTTATGAAAGACGGATGGCTGAAGTAGGAGGTGCGATGTGATCGCGCGGGACGAGCCGGGTATGAGCGAGACGCGCGGGAACCAGACATGGATGGAGCAGCTGCACGCTGCGGTGCGCCAGATTGGCGGCGCGGTGCGCACGGATTGGCGAGGGGCACGCTATCTACCCTTCGCAGTGCTGCTGGCAATCATCGCGGGCCTTGTCGCGGCAGCCTACTACGCGAATCAGCCGAAGGTGCCCCACGATCCCGATTCCATCAACTACCTCCACATGAGCCACACCGTCTTCCGCGGTCACCTCGTCGGCGATATACGCACGCCCGTCTACCCCATGTTCATCGAGGTGATCCAGGTCATCGCTGGCTCTGGCAATCTGGCGGCCATCAGCGCGGCACAGGCAGCGCTGTACGTGCTGGCGGTGGTCGGGATCTACGGGCTCGCGGGCATCTTGCTGCGCGGCGCATGGCTCGCCTTCGTCGTAAGCATGCCGCTCGCCCTCAACGTGCTGCTGCTTTCCTATGTCGCGCCGATTCTCAGCGAAGCGTTGACGCTGTTTCTGCTGGTGGCGTTCGCGCTGGCGCTCGCCTGGTACGTCTTCACGACGCGCGCACGGTCGCTCTGGCTCGCCAGCGGACTGCTCTTTGCTGCTGGCATGACGCGGCCTGAGTGGATCTTCTTCGGTGTGGTGCTGATCGCCTTTGCGCTGGTTGTGGCGTGGCAGCGCGACCAGCTCAAGCGCCTGCTGCCCCACGCGCTCAGCATTCTGCTCGTCTTCTACGCTCTCTGCGGCGCATATGTCCTCGTCAATGCGGCGCAGCACGACGTGCCCGGCATCTCGGCCAACCAGAACCTTGATCTGCTAGGCAAAGTGATGCAGTATGGCATGCAGAACGAGGCGCCACCTGAATACGCAGCCATTACCGCCGAGGTCAATCGCTACGTCGCCGCTGGTGACTATGATCCGTTTCACGTCATGGCCGCCGATCCTGCCTTGCAGCAGCACCACTTCGCGCTCTGTGGCACCTACGCCAAGGCGATCATTCTGCATCATCCAGCCGAGTTCGCGCTGCGCACCGTCCCCGTCATCTTCCAGTCGGTCACGGTCGCCAGGCCGCACCAGCCGGTCGTGTCTGGCGCCAGGTTCGGCGCGCCGCTGCTTGCGCTGCACTGGATAGCCGCGCGGGTCCAAACGGTACTGATAAGCTTCCCCGTCATCGCGCTGGGGTGGCTGATCGCGTTCATCTGGCGGCGGCGCCAACCCGATGAGCGTGTGACGCTGCTTTGTGGCCTGGCGCTGACGACGCTCTTCGGCCTGGTCATCACCTCCGCCGCGACTTACGGCCAGTATGCACGGATGGATACCCCCTTCAATCCGCTGATGGTGCTGGTTGTTGGGAGCACGATCGTCGTGCTGGTGCGCGGCGCAATCGGGCGGCGGGGCAGTGGCGGCCGGCGGCCCTCGGCGATGATGGCTGAGCCGGCGGGCGTGACTGGGGAGAGAGGAGAGTGAGGTGAGCATCATGGAAGTGGCCCGACTCTCCGATGTCGCCGAGTTTGCGCGGCGCGCACTGCCATATCTGCTGCGAAACGAGGCGGCGCACTGCCTGCCGATTGGCCTCCTCTCGACGCTCGCCGCGCAGCCAGGCATCTATCGCGAGCCACCCTATCTCGCGCTGATAACGGAGGGACCAGAGGTGCGGGCCGTTGCGCTGCGCACGCCGCCGTACAACCTGATCGTCTCGCTGATCGCGCTTTCAGCTCCAGCGAATATCGTAGATCGGCTGGTAGACGATCTGCGCGCGGTCTATGGTGATACCCTGCCGGGCGTGCTGGGTCCAGCCGCCGAGAGCCTCGCCTTCGCCGAAGCCTGGCGGTCGCTGACCGGCGAGCCGTTCCGGCCGGGGATGAAAGAGCGCATCTACCAGCTCGACACGGTGATTCCGGTCGTGGGTGTTCCGGGGAGGCTGCGGCGCGCGACCGAGGCCGACCGCCCTCTGCTTGAGGAGTGGCTGGCGGCGTTCTTTGCCGAGGCAGTGCCGGGCGAGGCGGGAAACGTAGCCGCCTGGGTGACGGAGGCGTTGGGCTTCACGACGCGTGGCGTCTGTCTGTGGGAGGCGGAGGGCAAGCCGGTCTCGCTGGCCGGGCACAGCGGCCCCACACCCAACGGCATGCGCATCGGCCCGGTCTACACGCCGCCGCGCCTGCGCGGCCACGGCTACGCCAGCGCCATCACCGCCGCGCTGAGCCAACTGCTGCTCGATCAGGGCCGTCGCTTCTGCTTCCTCTTTACCAACCTCGCCAACCCCACCTCGAACAAGATCTACCAGGCCATCGGGTATCGCCCGGTGATTGACGTGGATATCTACGAGTTCGGCGCCGCCCGCCAGGAGAATCCCTAGATGCCCGTGCGCGACGACATCCACAGCGTGCTCGTCATCGGCTCCGGCCCGATCATCATCGGCCAGGCCGCCGAGTTCGACTACGCCGGCACCCAGGCCTGCCGCGCGCTGCGCGAGGAGGGCAAGCGCGTCATCCTCGTCAACTCAAATCCAGCGACGATCATGACCGACGAGGGCGTGGCCGATGTGACCTACATCGAGCCGCTCACCGTCGAGGTGCTGCGGCGGGTGATCGCGCGCGAGAGGCCCGACGGCCTGCTCGCCACGCTGGGCGGGCAGACCGGCCTCAACCTCGCCGTGGCGCTCTCGGAGGCCGGCGTGCTGGATGAGTTCGGCGTCAAGCTGCTGGGCACGCCACTGCGCACGATCCAGATGGCCGAGGACCGCGAGCTATTCAAGCGGCTGCTGCTTGAGATCGGCATCGGCGCGCCGCTGAGCAAGACGGTGACGACGGTGGCGGACGCGCTGGACTTCGCCGGCGAGATCGGCCTGCCGGTGGTGATCCGGCCGGCCTTCACCCTCGGCGGAACGGGGGGCGGTGTGGCGCGCACGCGCGCCGAGCTGGAGCGCATCGCGGCGAGCGGACTGGCCGCCAGCCCCATCTCGCAGATCCTCGTCGAGCAGTACCTCAACGGCTGGAAAGAGATCGAGTACGAGGTCATCCGCGACGCCGCCGACACCTGCATCACCGTCTGCAACATGGAGAACTTCGATCCACTGGGCATCCATACCGGCGATAGCATCGTCGTCGCGCCGAGCCAGACGCTCTCGGACCGCGAGTACCAGATGCTGCGAACGGCCTCACTGCGCATCATCCGCGCCCTGGGCGTGGAGGGCGGCTGCAACGTGCAGTTCGCGCTGGACCCGCGCTCGTTCCAGTTCTACGTGATCGAGGTCAATCCGCGCGTTAGCCGCAGCTCGGCGCTCGCCTCGAAGGCCACCGGCTACCCCATCGCGCGCGTCGCCGCCAAGATCGCCATCGGCCTGCGGCTGGACGAGATCGGCAACGAGGTGACCGGCAAGACGGTGGCGGCCTTCGAGCCGGCGCTGGACTACTGCGTGGTCAAGATTCCGCGCTGGCCGTTCGACAAGTTCCCGCTGGCCGACCGCAACCTGGGCACGCAGATGAAGGCGACCGGCGAGGTGATGGCGATTGACCGCACCTTCGAGGCGGCGCTGCAGAAGGCGATGCGCTCGCTGGAGCTACGGCCCGACGCGCTCAAACCCGCCGCCGAGGACGCCGAGG
>DASUBU010000178.1:0-9811 GCA_035763125.1 Ktedonobacterales bacterium
GCGATCGAGCAGCGGCCCGCTGATGCGCTTCTGGTAGCGTCCGATGGTGGCCGGCGAGCAGGTGCACTCGCGCGTGGGATCCCCGGCAAATCCGCAGGGGCAGGGATTCATGGCTGAAATCAGCATGAAGTTGGCGGGGAAGGTGACGGTGCCCTGTGCCCGACTGATCGTCACCACGTGGTCTTCGAGCGGCTGGCGCAGCACTTCGAGCACATTTTGGCCGAACTCGGGCAGCTCATCTAGAAACAGCACGCCGCGGTGCGCGAGGCTGATCTCGCCGGGGCGCGGGATGCGTCCGCCGCCGACCAGCCCAGCGTGGCTTGTGGTGTGGTGCGGTGCGCGGAAGGGACGCTGGCGCACCAGGGGCTCGCCCGCCGAGAGCATCCCCGCCACGCTGTAGAGCTTGGTGACTTCCAGCGCCTCGGGCAGCGTCAGCCGCGGCAGGATCGAGGGCATCGTGCGCGCCAGCAACGTCTTGCCCGAGCCAGGCGGGCCCCGCATAAGCATGTTGTGGCCCCCAGCGGCGGCGACCTCCAGCGCGCGCTTGACGTGCTCTTGTCCGCGCACGTCGGCTAGATCGTAGGGATAGCTCGCCTCGGGCGCCTCCGCCAGCAGCGTGGCGTCCGGCACATACGGCGCGATGAGCGCGTCGCCGCGCAGGTGGCCGACGAGCTGCGCAAGATTCTCGACTGGATAGACCGACACGTCTTCGACCAGCGCCGCTTCGGCAGCGTCGGCCGCCGGCACGTAGACGGCGTCAATCCCTAGCTCGCACGCCAGCGTCACCATCGGCAGGATGCCGTGGGTGTGGCGTAGGCCGCCGTCCAGGCTCAGCTCGCCCAGGAACAGGCAGCCCTCGGCCGTGCCGACGCCGCCGGTCGCGCTGAGCGGCGTCACCTGCTCCGAGGCCATCAGGATGGCGATGGCGATGGGCAGATCGTAGGCGGGGCCGGCCTTGCGCAGGTCGGCTGGCGCGAGGTTGACGGTGATGCGCCGCAAAGGGAAGATCGAGCCGCTATTCTTGATCGCCGCGCGCACGCGCTCCTTGGCCTCGTTGACGGCCGTATCGGGCAGCCCGACGATGGCGAAAGCCGGCAGCCCATGGCCGATATCCACCTCAACCTCGACCAGCGCGCCGTCCAGCCCAATCACCGCGCATGTGCTCGCCTTCGCCAGCATTACGCCCGCCTGCCTCTCCCTCACCTTCGCTCTGCCGCACGACACGAAGTACACGCGTTCGCTTGGAGCCATTATCGCCCCACAGCCGCGAAAGTCAACACCGAGCGGCCGGGGAGCACTGTGCACGGTGCACGACGTTTACGTCTCCGGTGACGTTCTGCGCGCCCGCATCCTCCGCAGCAGCGAGGCGTAGCCAGCGAGGGCGAGCGCGAGCAGCGCCGGCAGGAAGAAGAGACCCGCGCCGAGCGCCGAGAATGCGCAGGCCGTAAAGCCCAGCACCAGCCCCACCCACAGCGCCGCCGCGCCGCGCGGCTGGCCGAAGCGCGCCTCGGCAATTGCTCCTGCCGCGCCTACCAGCAGCAGCGCGACCAGCGCCAGCAGGTAGAGCCACGCGCCGGTCTCCAGGTTAAGCTGTGTCAGCGTTGCATACCGCACGGCGCTTGCGGGGCATTTCCCGTTGCTGGGCACCGCGACCGCGCAGGTGGGCAAAGGCGCGAAGAGCAGCGCGACGAATCCGAGCACCGCCAGCGCCCCCGCCGCGATCCCAGCCCCCAGCTCCACTCTCCGCAGCATGCTCATGCTCCCGCCGCTCGCCCCCCGATGTCTGTTCGGTGCCTCTCCGCTCGGTATCTACTCGTCGCCGTCTCGCTGGATTTCTTTTGTTTTCTTTTTTTTTGCTGCCTCTCTGCCTCTCTCCGTCTCCGTTTCCTCTGTGTCCTGCCTGTAAATCTCCCGCCTGCCCTCTGTGAGACTCCGTGCTCTCTGTGGTAAGTCTCCTCGTCCGCTACAGCGTGTATGAGCGGCGCGCCTCCAGATAGCGCGCATCCTCGCGGCGCATCAGATCGGGATTGGTGCCTTTGGCCACCGCCCGCCAGTAGCTCAGCAGGTGCAGCGGAACGTGATACGGCGCGGGCGAGAGCGCCTCGGGACAGGCCGGCAGCGGCAGAAATGTGCCTGCTGCGGCCTCCAGCTCGGCGTCGCTCTCCTCGCCCAGCGCCACCGTCTCGCCGCCCAGGATGCGCGCGGCCTGCAGCAGGTCCAGCGCGCGTGTGCGGCCGGCGCCTGGCGGCGCGATCACCACCAACACGCTATCGCCCAGAGCGGCTACCGGTCCGTGCAGTACCTCCTCCATCTGCATGCCGAAGGCGCACGAATAGTTCGTCTCCTGCATCTTCAGCGAGGTCTCCAGCGCCGTCGCGTAGTTCCCGCCGGCGCCGGCAAAGATCCAGCGGTCTCGGTCGACCAGTCTCCGTGCGAGGGTCTCGATCTGCTCGCCCAGCGCCAGCGCCGCGCGGTGCCAGTCTGGGATGCGCCGCACCTGCGCGTCATCTACGCCCGAAGCGCCACCCGCGCGAGCCGCCATGCTTGCCAGCTCCGCGAGCACCGCCAGCATCAGACTGTAGCTGATGGTGTAGGTGAACGACCTGGCTTCGCCGTAGCCAGTATCGAGCACGGCGTCGGCATCGCGCGCGGCGGGACTCTCGCGGTCGCCGGTGATCGCCAGACAGAAGGCGCCGGCTGCGCGGGCCTGGGCGAGCGCGGCGTTGGTCGCCGTGGGCTTGCCGCTGTGCGAGAGCACGACCAGTACGTCGTCCGGTCCTGGCGCAGGTCGCGTGTACTGGGTCAGCTCGAACGCCTGGACCGCACGCGCGTCAATCCGCCCACCACTCAGCTCCCCAAGGAACCACGCGCCGGCCAGCGCGGCGTGGTAAGCTGTGCCGCAGCCGGTGAGGTAGACCCGGCGCGCGGCGGCGATGCGAGTCGCCAGCGCCTGGCGCTTGCTGGCCTCGGTGGCATCGGGCGCCAGTGCCCGCGCGAGCGCCTCCGGCGTCGCCTGCATCTCGTCGAACATCCAGAAGGGGTGGGCGGGCCGAGTCGGGATCATCTGCGGAACTCTCCTCCGTGGGGCGTTGGGACTGCGATTTGGCTGGGATCACCGGCGAGGCGATGGTGCGGCGCTTGGCATCCCGCAAGGGCGCCCCCTCCATCAACTGCCTCTATAGTCTATTACGGGCGCCCGCTCACTACCAATCGGAGCGACTGCCGCGTCCTGGTGGTGGAGGTGTGCGACCAGCCGACCTGCTCGTACCGAGCTGACGCGGGCTGCGCTGGTCGTACTGATCGTAGTCGAATCCGGACCGGCGACTGGGCCGCGGCTCGCCGCTGAAGCCGTCGCGTGTGCGCCCGAAGCTCTCGCCGGGGCCAAAGCCGAAGTGGCGCGCGTCTCCGGCTGCCCCGGCGGTCCCGTTCCCGCCGCTCGCTGTCGCTTGGCCCCTGGCCAGGCCAGCGCGCCTGCCGTGCAGCAGCGCCCGCAAGAACGGCCCATAGCCGCCGCGCAGCAGCACCGTCAGCGCGATTGCGGCAATTATCAGCCCCAGCAGCGAGACGATGCAGCTCGATGTGGTCGCCAGCAGCAGGCCGTTCGAGCCGAAGGTGGTGGGCGAGAGGCCGCCGAGCGGGCTGCCGCTGCCCGCGCCGGCCGTCGGCTGTGAGAAGACGACCTTGGTCGGCTGCGGCCCGACGTCGCCGCCTCCCCCGCCCCCGCCTCCCCCGCCGTTGTCGGGCGGAGTCGTAGCGGTCGGCTGCGTGGTAGCCGTAGGGCTGCCGGAGGGGGACGGACTCGCCGCGGGCGTCTTGGTGGGCGGTGGGCCGGGTGTATTGGTGGGCGTAGCTGTGCCCAGGGGCGGAAGTGATGGCGCTATCGAAGGCGATGGAGGAAGTGCCCGCATGGGGGAACGGGCTGTCGCGCTGGCGTGTGATGCGCCGCCGAGCACCGCGCCGAGCAGCGCGAGCCAGACGCCGGCTACGACGAGCAGCGCCAGCAGCCCGCGCGTGGCCCCTCGCCGTCTTTGATTCCCCTCTCGCGCTCGCATCGCCCGCCCCCTCTGCGCTGCCCGCGCTGCCCGCACCGCCACGCCGCCGCGGCACTCAGCAGTCTATCGGTGGGCCACGCGCGTGTCAACTCGCCGGGACTGCACTCCCCGCGGTCATATTGTTAACACGCACAGCCATGCGCGGGCTTGACAGGCTGTCGCGATTGTCGCAGAAAGTGCCAGAAACGACAAGAACTGCCACTATCTCAACCTATGCGATGAGACCCCACATTCCGCGCGCGGTTCGTGAGAATTCCACATGTTCTCGCGAGTCCAGGGGCTATGCATGGACTGGCATGCAAGCGGTTCAGAATCCGTCGCACGGCGCGCTCAAGCCGAGCTACGTCCACCCACCGGGCACAGCGCAATTGAGCAGATCGCAGTTCAGCACCTCTACCGGGTTGCCACATGACACATGATGTGCCCCCAGGTCCACACAACTCCCCCGGCAGCGATGGGAAACCCGCGGAAATCAGCAAGGGCACGTGCGAAATGTGGGTCGCGCAGGGCACGACGCCGGGAATTCGGCAGCTTTCGCCGGCTTATTGAAGTAGAGGGTGAGCGCCTCGCTCTCTTCGATCGAGTGTGCGGTCATGGAGATCGGTTCGGCTGTGCTCGGCTGGGTTCGCAGGGAAGGGCACAGCGATCGTCGTGCCGCCGCGGCATGCGGCTTCATTATAGCTTGGCCGCTTTCGGAGCGGCACGACGGATTCCCGTGCGCTGATGCTCGACCACGCCGCCTCGCGGGCGGGTCTTAGACCCGCCCCTACGTTCAGTCGCGGCTACTCGCTACTCCTCCTGGTAGTACTCGAGGCCGAGGTGGGTAATCTGCTCTTCGCCCATCATCCAGCGCAGCGTGTTCTTCAGCTTCGTCTGCTGGATGAAGACGTCGTGCTCCGGGTACACAGCGGCGGTGTGCTGCGGGCTCTTGAAGTAGAAGGACAACCATTCCTGGATGCCCTTCATGCCGGCTCGCTTGGCGAGGTCGAGGAAAAGAGCGACGTCAAGCACAAGGGGCGCGGCGAGAATTGAATCGCGGCAAAGGAAGTCAATCTTTACCTGCATGGGGTAGCCGAGCCAGCCGAAGATGTCAACGTTGTCCCAACTCTCTTTGTCGTCGCCGCGGGGCGGATAATAGTTGATCCGCACCTTGTGATAGACGTCGCCGTAGAGCTCGGGGTAGAGCTGGGGCTGGAGGATGTACTCGAGGACGCCGAGCTTCGACTCTTCCTTGGTCTTGAAGCTCTCCGGGTCGTCGAGCACCTCACCGTCGCGGTTGCCGAGGATGTTCGTCGAGTACCAGCCGTTGAGCCCGAGCATGCGCGCCTTCAGCATCGGCGCGAGCACTGGCTTGATCAGGGTCTGGCCGGACTTGAAGTCCTTGCCGCAGATCGGAACGCCCTGGTCGTTCGCCAGCTTGACCAATGCCGGGATGTCAGCGGTCAGGTTGGGGGCGCCGTTGGCGAAGGGGATGCCCTCCATCAGGGCGGCATAGGCGTAGAGCATTGAGAGGGCGATGCTCTCGTCGTTGGCGTCGAGCGCCGCCTCGAAGCTTCCGAGGGTGAGGTGGCTTGGTCTCTCCTCCATGTAGATCTCGGTCGAGGCGCACCAGACCATGACGAGGCGGTCGCACTTATTTGCGGACTTGAAGGTGCGCATGTCCGCGCGAATCTGCTCGGTCAGCTCCCTCTTCGTGCCGCGCTTGACATTGGGCCCATTGAGGCGCTTGACGTAGTACTGGTCGAAGGCGGCCGGCATTG
This sequence comes from Ktedonobacterales bacterium, assembly GCA_035763125.1. Taxonomy (GTDB): domain Bacteria; phylum Chloroflexota; class Ktedonobacteria; order Ktedonobacterales; family JADMIN01; genus SMAG-U1939. The sequence continues at coordinate 5,813 of DASUBU010000178.1, forward strand.
GGCTGATGGACTTGAGGAAATCGGCGATGGGCTCGATGTGTTCGTAGCGGTCGAGGACGCCGCACTTCACCGCCGCTTCGTAGGCGTTGTCGGGGAATGGGTCCCAGGCGCCGAAGACGATGTCGTCGAGGTTCGCGAGCGGGACGAACTCGCGGATGAGGGGCGAGTGGTTTTCCGTTCGCTTGCCAAGGCGGATGGTGCCCATCTGAGTGAGCGAGCCGACGGGCCGGCCGCTGCCGCGGCGGGCGTGCTCGACGCCGCTGATGAACGTCGTAGCGACGGCGCCGAGGCCGACGAGCAGGATGCCAAGGCGGCCCTCCGCCGGCTGGATCGGGTTGGGCCTGGGTTCGACGAAGTCTTTTGCTTCCAAGATCACACCTCTCTGGCGGGCGAGCGACATGAGCGGCACTTGCCATTGGGCCGGCACCCGCCCTGTCCTCGCCCAGTGTTCGATGGTGCTCTGCCGCTTGCCGAGCAGGGCGGCAAGCGCGCTCTGGCCGCCGAAGCGCCTGATGATCCGCTCGGCGGCGTTTGCTCCTTGTTCCATGGCAGATATCCTAACGAATTTTTCGTTATCGTGCAAGCTCGCGCCAGAAAGAGGCAGGACGGTATATCCCACGTTCCACACAGTCAATCGGTGGATTTGTAGACGTGTTCGTAGGCCGGGCCAAGGAGGGTTGGCACCTGCTGGTGAAGGGGCTTCCGCCGGAGTACCAGCGTCACGTCACGGCCAGGGCCGCGGCGGATATACGGCAGATCGCCCTCTTTCGAGGCACTGCAACACCCAGCGCAGGTCGCAAAAACTGAGGCACCAAATAGAGCCGGCGATTGCTGAACCCCAGCCCATTCAAGATCATTTGCCACCGAAAAGTGGGTGAGATGACGGCGGCCAATCTCGATGCGCTCGTCGAGCATGCGGCGGAGGTTCAGCGCCGGTTGGAAGCGCAGGGCGCGACCGAGGACGCGCGGGAAGTCGAGCTGATCGGCGTAAGCGGCCAGGCGGTGAAGAGCCGGATCAGCGGCGGGATACTCACGGGCTACCAGATGGGCGGGCGCTACGTCATCCCGCGCTCAGCGCTCGACGACTACTGTGCGGTCGCTGAGGCCTCTAAGGGCATCGAGCCACTGCCAGACCGTGACCACATAGTACAGGCAGTCCGAGAGGGACGCCGGCGGTTTGTCTGGCCGGCCTGGCGCCCTAAGCACGAAAGGCCGCACTGACTGACGGTGTGGGACGTCGCCAAATAGGTGCTCACCCTTCACGATACGCCAACACCGGCAGCACGGCGTATTCGCCGTCGCTCAGCAGCCCCTCGACCACCGCGCGCGCCGTGTCGAGCGAGGTCAGGCAGGGCACGCCGGCCTCGACCGCCGCGCGGCGAATCTGGAAGCCGTCCTGGATCTCGATACCCTCGCGGATGCGCCCGCTCCCGCCGGTGATGGTGTTGACGACGAGCTGCACGCGCCGCTCGCGAATCAGCACTGGGATCGCGCCGTCGCCCTGGCTGATGCGCCGTACCTCTTCGGCGGCGATGCCCTGCTCGGCCAGCAGCTTTGCGGTGCCAGGTGTGGCGACGAAGCGGTAACCGGCACCGGCCAGCGCGCGCAGGATCGGCACCGCTTCGGCTTTGTCGCGGTCGGCGATCGAGACGAAGGCGGCCCCCTCACGCGGCGGCACGACGATGCCGGCGGCGATCAGTGCCTTCTTCAGCGCCGCTGGATACGACCTGTCAACGCCCATCACCTCGCCGGTGCTCTTCATCTCCGGGCCGAGCGCCATCTCGCCGCCGACGATCTTGTTCATCGAGAAGACCGGCCCCTTGACGGCCACCAGCGGTTGCGCGGGCCAAAGATCATCCGGCAGGCCGGCGTAGCCGAGTGCGGCAAGCGTCTCGCCGAGCATGACGCGCGTGGCGAGCGCGACCATCGGCACGCCGGTCACTTTGCTCAGGAACGGCACCGTGCGTGAGGCACGCGGATTGACCTCCAGGATAAACACGTTGCCGCCGGATGTCTCGGTTGGCTCGGTCAGCACGAACTGTGCGTTCATGAGACCGCGCACGCCGAGCGCGCGAGCTATGGCGCTGGTGTGGCGCGCGACGGCGGCGATCTCGTCCGGCGTCAGGCTGCGCGTAGGGTAGACCGCGAAGCTGTCGCCAGAATGCACACCAGCGCGCTCGATGTGCTCCATGATGCCCGGAATCAGCACGTCGGTTCCGTCGCAGATGGCGTCCACCTCGACCTCGCGGCCGACAAGATAGCGATCTATCAGGATCGGGTGCTCGCCGAACTGCTCGACCACCCGCGTGACGTAGCGTTCCAGCGCGGGCTCGGTACGCACGATCTCCATGGCGCGACCGCCAAGCACGTACGAGGGGCGCACGAGCACGGGATAGCCGATCTCCCCAGCAACGGCCAGCGCCTCGCGCACAGTCCGCACGCCAGCACCCTTTGGCCGCGGCACACCCAGCCGCTCCATCAGCTCGTCGAAGCGGCGGCGGTCCTCGGCCAAGTCTATGCTCTCGACGCTGGTGCCCAGCATCGGCGCGCCGGCAGCCGCCAGCGGCGCCGCCAGCCCAATCGCGGTCTGCCCGCCAAACTGCGTCACCACGGGCGGGAAAGCATTCACCACAGAGAAAACGGAGGGAGAAAGAGGGTGGGAGGGAGAGGGTGAGGGAAATGTGCCATCGGCTGTAGTAGTGGCGAGGCCTGCCGCGCCCGTCTGTGCGCCAGTTGCCGCTGCCGCTGTAGGGGCGAGGCCTGCCTCGCCTGGTGTCTTCGCGGATACGTCGGCCTCGCCGGTCTGCATGCCCACTGGCTCTGCCTCCGCCCGCCTCGCGCGCATGGCTTTCGCATTCGCTGGTGGCGCGCTCGCTGGCTCCGCACTCGACGCGTTCGCTGGGGCTGTAGGGGCGATGCATGCATCGCCCGGCGTCGTCGGCGATAGGTCTGCCACCGCATAGGCCACCGCACCGCCCGCCTCGTTCTCCAGGATATTGAGGACGCTCTCGTCGTCGAGCGGCTCGAAGTACAGCCGGTCGGACATATCGAAGTCGGTCGAGACGGTCTCGGGATTGGAGTTGACCATGATGCTACGGACACCGGCCGCACGGAGCTCCTGGGCGCAGCGCACCGAGCAGTAGTCGAACTCGATGCCTTGCCCGATGCGGATGGGCCCCGACCCCAGCACCACCGCGCGCGGCCCCGGCAGCGGCTCGGCCTCGTTCTCCTGCTCGTAGGTGCTGTAGAAGTAGGGCGTCTGCGCGGCGAACTCGGCGGCGCAGGTATCCACCATCTTGTAGGTTGGCAGGATGCCCCAGGCCCGCCGCAACGAGCGAATATTGCCCGCAGCGAGGGGCGCGTCTGCCATGTCGGCAACGGCGGGGATGTCGGGGGACGAGGGCGCGGCAGGCCGCGCCGCTACAGGAGTCGAAGACGTGCCGGGCGCGATGTCAGTAGCGGGCGATGCATGCATCGCCCCTACAGCCGATGAGCCGCCTCCTTCTCCTTCGCTCTCTTTCTCTCCTCCGTGTCCTCTGCGTCCTCCATGTAAATCCTCCCTCTGTGCTCTCTGTGTCCTCTGTGGTGAGTTCTGTTCGATGCCAGGCGTGAGGGCGGCGATCTGACGGTCAGAGCAGCCGAGGCGCTTGGCCTGGCGCAGCAGCTCCGGCGTGAGCGGGCGCGCGGCCAGCTTCTGCTCCATGCGCACGATGTTGCGCAGCTTGGCGAGGAACCACAGGTCAATGCCGGTGTCGCGGTGCAGCGCCTCCAGCGTGCCGTCCGCGATATCCACCCGCAGCGTATCCAGCAGCCGCCACAGCCGCGCGTCGTTTGGCTCGAACTCGCGCCCCGCGGCCACCTCGGCGTCCTCGGCGGCGGGTTTGAGCGCGTCGGGCCGTAGCTCCAGCGAGCGCATCGCCTTCTGCAGCGCCGCCTCGAAGGTGCGGTCAATCGCCATCACCTCGCCGGTCGCCTTCATCTGCGTGCCCAGGTTGCGGT
>DASUBU010000179.1:0-11860 GCA_035763125.1 Ktedonobacterales bacterium
CTGGTCGTTGGACTGGCGACCGCCGTCGCGCGCACCAATGGCCTCCAATCAACCGCCTTCGCCATCGCCGCGATCCTGGCTGGGGTGGTGATGTACGACGCTGCCGGGGTACGTCTCGCCGTCAGCCGCCAGGCGCGCATCCTCAACCTCATGCTCGACGACTTCTTTCACGAGCGCGGCCTCAACGAAAAGCGCCTGCACGAGCTAATCGGCCATACCCCCGTCCAGGTCTTCGCTGGCGCGCTGATCGGCATCATCTTCGGCATCTTGCTCACCCGCTAACGCGCTCAGCCACAATGGCCGCCCGTTGGCGGCGGCAGCGAGATGGGGCCGCCGCAAGGGTACTTTCCTCCCACGTCGTGCGCCCTTTCGCCTGTGTAGCACGCCTCATCTGGTAGAGTTGTCCCCAGGCGCCCGCACAGGGATAGGGACGAGTGGCGGCGACGCAGGAGGAAAGGGAGCGGCGCGCGATGGGCATCCGTGACTTTGGGCTGCCAACGCTCACCAGCATGATCGGCGTCAGCGAGGATGAAGACGTCGAGGCCATCCCCCATGCCGCCGGAGACGACGACGATCCCTACCGGACCGCGGTCTACGGCGATCCGTACGCCCCCGATGGCGCCGCATACGATAACTCCTACGACGGCGCCGCATATGACGGCGATCCCTATCGCACAGCGGTGTACGACGATCCCTATATCGCTGCTGGCTACGCTGAGTCGGATGACGACGGCGCGGGTTGGGACGAGCCTTTGCCCAACGAAGACGAAGCGGCTGCGTGGGGCGTTCGCGCTGCACGGAGCGGCTCACATAGGGCCGAACCGCGCCTAAAGCGCGTCCGCGATGACGGCCGCCGCGCCTACAGCGCACTCGACGACGAGTTCGCCGCGGACTGCCTGGATGTGATCCGCAAGTACCAGGCGGCTGGCGGGGAGGGCAGCACGGAGCTCGTGCGTGCGCCCAAGCGCCCGGTACGTCCCGCTGGCGGGGCGATCCGGCACCGCGCGGTCGCCCTCTCGCGCCGGCTGGTCGAGCTGGGCAACGCGCGGCCCGTGGTCCGGATTCCAGGCACTCTGCGCGCGCCCTGGCGCCGGTCGCGGCTGGATGACGTGGCCATCACCACGAAGCTGCCGCCGGTCTGGCTGCTGGTGAATGTGATGATCTTGCTGGCTGCTGGTCTAGCTGTATTCCCGCAGGTGACAGCCTTTCATCCGCCCAACGTCTGCGGCTGGTATACCGTCGCACCCGGCGACACCCTGAGCAATATCAGCGCGGCCAACCACACCAATGCGAGCTCCGTGGCAAAGGCCAATGACATCAGCAAGCCCGATCGCATCACCGTCGGCCAGCGCCTCTGTGTCCCGCTGGCTCCCGGCGTGCATGTCATCGCGCCGCCTGCGGCGGCCCGCACCACCGGGCACGTCTCAGGAGTGCAGCCGTTTATCGAGTTCTCGCTGCCCTTCGCCCGCCGCGCACACGATCAGACCGGCTGGCCGGTCAGCATGATCCTCGCGCAGTGGGGCCTGGAGCACGGCTGGAAGCTCCCCGGCTACACCGGCTACAACTTCGGCAACTGTGGCGCGGTGCCCGGCGAGCCGACCGTCGGCGGCATCAACGTCCCCGGCTCGCCGGCTGCCTTCGCCTACGCCCCCACCGCCGAGGATGGCCTGCGCATCTACGTGCATGTCGCGCATCTGAGCTACTACAGCGCCATCGCGCCCACCGCTGCCAGCCAGGGGGTGGATGCCGCCGCTCGCGCGCTCGGCCGTTCGCCCTGGGACGCTGGGCACTACACCAATCACAATGATCCTGGCTCCTCGCTGATAGCGATCCTGCACAACTTCAATCTCTATCAGTACGACTAGGCGTGGCTCAGCCGTAGCGCGCCCACAGCTCGCGCGCCAGCGCCCGCGGCTCGGCCTGCACGCCGAAGCGCGCGAAGTAGTGGCAGACGCGCTCCATGTCGCGCTCTAGCAACGTGTACGCCGATCCGCCGTAGCGCGGGTCCACGGCCTGAGCGAAATCAATGAGTGTGATGGCACCCTGCCAGTAGAGAATGTTGTAGGCCGAGAGGTCACCGTGGATGCGGTTGTGGGCGAGACACAGCTCAATGTTGCGCAGCACCTGCGCGAAGAGGACTTGCGCCTCGTCCGGCTCCAGCGCAACGCCTGCCAGCTTCGGCGCGGCGTCGCCCGGCTCGCCGATATAGGCCATCAGCACGCTATTGCCGATCTGCGAGAGCGGCCGCGGTACGTCGGCGCCGGCCTCCCACAGCACTCGCTGCGTCTCATATTCGTAGTGGATCCACGACGACACCTCGACCGCCTTGCCGCGCTCGGTCTTCTTCATCGCGCCGCGCACGTCGCGCCGGCTGCGCACCTCGTGGCCCTCGGCGTTGACGATTGGCCGGCTCTCGCGGTAGATCGCATCGTTCTTCAGGCCGCGGAACATGCGCGGCCGGTAGACCTTGGCTGCCGCGTACTCCATGCCGGCGGCTGGTCCACCCGCGCAGCAATACACAGTCGCCTCTTTGCCGCTGCGCACCACGTTCAGCACGTCCGCGATCAGGTCTTCCTCGTAGAACTGCGTCAGCGCCGAGAGTACCCACTCCCGTTCACGTTGCCCCGCCAAGAAGCTCGGCGTGAAGACCGGCTTGAGGCCAATACGCTCCTGCTCTTGCTGGCGCAGCCAGTGCTGCACCTCGGGGCTAGCCTCGTAGCTGAGCTTGTCCGGCGGCTTGGCACGCTCGCGGTGAGCATTGCGCCCGCGCCGCTGCCGTGCGCGGGACGGCGCCTCGGTCTCACTCTCACTCTCGTCCTCGATCGCGGTCTGGTCGTCGTCTGTGGTTGAGATCTTCACGGTCCACCGCATCTCCCGCCGCGCGCCGTGTTACATGTCGGCGTGCGGCTCTGTGTGGACTCGTGGCCCCGCGCGACAGCGCGGGAGGCGGACACGGACGGGCATCGCGCATCAGGCGGCTCGTCCGAAGAAAGCGGCAGAGAAGTGCGGGATTCTGCGGCGCCGGCTTACCTAGCGCGCCGCGCGCCCCGCGGGAGCCACGAGCGAGCAAATCATCGGTTGTCGTCGAGCAGCACCCATGCTGCGCATATACTCGCTCCTTTCGCTCGTGGACCCGATCATCGTTGGGCGTGCCAGCCGCCGCATGTCGGGCCAAGCTCTCTCGTCGCCAGAGTGGCACGCGCCGGGCAGCGCGGCCCAAGGTCGGGTGTAGCGGCGAGGCCTGCCTCGTACCGCACCGTTCGGGCCGCCTGTAGCTGTAGTGGCGAGGCCTGCCTCGCCCGCATGGCGACCGCGGCACGCCCGCTAGGACGGAGTATACCCGCCACGCGGAACACATGCCAGGAAGATTTCTGCCTGGCATGCGCAACGCGCGTGTGGCTACTTGCCGATGTCCTCGTTCCAGAGCGCCGGATTGTTGGCGATGAAGTCGCGCATGAGCTGCTTGCACTCCTCCAGGCCCAGATCCACCACCTCGACGCCGTGCTGCTCCATGAATTCGCGTGCCCCGCTGAAGGTCTCCGACTCGCCGGCGATCACCTTCTTGATGCCGAACTGCACTACCGCGCCCGCGCAGAGGTAGCAGGGCATCAGCGTCGAGTAGAGCACCGTGCCAGCGTAGGAGCCGATGCGGCCTGTGCGCTCCAGGCAATCAATCTCGGCATGCGCGATGGGGTTGCCCTCCTGCACGCGCCGGTTGTGGCCACGCCCCAAGACCTGCCCGTCGCGCACGATGACGGAGCCGATCGGGATGCCGCCCTCGTTCTTGCCCGCCACCGCCTCGTCAATCGCCACCTGCATGAACTCGTCCATCGTTCGTCCGTCCCTCTCACTCGTCATGGCGAGGCCGCCGCACTGCGTGTGCGACGGCCCCCCCGAACGCCATGCGGCATCACCGCGTGGCCTAGCGCTTGAAGCGTGCGAGCTCCCAACGCCGCAGGACGAAATACAGCACGCCCGTGACGACAATCGCCAGCGGGAAGCCGATATCGGCGTCGCCAAGCGCCTTGGAGAGCGGGCCCTCGAAGCCGATCGTGGCAGCCTGATTGACGCCGAGCACGGCGACCACCAGGCCCACCACCATCGAGGCGATCGCGGCGATGCCCGGCGGCAGCTTGCTGGCATCCTCATAGCTCGCCGCCGGATAGATCCCCCGGCGCAGGACGTGCTCAAGGATCACGATGATAGACCAGCTCCCCAGCCAGTAGGCGATCAGGAGCAGGAAGCCTTCCAGGTTGAGGTTGAAGTTGGCTTGCAGCGCCAGCGCCACCAGAACGTAAGCCACCGCGCCAGCCACCGTCAAAATCCAGCGCGGGATGCGCAGACCAACGACCTGCGTAGAGAGCGCGAAGCTGTAGTCGTTGGGCACGTTGTTGGCGATGGTGCTGAAGGCCAGCAGCAGCAGCACGATGCTAGCAACCACCCCGGTGCCGATGTTGCCGGAGATCAACTGGCCGGCGGTGGGCAGCTCCGCGTTGGACGCCAGGCTGGTGGTCAGCAAGACACCTAGCGTTTCCAGTAGGATGCATGGCACGGTGACGCCGAGGAAGGCGTACAGGAAGACCGTGCTGGAGCTGCTGTCCGCTGGTTGGCGCCGCGTATAGTCCGCCGCGTAAGACGACCAGCCGACCGCGTAGCCGAAGATCGCGCCGCCGAAGGTGAGGACACTCGCGATCAGCGCGCCGCCCGAGAGGCTAGCTGGGATGCTGGTATTGAAATGCGAGGCCGAGGCCACGAAGACGTAGCCGAACAGCACAAACATCGGAATCCAGGCGTAGCGCTCGTAGCGGTGGACGATGAAGTAGCCGAAGACGCTCACCGCCGTCGTGATGATCGCCAGGAACAGCAGCGCCGCCCACTGCGGAATTACGCCGGCGCTCCAGGCGACCAGCAGGCTCGATCCAATGATCGCGTTGACGGCGCTCCAGCCGATGCAGGCGATGGCGTTGAAGATCGCCGGCAACTTTGCGCCCTGGAGGCCGTACGCAAAGCGAGTGAGCGGCATCTGCGCGAGGCCGGTCTTGGGGCCAAGCGTGCTCAGGAAGGCGACCGGCAGCACGCCTACGATGTTGAATAATACTATGACGACGACTGAGCCCCAAAACCCGAGGCCCATGAAGAAGCTCAGCGAGCCGAGCGCGACGGTGGCGACCACCGAGTTGGCCGACCACCACAGCCACATCGTGTCGCGCAGCTGTGTGTGTGCGCGATCCTCCTCGGCAACCCGCTCGATGCCAGTGACCTCGAACGTCTCCTGCTTGCCGCGTGTAACGACTGCCATGCATCCTCCCCCGTGACGTTGGATGACTGCGCCAGTCCGCTATCGCGCCGCGAGACACCGGCCGCCGAAAATAGCTAAAGCCCGGCGGCAGGCTCTCATGTTCGAGATGAACCTACCATCCGGGCTTTTATCCCCGTGGTGTGGCGGCAAGAGTACCGCGCCTGGCGACCCACGAAATGGGTCGCGCGGAACCACTGCCGTCTGCGCCGCTCGGCCCAGGCCCCCCGGCCGCCACCCTTCCGTCCCCGCACTACACTCTGCACACAGGCGGAATATGCTTGACCGCCGGGAGCGGAACCCTCAGGCGCACTTCAACTCGTAGTCGGGCGATTAACGGTCGCCTGGCAGAAACCCCCAGGCCATATCCCTGGAGCTGTACGAGTGCTGCCTCACGCACAAGAGCGTAAGACCATCTATATATGTAGCATTTGACAAGACACGGCGTCAAGCCTGCCCGCAAGCTTTTCGGGCTAGGCTGAACGGCCGCGACCGACTCTTGATCGGAGGTACGTGGTGGAGACACCCATCGCAGTCGGCATCCTGACCGCCAGCACGCGGGGCGCGGCCAGCACGCGCGAAGATACCTCCGGCGATGCGATCGCCGCGCTGGTCACGCCGCCGCCGCTCTCCGCGGCAGTGAGCGAGCGCCGCATCGTGCCCGACGAGCGCGCGGCCATCGAGTCGGTCCTGCGCCACTGGGCCGATGACCTGCGCCTCCACCTGATCCTCACGACTGGCGGGACGGGCCTCAGCCCAACCGACGTGACGCCGGAGGCGACGCTGGCGGTGGTCGAGCGGCTGGTGCCGGGGCTGGCCGAGGCGATGCGTATGGAGAGCCTGCGCCACACGCCCATGGCGATGCTCACGCGGGCGATTGCCGGTACGCGCGGCACCACGCTGATCGTCAACCTGCCCGGCAGCCCCAAAGGCGTGCGCGAGTGCCTCGGCGTCATCCTGCCCGCGCTGCCGCATGCCATTGATATCCTCACCTCCCGCGTGACCGACCACGGCTCCGCTCCGCTGACCTGAGCCTGCCGCTCAGCGCCAGTCATGCCGCATGGCCCCTGTCTGGTGGCCCTGCGCTTGCGCCAATCACCTACACTTGACAGTGGATAGCGATGTCACGGCGACAGCGACGGCAGGGAGGACAGCATGGCGAACGGTGACAACCGGCGCGGATTGGGACCCTGGGGAACGGCGGCCCTGGCAGTCGCCGGCGGCACGGGACTACTCGCCGCCGCCAACTGGCTGATCGCGCGCTCCGCTGGCCCCGCCAGCCCTGTGCTCGATGGCGAGCAGGGCCGCTACGCCTGGACCCACGGCGACATCGTCTATACGGTCAAGGGTCAAGGTGAGCCGCTGGTGCTGATCCATGGGATCTACGTCGGCGCCTCGTCCTATGAGTTCCGCCGCCTCTTCGACCTGCTCGCCCGCGACTTTCGCGTCTACGCCTTTGACCTGCTCGGCTTCGGCCTCTCCGCCCGCCCTCCGGTCGTCTACACGCCCGTCCTCTACGAAGAGCTGATCGAAGACTTCCTCTTGCAGGTGGTCGGCGCGGGCGACCATCCCGCGACGGTCGTCGCCTCGGCGCTTTCAGCCGCCTTCGCCATCCGCTCGGCAGCCGAGCGGCCCGGCCTTTTCGCGCGGCTCGCGCTGATCGAGCCGACCGGCATCGAGAGCCTCGCGGACGCCAGCGACTCGCTATGGCGCACGCTGCTGCTCGATCTGCTGCGCTCGCCGCTGCTCGGCCAGGGGATCTACAACGTGATCGCCTCACGGCCTAGCATCACCTACTTCCTCAAGTCGCAGACCGACACCGACCGCACGCGCGTCAGCGATGACGTGATAGACGCCTACTACATGATGGCGCACCAGCCCGGCGCGCGGTTCGCGCCGGCCAGCTTCATCGCCGGCCTGCTCAATACACCCGTCAACAGCGTCTTCCCGCTGCTCAAGCAGCCTATTCTGCTGCTGTGGGGCAAAGACGCCCGCTTCACTCCGCTCGAGAACGCCGGCGCCTTCCGCGAGGCCAATCCGCGTGCGGAGCTGCGTGTCTTCGACTGCGGCGGGCTGCCGCAGGCCGAGCGCCCCGACGACTTCGCACGCGAGCTGCGCGAGTGGCTCGCCGCCGGGCGGCCTTCCGCTTCGCGTGGCTAGCCCTCATCTTCACCGCGTTCTACATCGCACCTCAGGAGCACTCCCATGACCGCGCTGCATGTCGCCGTCCTCGGCACTGGCAATATCGGCAGCACGCTCGGCCGCAAGTGGGTCGCCGCCGGCCATCAGGTCCGCTTCGGCGTGGCCAATCCGGCGAGCGACAAGGCGCATGCGCTACAAGCGCAGCTTGGCAGCGCGACAACCATCGGCACAGTAGCCGAGACACTTGCGGATGCCGATGTTGTCCTGATGGCGATCCCCGGCGGCGCGATGGAGGCGACAATCGAGGCCAACGCCGCCGCGCTCGACGGCAAGATACTGATTGACGTCGCCAACCGCCTGGGTAGCGGCGGCCCCGCGAACAGCCTGGCTGCCTTCCAGGAACACACGCCGCACGCCCACGTCTACCGCGCCTTCAACACCCTCGGCTGGGAGAACTTCGCCGAGCCGGTCATCGGCGGCGTGCAGGCCGATCTCTTCTACGCCGGTCCCGATGGCGAGCCGCGTGCGACGGTCGAGCAGTTGATCTCCGATGTCGGCCTGCGAGCGATGTACGTGGGCGGCACCGATCAGTTCGGGCTGATAGATAGCGTCCTGGCGCTGTGGTTCCAGCTCGCGCGCGGCCAGAACATGGGCCGCCGGCTCGCCTTCAAGGTGCTCACACCCTGAGCCAGGGGCATCCCCATTGGGGACAGGGGCGTCCAGAGGACATCCGAGGGATGTCTGCCGCGGATTCCAGCCGCTAACTCCGCGCCATTGCGACGAGCATTGAACGGCCCTGGCCTCGCCAGCGCATGCCCTTGCGGCGGGCCGAGGATTCGGGTAGGATGCAGCCAACTGCGGCTGAGGCGACAGCAATCGCGGTGCGATGGGGCACCGTGCGGGAACAGCGGGCGGGCGGCCGCGTTGGGGGCAGCATGCAAAACGGACGAGATAGCCGGAACGCGATCCGTGGCGGCGCAAACGTACAAGCGAGCGGACGTGCGGGCATGCCGGACTCTCGGTCGCGGCGTGAGGCCACCGAGCTGGCAGCGGTCGTGCGCGTGCACGAGCGCCGACGCCGCAAGCGGCTGCTGCGCATCCTGACTATCAGCGTGCTGGTGGTGGTGGCGCTGCTGGTACCAGCCACGCTGATCCCGGCGCCCGATCCCTCGACGCTGCCGGCGGTTCTCCTGGCCGGCGCCTTCACACTCGCGGCCCTGGCCATGCTGGCCGCGGACTGGGTGGCCGGGTCCGGCTTCGCCCTGCTGGGCGGGCTGTGCTTCGCCATCGGCTGGGCGATCTTTGCCAAGTCGCAGGCACAGGGCGGGGTGGATCTCTCGGATCTGCGGATCTACGATCTCTTTGTGCTGCCCATCGCGCTCTCCGGGGTAGTGCTTGGGCGGCGCGGGCCGCTGCTGCTCGGCGGGGCGACGATTGCCTTCACCATCGCCTCGCTGCTGCTGCTGCCGCACACCCCGCCGCTGCAAGCCTATTGGGATGGGCACTACCAGTTTGCGACACTCGGTTCGGTCTACGACGTGATCGCGGTAGCGCTGGTGGCGCAGGGGCTGGTAGCGGCGGCGGGCTGGCTCGGCGCGGATAGTGTGCGGCGCGCCCTGCTGGAGGCGACGCGCGCCGATGAGCTGGAGCAGGCGAACCGGCGTATCCAGGCGCAGGCACGCGAGGTGGAGCTGCAACGGCTGCGACTGCAGGCGGGTATCGCGCAGATTCAGGAGGTGCACACGGCGGTCGCGCGCGGCTTCTGGGACACTCGCGCCAACATCCCCGATGGCGAGCTGCTGCCAGTGGCGACCAGCTTGAACCTGCTGCTGGACCGTCTGGGACGCCTGACACGCGAGAGCGGCGAGCAGGCGCGGGCCTTCGCGGCGGCGCACGAGCTGGCAATGGCGCTGCGGCGCCTCAGCGCGGGGCAGACCTATACTCCCCCCGCGTTCACCGGGACGCCGCTGGACGAGGTGCTGATGGAGCTGACGCGGCTGCGCGATGTGCCGCCGCCGCGGCCCGCACCGGCCGGCAAGGTTGCCGTGTCGCCTCTTGAGTCAGCCGCGGCGCCCAATGGCTCGCCTTCGGCGCCGGCCTTCACGCCTCTGGACACACTGCGCGGCAATGGCGGGGGCAGGCAGGTGTTGCCATCATCGCCATCGCAGCCACCACTGTCGCCGCCCTGGCCGGGCCCGGCGCCATCCGCATCCTCGATTCCCACTGCCCCCCCATCACCATCCCTGGCAGCATCCGGATTCGGAGCGGCCACGAACTTCGGCGCGAGCAGCCTCTTCCAGACACCGATCTCGCCCGTCACGCCAGTGACGGTGCCCCTGGAGCGACAGGGAGCGCAGATGGCGCAGGAAATGCAGGCGGCGGCCGAGGAGCAGGGCGGCGAGCCAGCGCCAGCGTGGCCGGATCTCACCCCCAGCCTGCCTGAGTCCGACGACGAGCGCCTGCCGCCTTGGCTGCTGACGCAGCGCTAGCTATGCTGTCTCGCGCACAAGCCGAGTGATTTACGCGCCCGCGCCTTTGCCGAAGAAGCGCTGCGTGAACGTCGCGATGACGCTGACCTCAATTATTAGCCCGAACAGGGCCTCTAGCGCCGCGACAACCGTGATGGGATCATCCAGGGCGATGCCACCGGGAAAGAAGCCTCGCCCGTGAAAGCTGGTCATGCTGAAGACAAACGCGCCGATGGGAGATAGTGGCGGACCGACCTGCTGGCCCAATACATAGTACATGAGGCCGAACGTGCCGATGGTGAGTAGATAAGCGTACAGGCTATTCTGCGGTCGATAGCCATAGCCCGCAAGAACGTCGAGGAGCCCCGAGAAGACTCGCCGCACGTAGTGGCGTTGGAAACGATAGACCTGCCGTTGCACCACCTGCGCACGGTAGGCGTAGCGGTTGGCATCCTCGGCGCTGCCTTGCGACTGCAGTGCGGTCGCCACCTGGCGGTACGTGCGAACGGCGGCTTGATAATCGTCAACGCGCTTCGCGCGACTTTTGCGCTTGCCATGGCTGTCGAATCGCAGGCCGGCATCCAGCTCGTCGCCGAGTGTCTGCACGGGATCCCAGTTGATGACGGAGACATTCGCGCCGCCCCAGCGCGCATCAGCCAGGCGGACCGTTCCGACTGCACGGTCGCCCAGGTTGGCGCGCCACATTGAGCTGGCGATGTCGAAGTAGACTCCCCGTAGGTCGGCAGGGCGCAGCATGCCATCCTTCACATTCAGCCCGGGATGCTCTTCTTCCGAGCTCGCGAGCCAGACCTTGAACTGCTCCAGCTCCTCACTAGAGAGCCGGCGCCCCTCGAAATGCGCATCGTTGATATACGCGCCTTCCAGGTGAGCAACGAACAAATCGGCTCCTTCAAGGTGTGCTCCGATCAGCGCGGCGCGCTCCAGGTGCGCGGCGCTCAGGATGGCCGCCTCCAGGTGTGCGCCGCGCAGGTCCGTGCCTTCCATGCGCGCTTCGCGCAGATTCCGTCGCGCCTCGTGCGAGAAATCCACGAAGGCGCGGCTTTCGTCTACGCCCATCAGCGCACCCGTGAGGTCGGCGGCTTGCATATGCGCGTGTCTGAGCACCGCGCCTTCCAGGTGGACACGCGTGAGGTTGGCGCCTTCCAGGTGGACGGCCGCCATCTCGCTGCACTCGCGCACGCGGTCTTCTACGTGCATCGGATCTTCGTCGTAGTGAGCGGTCCGGAGCGCCTCGCGCTCCTCCACCGTCAAGCCGCCTAGCAGATATGCCAGCGGCAGGCCGCTGAGATTCACGCCGTGCAGATCGGCGCCGCGCAGATCGAGGCCCGTGCGGCCATGCTGGGCATCATCGCCCCAAATGACAGGGCCGCGGCCACCATCGTGGGACGCCAGCAGCCACTCGACATCGGCGCGCGTGAGGCCAACATCCTTGAATGGATAGATGCCCCGCTCGACATCCACGGCGATGGCATCGCGACGCTGCGCCAGATATTGGCGGCGAGACGGCTCGATCTCAGACTCAGCCTGCCAAGACTGGCGCATGCGTGACGCTCCATAGCTATAACTATCCCCACCACGTCCATCCGCCGCACTGGATTGCCCCGCGCCAGCTCTGGCAAGTTGCTCACTCACAGCTCGCCCCCCACATGTCCAAGTATCTACAGTGGTAGTATATATCAGCAGTCAAGTTGAAATATCGCGCGCGGCGGAGGGGAGCATACACAGGTTTGAGTGAGCGATATGTGCGGCGGGCGCGCGGCGTGTAGTGTATCAGGCCGGTCTGACTTCTGGTACGGGCGCCTCGACGCCGTTCCGCCGGACATACTGACGCCCTACGGGGCAGGAGCCGCGGACCTCGCACCAGCCGCAGAGCTTGCTCGTGCGTGTGGCGAAGGCCTCCGCGCCCCACCGCTCGGTCTCACGGATGCGCGCG
>DASUBU010000180.1:0-19013 GCA_035763125.1 Ktedonobacterales bacterium
ATGGTGGGCATAGCGCAGCTCCTCTTTTGGCAGCGTCATACAGTCTACGATAGAGCGACTGGGCGAGACCGCCCGAATGGTCACGAAACATCCGCATGGAGCGAAGGAGCACGCTGGGTGATCGCTCCCCCTCGTGGGCTCTCAGAAACCGGCTGATACATGGTCAACAGTCGCGCCGCCGGGCGTCCACCGGACGCCCCTACACAATCGCTGCGCTCACCATCGAGAGCTCGGTGTTGCCCTTACTCGCCCATCGAAATAGCATGCAATTAGAGTCAGGCAACACACGTGCGGCGGATTTCCACGTGAGGAGTAAGCGCATGTGGCGCGAGCTGATCCGCGAGCTATGCAAGGACTTCGAGCCGGTCGCCGACCTCGATCCCGGCCCCGAGTTCTTCCCAGGTGCGACGCCGGCAGACCTGGAAGCGGTCGAGCGAAAGCTTGGAGTGCCGCTGCCGCCAAGCCTGAAGGAGCTGCTCGCCGAATCGAACGGAGTGTTGGTGTGCTTTGGCCAGCATCTCATCTGGTCTACTGACGAGATCGCGAGCCGCAACCTCGAGCTGCGCACCGACCCCATGTACGAGGACTACATGCCTCTCGACCATCTGCTCTTCTTCGGCGATGCAGGCGTGGACGGCATCCAGTACGGGTTCCCCATCGGCCGCAACGGCGTCGTTCGCGACCGCATCTTCGTCTGGTATCCCATGGAGGACGGGCGGGAGTGGAAGGCTCAATCGCTGCGAGCGTATGTCGAGGGATGGCTGACGGGCAAGCTAACGGTGTGATGCCGCCTCGCGCTGAATCTTGATGGTGACATACTCGGCCGGCTAGCGGGTGGCCGCCGAGCGAGCGCTGCGGCGAGGGCGAATGGGCACCACGTGTGCCGACAGCGCTTCGGTGATCGCCGCATCGAGGGTGAGTGCGCCGCCCTCGGACCACTCGACGCGGAAAGCTGGCTCGCCCAGCGCGGCACGGCAGGCGGCGACGGTGCGCTCGAAGTCGTCGCGCTCGACGGGCGGCAGCGGCGTACCGGCCCGCGCCCGAAACGCGGATGCCGCGGCACAGAGCCGCGTGCCAAGCGCAGAGGAGCCATCAGTCGCGAGGACGGCGGCGACACCTTCGAGGCACCAGGCAGTGTATGTGGGCGTGGCGAAGGGACGCAGCAGCACGAGACTTTCGCGGTAGCGCGCCAATGCCTCGACGTAGTGCTGTTGCTGGTGGGCGAGATGGCCGAGCAGTGTAGTGATGATCGCGACATCCCACGTCTCGCCGCTGGCGCGCGCGACGGCCAGCGCCTCCTCCAGCAGCGGGGCGGCGCGGGCCACGTCGCCTTGCCCGCGCGCCAGCTCAGCCAGATTCATCAGCGCGAGTGTCATCAGGCCGGGCCGGTCGGCCAGGACGGCGTGCGCGTGGCACGCGGCGAAGGCCGCCGCCGCGCGTTCGAGGTCACCGCCCGCCTGGGCGATCAGGCCGAGCGTCGCGTAGGCGTTGCTGATGACAGGGTGATCGTCGTGCTGTTCGGCCAGGCGCAACGCATCGGCTGCGAGGGTCTGCGCGCGATCGAGCTGCCCCGCACCCAGCAGCACACGCGCCAGCCCGTAGAGCCGCTCGATGCGCAGGGTGGGTGGCGCGGCAGGCGCTCCCCGCTCGCGGGCCAGCGCATCCAGCGCCAGCATGCGCTCCATCCACTGCACAGCCTCGCCCATCTGGCCGCCAATGTGCCACAGCCGGGCACAGCCTACCAGCCGCAGGCCAAGCTCGGCCTCCCGTCGCGCCTCGGCCCACTCCAGAGCCGCGCGGAAGTTCGGTAGCTCCTGCGCGAGCGGCGGCTCTCCGGCGCCGGATCCCGCGCGACTGCGCATCACCGTCTCGGCTAGATCGGCGAAGTAGGCTGCGTGGCGGCGGCGATAAAGCTCCTCCTCGCCGGTCTCCCCCAGGTGTTCGAGGGCAAACTCGCGGATCAGCTCTAGCAGGCGGAAGCGTGGCGGACCACTCGCCGGCATCTCCGCCTGGACGAGGCTGGCATCCACCAGCGCCGCCAGCGTATCGGCAACCTCCCGCGACGCGGCCGGAAAGTCGCCGGGCCAGCCGACGGCCCGCGCGGCGTCGAGCGTCCAGCCGGACGAAAAGACGGCCAGCCCACGCAAGAGGCGCCGTTGCGGCTCGGCGAGCAGCGCGTAGCTCCAGGCAATCGCGCCTTCCATCGTCTGCTGGCGCGCAGGCAGATCGCGCGGGCCGTCGCGCAGGAGCGCCAGCCGCGACGAGAGGTCTGCCAGCAGCTCGCGCACGGAGCGCACGCGCACCTGTGCCGCGGCGAGCTCGATCGCCAGCGGCAGGCAGTCCAGCCGCACGCAGACCGCCGCTACCTCCGCTTCGGGAAAGTCACCATCGGGCTGGATGGCTTGCGCACGCTCGCGGAAAAGTGCCACCGCGTCCACCAGCGGCAGCGGAGACAGCGGCAGCACCTGCTCGGCACGCAGTCGCAGCGGCGTGCGACTGGTCGCCAGCACCGCCAGCCGCGGGCAGTAGGCCAGCAGGTCGGCCACCAGGGGTGCAACGTCGGGCAGGTGCTCGCAGTTGTCCAGCATGAGCAGCATTCGCTTGTCGCCCAGGAACGCACGTAACTGCTCGGCAAGCGGGATGCCGGCCTGCTCGCGCAGTCCGAGAGCCTGGGCGAGGGCGCCGGGCATCAGCCGTGCCTCGCGAACGGCTGCCAGCTCGACGAAGACGACGCCATCGGCAAAGACGGGGACAAGATCGTGAGCCAGCGCCAGCGCGAGATGCGTCTTGCCCACGCCGCCGGGTCCAGTCAGCGTCAGCAGGCGAGCGCGCCCGCTCTGGAGCAGCCCAGCGGCACGCGCACGCTCGGCCGCCCGGCCGATCAGGTCCGTGGGAGGCAGCGGCACGGCAGGCAGGTTGGCGGCGGGCTGTGGGGCAGGAGCGGCGAGAACGCCGGGAGGCCCATGATCCGCGGCGAGCTCCGGGTGCGCGGCGGCCAGCAATGCGGCGCGCTCGGCCGCAGTAAGCGCGAGGGCGGTCGCCAGGCGATCGAGCGTGCCGGCGTGGGGTATGTGATGCAGCCCGCGCTCCAGGTCCGAGACCGCTCGTGCGCTGATGCCAGCGCGCTCGGCGAGCGCCTCCTGCGAGAGGGCGGCGGCCGCACGGTAACGCCGCAGTAGTCTGCCCAGGCTGGTCGGCTCGGTCATCGCGTGCCTCGCTGACTGAGGACGCCCGCGCATACCGGACTGCGTCCGCGTCCCACACCGCACAGGATAGCACGCCGCACCGGCAAGAGAGGTGGGCAAAAGGTGAGTGTTCTTCGTGGTGGAGAGTGCCGCACTCGGCTACCCTTGGCTGCGACGGGACCGGCGAACGCGGAGAGAACGCCGGCCCTAGCAGTGGAAGGACGAACAATGCGACTGACGTATTTGTGCGACATCGAGCTGGTGTCCGAAGGCACCCCCACGCTGGCACGTCCATATGGCGGTGAGGAGGGCACCGGCTTTGGCGAGGGTAGCGGCAGGGTCAGCGGCGAGCGCCTGAGTGGGACGCTGCGCTTCGCCAACTACCCGCATCGCCGCAGCGACGGGGTGATGCTTCCCGATCTGCGCGGCGCGATCGCCACCGAGGATGGCGCGTCAATTCTGTTCACGATGCGCGGCCGCACCGCCTTCCGCAGAACCGATCAGGGGCCACTTGGCTGCCAGATGGTGTGGACGCTCTTCGAGACCGAAGACCAACGCTACCGCTGGCTCAACGACGAGCTGTGCGTGATGGAGGGCAAGGTGGTGGTCGAGCAGGGCCGCCCGGTGATGGTCGGCCGCGCGCGCGTTTACGTCTGCGAGAACGAGCTGCTCTAGCGGCCAGTACACTGATGACAGCATAGAGGGAGGACCAAGATGATCCTGATCGTGGGAGCACGCGGCCGGCTGGGGAGCACCGTCGCGCGGCGGCTGCTGGCCGAGGGCAAGCCCGTGCGCGCAATGAGCCGGACGCCGCGGCAGCTCGACGAGCTGCGCGCGCTGGGCGCCGAGGTGGTAGCCGGAGACCTGCGCGATTCAGCCTCGCTGGCGGCGGCTTGTCAGGGTGTGGATGCGGTGCTGGCAGCCGCGCACGCCTTCGACGGCAAAGGCACAAATGTGCCTACGACGGTGGACGACGCCGGCAATCGCGCGCTGATTGACGCGGCCCGTGCGGCGGGGGTGCGCCACTTCGTGCTGACCTCGATCCTCACCACGCGTGAGGATCACCCAGTTGACCTCTTCCGCATCAAAGCGGTCGCCGAGCGGCACCTGCGGGCATCGGGCCTTAGCTTCACAATTCTGCGGCCGACCGCCTTCATGGAGCTGTGGTGGACGGTCATCGGCGCGCCGGTTCTGCGCGGCAAGAAAGCCCTGATCTTCGGTCGCGGCGCCAATCCGATCAACTTCGTCTCGGTGGAGAACGTCGCGGACCTGGCAGTGACGGCGCTCACCGACCCAGCCGCAGCCAACAGTGTGATCGAGATCGGCGGGCCGGAGAACCTCACGCTGGTAGAGGTCGCCCGGCTGGTCGAGCGGGCAATGGGACGCACGACCGGCGAGCAGCACATCCCGCTGGGGATGATGCGCGTCATGCGCGTGCTTTCGCGCCCGTTCAACCCAGCGTTCAGCCGGCAAGTGGCGGCTGGTATCTTCATGGATACCCACGACATGACCTTCGACCCGTCGGCGACGCTGGCGCGCTTTCCCATGCGGTTGATACGCATGGAGGAGGTGGTGCGCCGCTATGCAGGCGCAACGGGAGCGGCAGCGGGGCCCGCGGTCAGCGGGGAGCGGAGTGCGTCACGCTGAGCTCGGCCAGCCGGCGCTGCAGATAGCGGCGCTCGATGGTGTTCTGGCACAGGGCGAGCGCGCGGCCATATGCGTCGGCGGCTTCGGCGTGCCGGCCCGCGCGGCGCAGCAGATCGGCACGCGCGGCGTGGTAGAGGTGGTACGAGTCGAGCGCGGCATCCAGATGCAGGCGGTCGAGCAGAGCCAGGCCCGCCTGTGGCCCCGCGATCATGGCGACCGCCGTCGCCTGATTGAGCTCAACCACCGGCGAGGGCGCCATGCGGGCTAGCGACGTGTAGAGCAGGGCAATCTGACGCCAGTCGGTGTCCGCCGCGCGCGTGGCCTGGTCGTGCAGCGCCGCGATGGCGGCCTGAATCTGGTAGGGACCAGGGCGGTGCAGCGCCAATGCACGGTCCAGGACCGCGACGCCCTCGGCAATCTCGCTCCGGTCCCAGCGTGCGCGGTCCTGGACTTCGAGCAGCACCAGATCGCCAGCGGCGTCCAGGCGGGCATCTCTTCGCGCGTGGTGCAGCAGCATCAGCGCGAGCAGGCCCAGCGGCTCAGGGTCCGCCACGAGCCGCGGATGCTCCCCGGCCAGCGCGACCAGCACGCGAGCGAGCCGGATCGCTTCGGCACACAGCTCCTGGCGGATGAGCGAGTCGCCCGCCGAGGCTGCGTAGCCCTCGTTGAAGATCAGGTAGAGCGTCGCCATCACACCGTCCAGCCGCTCAGGCAGCAGTTCGGCCGGCGGCACGCGGTAGGGAATGCCGGCGTCGTGAATCTTGCGCTGGGCGCGCACCAGCCGCTGCGCCATGGTGGGGATCGGAACGAGGAAGGCGCTGGCGACCTCGGCGGTGGTCAGGCCGCCGAGCGTGCGCAGCGTCAGCGCCACGCGCGCCTCGATCGGCAGCGCGGGGTGGCAGCAGGTGAAGAGCAGCGCGAGCCGCTCGTCAGGAATCTCCGGCTTGCCGCCCTCCTCGTCGCCGTCCGGAACCTGCTCAAGCGCGGCAAGCGCCTGGAGCGTCTCCTGCTTGCGAGCCAGTGTCGCGTCACGCCGCAGGCGGTCTATGGCTCGGCGGCGCGCGGCCGTCGTCAGCCAGGCGGCGGGATTGCGCGGCACACCCTCGGCGGGCCACTGTTGGAGCGCGGCGATCACCGCATCCTGCACGGCATCTTCGGCGAGCGTGAAGTCGTGCACCGTGGCGATCAGGCCGGCCAGGATGTGGCCGGACTCGGCGCGAAAGACCTGCTCGACGACCTGCGAGACGCTGCCCATAGTCCGCTCCACACTGGCGCCGCTCACACACGACGATACCGAGGAAGCCATGGCGAGTGAGACGCCGCCCGGACCATCCTCGGTCTCGTATTCTGCACGCGACGCCCGCCAGCGGCAATCTCGTATTGCCAGAACCGGCGGGCGGGAACAGCGGCGAACGGAGGCTACTCGAAGACCATCACCGGGCGCACCTCAACCTCGCCGGAGGCAGCACCGGGGATGTGCGCGGCGATGCTGATCGCCTCGTCGAGGTTGTCGGCGTTGACGAGATAGAAGCCGCCGAGCTGCTCTTTGGTCTCAGCGAAGGGGCCGTCAGTGGTGAGCGTCTTGCCGTTGCGCACCCGCACAGTCGTCGCGGAGCTGGTCGGCAGCAGTGCCTCGCCGCCGGCAATCTTGTCTTTGAACTGCTCACCGAAGGCGGTGTAGCCGGCAAACACGGCCTGCTGCTCCTCCGGCGCAGCCTGGGCATCGGCGGTCTCATTGGTATAGATCAACAACGCATACTGCATGGTCGTACTCCTCCTGCTTCTGTCACGCGCTCGCGTGACGGCGGTGTTTCGACGGGCCATTCGCGCCCGTTCACGAGTACGTCGGACGGGATCCCCCGATTTCGACATCGTCTTCGGACCAGTTTCGTCAATTGTATGGTTTGACGCCAGAGTGGGCTGCGTGCTAGCATGCTCACAACGGCTGCGATGGGGAGATGCCCAGAGCGAGCTTCGGCGAAGCAGAGAGCGGCGCACATGCTGCGAGTGCCGCCGCCGAGACGCTCTACGGCGACACCCCAGAGCCAGGCGGTGAACCGCGTCCCGATTAGCGAGGCGCACTAGCCGGCCTCGGGATGCGCCCGTTAGCGCGCGTGGGTCCTCATCTCGCCGTAGGCGCGAGGTGGACCTGAGAATGAGGCTTCGGCGGCGTGTATGTGTGCCGCCGGGGCGAATGGTGGTGGCACCACGAGCGGCCGATGGCCCTCGTCCTCCAAGGTGAGGACGAGGGCTTTTTGGTTGCCTGTGATGCGCTAGCATTTCGATCGAGGTGCCGGGCGATGCATGCATCGCCCCTACAGCGCGCGAGTGCGGGCAGTCCGTCCAGGTGAGTCGGGCGGGCGTAGGGGCGGGATGTGTGTGCGCCAGTGCGAGCACGTGAGCCAGAAAGAGGATACTCATGGCCGACGATTGCGACGGCGACGGCGACGGCGATCCGTGGGGACGCGCCTGAGGGGACCGGGCCAGGCCGGGCGCGCATCCCTTGCCATGCGCGTGACGTGAGCCGGCCCGGAACATGTGCCCTTCAGGAGCGACAGACATGGCATCCACAGGGGAACGCATACGGACGACGGAGGTGGCGGCGCACGCGGGCGAGCGCGTGCGAGTGGTGGGCTGGCTGCACGCGGTGCGGCGGCTGGGCGGCATTACGTTTGTGGTGCTGCGCGACGGCTGGGGCACGGTGCAGGTGGTGGCGGAAGATGAGGCGGCGCTGGCGCCGCTGCGCGCGGCAGGGGTATCCCCACTGGGGACAGGGGCGGGCGTCGAGAGCGTGATCGCCATCGAGGGCATCGTGGCGGAGGCTCCGCAGGCGCCGGCCGGCGTGGAGCTGCGCGAGCCGCGCATCGAGGTCATCACGCCGGTGCGCGAGGCGCCGCCCGTGACGCTAGGCAAGCGCGAGCCGCGTGCCTCGCTGGCGACGCTGCTCGATACAGCCGTGGTGACGAACCGCCATCCCATGCGGCGGGCGGTGTTGCGGCTGGGCGCGGGGGCGATGGAAGGCTTCCGCGCCGCGATGCGCGCGCAGAGCTTCACCGAGATCCAGACGCCCAAGCTGGTGGCGACAGCCACCGAGAGCGGATCCAACGTCTTCGCGGTGGACTACTTCGGCCGGACGGCGTACCTCGCACAGAGTCCACAGTTCTACAAGCAGATGCTCGTCGGCGTCTTCGAGCGCGTCTTCGAGGTGGGTCCGGTCTTCCGTGCTGAGCCGCATGACACGACGCGCCACCTCAACGAGTACGTCAGCCTGGATGCTGAGATGGGCTTCATCGAGGACCACTTCACGGTGATGGCGGTGCTGCGCGACGCGGTGGCCGGCATCTTCGCGACGCTAGCCGGGGGCTACGAGGCAGAGCTGCGGCTGCTGGGCGCAACGCTGCCAGAGGTGCCCGCGCACATCCCGCACATCCACTTCACTGAGGCCAAAGCGCTGATTCTGCGGCGGCACGGCGTGGACACGCAGGGCGAGCCGGATCTCGCCCCGCGGGAAGAGCGCTGGCTGGGCGAGTGGGCGCGCGAGGAGCACGGCAGCGACCTCCTTTACGTCACCGGCTACCCGATGGCGGCGCGGCCGTTCTATACGCATCCCGATCCCGCGCGGCCAGCCTACTCGAATTCGTTCGACCTGCTCTTCCGCGGAACAGAGCTGGTGACGGGCGGCCAGCGGCTGCACCGCTATGAGGACTACCTGGCGGCGCTGGAGCGCGCGCACCTGTCGGTCGAGCCGTTCGCGCGCTACCTGGACGCCTTCCGCTACGGCATGCCGCTGGAGGGCGGTTTCGCGATCGGGCTGGAGCGGCTGCTGACGCAGCTCCTCGGCCTGCCGTCGGTCAAGCTCGCCGCCACCTTCCCGCGCGACCTCACGCGCCTGGAGCCGTAGGCAAGATCACACGGATGACGTCCGGGTTCTCGGTATTCTCAAAGGTGAGCATGCCGAGCACCTGGGCGGTCTCCAGCAAGTGGCGCATGTGGCCGATGGCGGTCCGGGGCATGGGCTCTGCTGGTGCGATGAGCCGGCGCAATCCTGAGTAGTCGTCATCCTGAGTGGTAGAGGACTGGGTGACGAGCAGGCAGGCCTCGGCTAGCGGAATGCAGTCGCCTTCGGGCCTCTGTGCTCGCGCTATTACCACGCCAGCGACTGCGGCTAGAAACCGCTCTAGTGTCTGCGCTGCCTCGTCCGCCGTGACACCACCCATCGTTGGCAAGTGTTGGCGGTCATGCAGCTCGATCATACCAAGGGCATTCATCTGCTCGAGCCAGCGAAGCACCCGCTGGCTACGATGCGCAGGCCGGTGTCCCAACCGGGCCAGGATGTCGCCATCTATCGAGCCCAGCCTAGCCGTCAGCGTACCAAAGGGCGCGCTGGAATCGTCCGGTATCCTGTCCATGATGCGTGGCACCCAGCTGATTGCCTCGTAGAGGGTGATGGCGGTCGGAGGGGACTGCGGGGGATGTGCCTGTGCGACGACTGGCTTGCCGGCGGCTAGCCGTGGGGACTTTGGCGCGGCCCGCTTGGCTCCTGCCGTCTGTTTGGGGGCAGGAGCCGGCTTGCCGAACTCGCTGCCGAGCTCACGATGGTTGACGCCCAGAAGATCCTTCAGCTGCTTATACGATTCCGGCAGCCGTGAGGCCCAAATGGTCACGCGGTGCCCTAGGGCGTGGAGCCGGAAGACCAACGGGAGATAGTCCTGATCCTCGGTGATCAGCAGGATGTCCTGGTTGGCAGGGCCGAAGACGGCGCGATGATACGCGTGCAGCGACAGATCAACATCCACGATATTCTTGGCACTTCTGACGCCCAGGTGCTTGTACGGGACATCAATAGGGCGAAAGCCGTATTTCCACAGCGCCTTATAGACCTTATGGCTGGCAGTTGCCGCCGCGTTGGAATAGAAGTAGAGCTCGGAGGCGCGGTGGCCGACATACTCGCGAACGGCAGCGACAAACTGCACAACTTGATCGCCGCTAACCTGGTTCTCTAGATCGAGATAGACCGACACCGGCGCGATGCCATTGACCTGCACCAGCGTGGAGCTCGGCAGCAGATGCCCGCCGGGGACAATCTCCATCGCGCCTGCGTCAGAAGTCGCCGGCACGATGGCTTGCGGGCGCTCCCGGTGCGGCACGACCAGGAGCAGAGTGGCCGCGAGCAGCAAACCGACGCCCAGCGCAAGCGCGATGACCAGCGCGCCCAGCGAGGCGAGCCAGCCGAGGGCCACACCGAGCGCCGCGGCGATCATGTCGCGCCAGGGCTGGGGCACGAGAGCGAACGCGATGGCGAGCAGGCCAGCAAGCAAGAGGAAGACCGAGAGCCTGAGGCGACGACGGAGATGATGAGGACGATCAAAGACAGACGCACGTTTGGGCTGTGCTGCCACCGCTACTCCTCCCCCTTCCACCTTCGCCCATATAGTTCAGCGGCGCTCGTACGCCTGCTGTGTGAGTGTAGCACTACTTTAGCATGCGAGTGCGCGCGTGGCAAGCGGTGGGCAGTGATCTCGCGGGGAGTTCTCCGGCGGCCGATTCTAGAACAGCGACATCTGCTGCGGAGCTTCGCCTTCGTCAGGGGACGCGCCAGAGGCGGAGCGGCCGAGCTTGCCCTCGGCGGCCAGCCGGCGCGCTTCGGTCAGCGCGGCGGGCAGGGCGCGCGTGAAGTCGCCCAAGACGGTGGCGCGCAGCTCTTCCCGGTGCAATGCAGCCGCCGGATTGTACATCGCGACGACGATGCGCCCTGCGGCGACTTTGGCCTGCCCATGGATGCGGCTAACACGCGCGCTGGGGAAGAAGCGTGCCAGCGCGGCGCGGCCCAGCGTGACGATCAGCAGCGGATTGACGGCCTCGATCTCGCGCGTCAGATAGCCAGCGCAAGCGGCGATCTCCTGGCCCGCCAGCTCGTGCTGCGGCGGCACGCGGTGCTTGACGACGTTGGTGAGGTAGACCTGGGCGCGGCTGAGGCCAGCGGCGGCTAGCAGCTCGTCGAGGAAAGCGCCGGAGGGGCCGGAGAACGGGCGGCCTGAGCGGTCGTCGTACATGCTGGGCGCCTCGCCGATCAGCATCACCTCGGCCTGCGGCGCGCCGATGCCGGGCACACCGTTGCGTGCGCCGACGTGCAGGTCGCATTTCGTGCAGGCGCGCACCTCGGCGGCGGTCTGCGCGAGGGTATCATCGCTGGTCATGGGGCGCGCTCCTTCCTCCTGCTGCTCGGCCTGCTCCATTATGCCCCATGGCAGGCCATTCCGAGAGCAGGCATCGCACAGCGGGGACCAACGCATGAATTGACGGCGAGCTGGCTGAGCGATACCCTGCGGGTGCAACGCGAAGGGGGTGTGAGCATGGCGACGCGGGCTGAGCGACTGGCGGGTGGACTGATTGGGTTGCTGGTGGGGGACGCGCTGGGCGTGCCATACGAGTTCCATGACCCGGAGGATCTGCCGCCCGCCGCGGAGATCGAGTTCGAGCCGCCGGCGAGCCTGGCCTGGCGAGCGCACCGCGGGACACCGCCCGGGACGTGGTCGGATGATGGCGCACAGGCGCTGTGCCTGCTGGATTCGCTGCTGGCACGCGGGCAGTTCGACGCGGACGACTTTGGGGCGCGGCTGCTGCGCTGGTATCGCGGGGAGTACTGGGTCAATGGACGGCTCTTTGACGTGGGAATGACGACGGGGCACGCCATTGCCGCGCTGCAAGCGGGAACGCCGGCACTGGAGGCGGGGCCAGCCCATGAGGACGCGCTGGGGAACGGCTCGCTGATGCGCGTGCTGCCGCTGGCGCTCTGGCATCGCGGGAGTGATGCCGAGCTGGTTGCGGATGCGCAGGCGCAATCGCGCGTGACACATGGGCACCCGCGGGCGCAAGTGTGCTGCGCGCTGTACTGCCTGTGGGCGCGGCGCACTCTGCAGGAGGCGGACGATCCATGGAATGCGGCGCGGGCGACGCTGCGGGAGATCTATGCACGAGACGAGCCTGCGGCAACCGAGCTGGAGCGGTTCGTGCGGCCGGATGATCCCCCGGAGAAGCTGGGCGGCGGCTATGTGGTGGATTGCCTGCGGTCGTCGAGACTGGTGCAAGCGGCAGGTGACTACGAGGCGGTGGTCAAGGCGGCCGTGGCGCTGGGACGGGACACAGACACGACGGCATGCGTCGCGGGCGGCATCGCGGGACTGCGAGACGGCGCGGAGACGATTCCAGCGCGCTGGCGCCAGGGGCTGTGCGGCATGGAGATCGTCACGCCGCTGCTGGAGGGACTGCTGGCGCGAGGATGACGAGGAGGGGCGGCTACGGGTTGGGCAAACGCCTGGGGTTTGCGTGGGAGCCAGCTGCTCTGGGAGAAATCTGGATCAACAGTATACTGATCGAAAGCACAAGTAGTGGAAGCTCTCCTGAGATCGTCACATTGTCGTCAGGACACGTTCAAGCGCCTGTCGCGCTTCTGCCAGACGTTCTGTATTCGTGCGAGAATCTGAGTTCCCGAGGGTGACGCCGGCGCCCACGCGATACGCGAAGTATTTGGCCTGACGCGCCCATAGCAAGGCCTCGTAGTACCTGAGTCCATCAAGTTCGCTGCGTGCGATAGGAGCCGCGGCAATGTATGCATCGAGAAACGTATCATATGCCCGACTTCCCCTGGGAAAGAGCCAGAGCCCCGTCAGCGCGACATCGAAGAGCAATGGCCCACGCTCGATCGCGCCCCAATCGATGATGCCTACTCGACCAGTCTCTTGCTCGCGTACGATTTCCATCCGGTCTGCCCAGATCACGCCATAGGTCACGGCTCGTCGCGCTGCGTCGGCTCGCGCTGCTTCATAGGCCTCCTGGATCAAGTCCGCCAGGCCAGGTTGGGCATCAACGAAAGCGTCGTCCTCGTGCAGAAATGTGTACAGATCGGCGGGAATCTGCTCAACGAGTCCATTGTCTAGGAACAGGCGATGGGTCCATCCAAGCAGATGTCCGTACAAAGAGGCTGCGCCTGGCTCAGCGCGATTGACGGGCGCTCCCGGAACAAAATGAAGCAGCGCCAGAGGGTGGTGCTGTCCATCTGGCCCTTCGACGACAAGTGAGAGCGCTCCCTCTTTCGTGCGCAAGGGGGCTCCGCTGCTGATGCCAGCGTGTTCGGCCAGTTCTGCCGCGGCCAATCCACCTTCAAAGGCGCCTTGTGGCTGTTCGGTATATTTCGCCGCGAAGGCGTTTCCGCCTGCCTCCACCCGCCAGACGTCACTGGTAAACCCTCCAGGGAGGCGTTGCACCAGACGCGGTTCACGCAATGGCCAGGCATGGAGTGCGGCGAGAAGCGCTTCCTCGCTGAGCCGCACGTTCAATGCTCACCCCCTTCTCGCTGGCCTCCCAGGACCAGGCCATCGGGAGTGGACATCCCGTAAAGACAGCGGCCAAAGTCCTGAGCTTGCCCTGACCCAGCTTTGCCTGTACTCAGGAGTCAGACAGACTGCGGTCACGAGCCGGAGATGCTGAGGTCGCCGAAGCGGATCGCGGCGGGGCCGAGGTAAGCGCCGTCGGTGTAGGTCTCGGCGGAGAAGTGCGCGTCGCCGAACGCGGCGAAGAGATTGCCGGAGAGCGAGCCACCCTTGATCGGCTGCGTGCCGCGCTCGTCGTGGCGATACCCCAGCTTGATCTCGACCACGAAGTCGCCCGAGATCGGATCGGGGTTGAAGAACGAGAAGGCGGAGACCTCATAGATCGGACCGGCGGAAACGTCGCGCAGCGCACGCAGTGGTGTGGTACCCGGCACAATCGTGATGTTGGCGAAGGCGCCGGTCGCCTCGATGCCCAGATACGCCGCGTAGCGCGTGTCGGCCCAGCGATGCGTGAAGACGCCGTTCTCGATGATGGTCAGCCGCCGCGCTGGCAGCCCCTCCGCGTCGAAGGCGTAGCTCTGCGTGCCGAACGGGCGGAGCGGATCGCTCAAGACCGTCAGTCGGTCGCCACGCGGCTCCTCGCGCGAGATGAAGGCGCCCGGCTCGAACTGGCTGATGTGCTGGTAGGCGGCCTCGGCGGAGGCGTGCAGGCGGAAGGGGCCCCCGCCAAACTCGAGCCGCTGGTTGAAGAGCTCGGCCACCGCGGCGCCGCTGATGACGACCGGGCCGCGATGGGTGGTGGGCGCTGTGGCGCGCAGTGAGTGGCGGGCATAGGAAGCGTACAACTTGATGAGCGCCTCGACGTTGAGATCGGCCAGGCGGCGGCGCTCGAACTCGCCGTGCATCTCGGCCTCGCGTCCACTCTCGCTGGCGATCAGCACGAAGTCCAGCATCACCCCGGTGCCGCGCCCAGCGGCGGTCAGCCCATGGCTATTGCGCAGCGAGCGCGAAGCGCGCGTGGCGTAGAGCTCGGCGCTGCTGAGGCGCACGCCGTCCTGCTCGGCGACGGCGGCTTCCAGGCGGGCCATCGTCTCATCCAGCGGCGCAGCCAGGTCACCGGCGAGCACGGGATCGACCGTGACGACCGATGGATAGCCGTCCGCTGGCATAGTGGGCAGTGGGAAGGGCGGATTGTCGGTCAGGCCAGCCACCGTGACGGCCTCGCGCAGGCGCGCGGCGAGGTGCGTGGGATCGGCCACGTCGGCGGCGAGTAGCGTCAGGCCGGTGACGCCGCGAGCGACGGAGCCGGCGTCCGGATCTTTGGGCGCGTGATCGTTGTAGACCGCGAGGCGTGCGCGCTCGTTGGCGACGGTGCGGCGCGCTTCGACATGGTCGCCGATCACGTAGAGCTGCGCCTCCTCCTCATGGAGGATCTCGATGCGCCAGTCGCTTGCGCCGGGGGTGGTGGAGGCGACGGCAGCCAACAGCTCGGGGTCGAGCGCGCTGGCATGAAGAGCGTGTGTCGGGAGAGTCATCAGCCAAGTCTCGCTTTCAGACGCAGATGGGGACCGCCAGACGAGACGGGCACCAGCTCCTTGTGCCCTTTGCCGCAGGTAGCGCCGCCGACCAGCTCGAAATCGCTGCCAACGGCGGTGACGCTCTTGAGCACGTCGGGGACATAACCAGTGATGCCGACTGGCGCGTAGAGCTTGCCGGTCAGCGCGCCATCGCGGATCTCCTCACCGTAGTGCGCGGTGAGCTGGATGCCCCAACCCATCGGGTCTTCCATGCCGCTCTCGGCGAAGCGCAGATAGACGCCGCGCTCGACGCCAGCGATGATCTCGGCGGGCGGCGTGGTGCCGGGGGAGAAGAAGGTATTGGTCATGCGAGCGTAGGTCTTGCGCGAGAAATCCTGCCGGCGTCCGTTGGGGGTGCGCACGCCAGGCGCGAAGGTAGCCGAGCCGAGGTCGCTGATCGGCAGGACGAAGACGCCATCGCGCAAGATCTGGGTGGGCCGCGCCAGCTCGCCCTCGTCGTCGAAGAAGTACGAGCCGTAGCCGCCGGGGATGCTGGGGTCGTCAAACATATTGATGCTGGGCGCGGCGACCTGCTGGTTGAGGTAGTGCGCGGAGAGCGCGCGGCCCTTGGGAAAGAGATCCAGCTCGACGCCGTGGCCGAAGCTCTCGTGGGCGATCACGCCGGAGATGCTGGGATCGGCGACCACATCGTACTCGCCTGGCTCGATCTTGCCGGCTTCGAGCAGACGCAGCGCGGTCTCGCCGGTTTGGCGCAGATCGTCCTCGGAGAGGCGGGCAATCTCGAAGCCCTTGGTGCCGCCCCCTATCCAGGCGTGGAAGCGCGTCGTCGTGCCGTCCGAGACGACCATCAGGATGAAGAACGAGCTGCGGATGACCTGCTGGCGCAGATGCCGTCCGCGGCCAATGTAGAGCTTGTCCTCGGTGGTATCGGCGTAGCGCACCTGGGCCTGGACGATGCGCGAGTCGAAGGCCTTGGCACGCTGCTGGAGGTCGCGCAGGTGGGTGAGCTTGTCTTTCAGAGGGACGGCAGCCGGGTCCAGCTCGGCAGTGACTCGGAAGTCTTTGTGCAGAAGAGCAGGAGCGCCATTGGCTTCACCAGCGGCGGGGGATGTGGCGAGTGGGGGGCCGGCGCGCGGGGTAAGCATGCCGGCCCAGGCACGCACAGCACGGGCGAGCTGATCGGGATCGAGGTCGCTGGTGGCGTATTCCTGGAAGGCGGCGCCGTCGTAGACGGTGAAGACGACGCCGCGGCTGGGGCTAACCTCGGAGGCGCTCTGCTCGGCGCCGTTGTCGCTGATCTGGACGCCGGAGGCGCCGGTGAGCAGCGCGGCGGCATAGGGGAAGTGGCGCTCGAGGTCGCCGACGAGATCGCCGAGAGCGGTATCCAGCGCATCGGTCATCAGAAGGGTCCCTTTCGCTTGCGGGCGCATCCTGGGAAGGGCCGCACAGAGCATGCACCGACGACGGCGGCAAGGACATGGCGCCGCTCAAAATACAGGATACCAGATGTCACAGGCAGAGGTGCACATGGAGAGGACTTCGCCACGTTCGCGCATCGCTTCGCGACAAGAGCGTCCAGGAGGGTATTTGTGACGCCGCATCTGACGCGACCGCTAGCGAAGTGGTATGCGTCCAGACGACGGCGGCAGCCGCGCTCTACGCCTGGGTCTATCTGGGCGCGCGTCGTCATTGTGGCGTAACGACATCACCCTGGCCACGTATTCGCGCCTTGTCAGCGGGTGAGACGCGCTGTTACCGGAACAGCCACGAGAGCAGCCGCGCCGCCAGCACCGTCCCCGCCGCTTCGAGGACGAGCAGCAGAATGCCAGTTACGGTGAAGGTCGCCGGCCAGACGCCGTGATCCAGCCCTGTGACATGGTCGGCCCCAGCGATGACGAAGTGATTGATCGTGCCATAGAGCCAGGATGCCGCGAATGCGAGCGTGAGGATTGCCATGCCCATCCGGCTGCCACGCAGGGCAAAGGGCAGGGACACGACAGGCAACACCACAATCACGACAAAGATGAAGGCGCTCTCCACCGGCGGCGGCACGATCCCCAACACGAAGTGCGCCGCGCTGTGCAGCAGCGTGACAGCGACATGCGCCACCACCAGCCAGAGCAGCCACTGCAACGCCCGCGCTGGGCGAGCGGCCATATATATTGTGTCCATTGTGCCCACTGTGTCCTTTGTGTCTACCGCACCCATCGCGCGCCTCGCACCGCATCGCGCGGTATCCCCTCATCCCAGAGCTCGCCATGAAGGGGCTCCGCGACCAGCTCGCGCAATGCCCGCGCGTTCTCCGCGGAACGCGCCAGCCCACGCGCCTGATGGCCAGACCGCACCAGTTGCCACACGGCTAGTCGCCTTATCACGCCTGCTGCTCCGGTCACGTGGATACCATCCCACGTCTTTCTTACATTTGTG
This sequence comes from Ktedonobacterales bacterium, assembly GCA_035763125.1. Lineage (GTDB taxonomy): Bacteria > Chloroflexota > Ktedonobacteria > Ktedonobacterales > JADMIN01 > SMAG-U1939. Next base: position 17,128 of record DASUBU010000180.1, read on the forward strand.
GAACAGAACAGAACTTCTCCCGGCGGTGCAGGCGAGACGAGTGGGCATGCACGAATGTGACAGGGTCTATGGCACGGCCTGGCTGGAGCAGATGGTCGAGCTCTCCCCGCCCCGGCGGCGCGCGCATGGTACCGCGGCCCCCTCGCTGCCCGGCGTGGCGCCAAGCGCCCGACCGACAGACGGCACAGATGTTGCATAAGAGCCATGCGCCGGGGAAGTCTCCGGGCGCGGCTGCTGGGCACCGATGCCGAAGTTGCCGCGAGCAACACTGAGGAGGAAACGCACACAATGGATTACGACCGCGACAACGACCGCGATCTGGATCGCGACAACGACACAGAGGGCACCAAGAGGCAAGGCAAGGGCGCGATGGACAAAGTGGCCGGCAAGGCCCAGGAAGAATGGGGCAAGCTGACCAACGACAAGTCCGATGTCGTCAAGGGCAAGATCAAGCAGGGCAAGGGCAGCGTCGAGGAAGGCATGGGCAAAGCCCAGCGCAGCCTCGACGACGATGACGACGACGACACTCTATAGGCCCTCCCACCCACATCAAGTGCCGCAGGATAGCGGCATCATGTGCAGCGCCGTCCACCCGCCGCGAAGGACTCCGACGGATGGGCGGCACTTCTTTGCGCGCCGCACTCTGCCACCAGATGGAATGCGCGGCGCCGCACATCATCAGCTTGGGCGCAGGTTCTTGCCACTCACCCCTGCAGGCCCTTGCTGGCGAGGTAGCTGCCAATGTCGATGGCATAGGGCTGGTCGTCATCGGTGTTGATGAGGATCAGTGTCTTGCCATCGGGCGACCAGACGGGGTCGAGCCACTGGCCGACGTCGCGCTCGTTGGTGACGTCCACTGTTTGGGAGGGGTTGTCGGCGTTGACCAGTGCGATGTGATCGTTGCCGTCGCCGTTGTCCAACCGCGCCGCTGCCCACCGCCCGCTCGGCGACCACGCATAGCCATCCTGCACCTGGCCGCTCGCCAGCACCGTCCGTGGCCCCAGCACGAACTGGCCGTCTGCGTCACGCGTCACCGTGCTCATCACCAACTGCCCCGGACCCTCGATGTCGGCCAGCCCTACCTCATAGGAGAGCGCCTGGTGCTGCGGCACCCACCGTGGCAGGTAGATGCCCCCGTCAACGATGCTGGGCTGATTCCACTCGTCGGCGCTGAAGACGAACATCTGCTCCAGTGCGCCGGTCGCCGCCGTTACAACAAACAAATTGGGATCGCGTGTGGACGAGTTGGCGGTGAAGTCGTGGATGGCGCTGATCCAGAGGGTCTGGCCATCGGCCGCCCACGCGCTACCAGAGCCGGTACTGCCCACATCCTGCGGCAACGCTACGTCCTGGCAGGACCCAAAGGCAGGCGGTGTCCCAACGCAGAGGCGCGTGATGCCGGGCGTGCGGTCATGCTCACCGATGCAGCCCAGCCGGCCATCAGGCGACCAGACCAGATCGAACTCATTTGGCAGCCCGCAGTCCCAGGAGGAGAGGTCATGGCGCACGCGGCCGTCGGCACTGACCACCGCGAGATGGCTGCTGGGGAAATCTGATCCAGCCACAAGAGCGATCCACTGCCCATCGGGCGACCAATCTGGGGCGCGAACAAAGTCGTACCCCCACGAGAGGCGATGCAGCGTTGGCCGGCCATCGCGCTGTGTTCGCACACCGAAGATGGGCAGCTGCGGCGGCGCACAGCTCGCCAGCACGAGCAAACACAGCATGGCGACAAGAACTCGTCCCGCGTGTCCTGAGTACCATCTGCGTTCCATCGGCCCTACCTTCGCGCTCGGCTTCGCGGGCATATTCAAGCCAAGTGCTATTTTACTCTCGGATTGTAAGCACTCACCCTTCCAACGAGCGACGTGCGCTCGATCAGATGC
>DASUBU010000181.1:0-20994 GCA_035763125.1 Ktedonobacterales bacterium
GAGCTAATTCAGCAGCGAGCGGTCTGTTCCGGCATGCGCGCCAGCGGCGATCTGGTGTTCGAGCTGGTGGGTCTCCTTGCGCAGCATCCGCGCGCCCGCTCGCAGCCGGCGTGACATCGAACGCATCTCCAGCAGCGACTGTTTCTGGCAATCCTCACAGGTCAGGCAGATGCCCATCAGATACGAGAGATCTTGCGGCTCGTCGGGGATCGGGATCATCTGTTCTTCGCTGCCACCGCCCACCAGCAACATCATCGTCCCCAGGTATTCATCCAGCGCCGCGCGCGCCTCTTCCAGCAGCTCCGACCCCGGAGGCTGTGCTGCGTCCTCGTCGTCGAGCGGACGCACGAGTCCGGTCAAGTAGGGCCGGTCACGGCGGACCTCGAGCACCTCGAAGCGGCGGGTGCCCCGCGCCAGGAGATTAAAGCGCCCGTCAGGCAGGCGCTCGTAATCGGCAATACGCGCTAGCGTGCCGACGCGAGCGGGCGTTTGCTGGTCCGACTCACCCTCTGCCTCCGCCAGCACGACGCCAAACGGCGCGCGATCCGCCAGGCAATCCTCGGTCATCTGGCGGTAGCGCGGCTCAAAGATGTGCAGCGGGAGCGCCATCCCCGGAAAGAGGACCACATCCAGCGGGAAGAGGGCTACCTCGAATCGTTCGTCCGCCACGCCGCTCTCCTCCTCTGCTGACGTCATCCTGCGGTAACCCGTCAACAGTACCACCGAGCGATGATCAAGGTCACGCCTCCACAGCTTGCCAGCTCCAGTGCTTGCTGGCACGATCCGAGAGCGCGGACAAATAGAGAGTCCCTCGCTTATAGCCGGCTAACGAGTCGCGCGTCCTCGCGACAGAGTGTATCATGAGGTATGCGCACTGTGCCAACGCGCGGCGAGATCAGCAGCTGAGCGCTAACGTCTGAATTCATGCGAGGAGAGACCATGCGAGCGGTCGTCGGCCATCAGGATGCCCGCCAGTTGCTCTGCCGGGCGGTCGCCAGCGGCCAGGTCAGCCACGCCTACCTGCTTACTGGGCCAGTGCAGATCGGCAAGACGACGTTAGCGCGCGGCTTCGCGCAGTTGCTCGAATGCGAGCAGCCCGATGTGGCGGCTGGCCTGCCGTGTGGGGAGTGCACGGCCTGCCGCAAGGTCAGCCACGGCACACACCCCGATGTGACGCTCGTGCAGGCCGCCGAGGGCAAGCGCTTTATCAGCGTGGATGACGTTCGCGAGGCCATCAAGTACGCCAACCAGTCTCCGTCTGAGGGGCGCTGGCGTGTCTTCATCTTCCGCAACGTCGAGCAGATGAACGCGAGTTCCGTCAATGCGCTGCTCAAGACGCTCGAAGAGCCGCCGCCGCAGGTTGTGCTGCTGCTGACCTCCGCCGAGCCAGAGACCCTGTTGCCGACGCTGCTATCGCGCTGCCAAGTTCTAGCGCTGCATCCGCTCGCGCTGGCCGAGGTGGAGTCGGCGCTGGTGGAGCGCTGGGGCGTGGCGCCGGCCGAGGCACGCGAGCTGTCGGCACTGGCCAATGGCCGGCTGGGTTGGGCGGTGCGTGCGCATGAACGGCCTGCGCTGCGCGAGGAGCGCACCCGGCTGCTCGATGAGCTAGCGGGGCTGACGCTGGCCGGCCGGGCAGAGCGGCTGAAGGCGGCCGGGACGCTGGCGAGCGACACTGAGTCGGCGCGCACGGCGCTGGCGCTGTGGATGCTGTGGTGGCGCGACGTGACACTGGCGGCCTGCGGAGCAACGCATCTGCTAGGAGCAGGGGCCGCGCGGCGCGAGGCCGAGCGACAGGGCCGGCTGCTCTCGCCCGATCTCGCGCATGCCTTCCTGCGGGCGCTGCTCGCAGCCCAGGCCGCGCTGGATCAGAACGCGAATCCGCGCCTGACGTTTGACGTGCTGATGCTCGACCTACCACGCCTCGCCGCTGCCGCCCGCTGAGATGCCTCGCTCGGCACTTCGGCGTATTCTCCTTTGTTGCTGGAACCCGCGCCGGGCCTCGTTCGTTGGCACTACATAATTGAGATAGTCTTGTGACCACAGCAGGATACCCGGTGTGCTGTCTGGCACACGCCGTGCGCCAGCCAAGCCGATGATACCGCGTGCCAGGCCAGTCCGCCCCGCCGCATGCCGGGGTTCTGGTGATTCGAGGGAGCGCCCGCTCTGCGGGCTGAGCAGAGAGGAGCGCGCAATGTCGCGCCGCACCATATCCCGCAGCGTTCCGCAGGCCGTCGTCGTTGTGCTGTCGCTGCTCGCCACGCTGTTGGTGGCCGCGTGCGGTGGCAGCTCGCCATCGGCACAGCCGACGAATACGCCCGGCGGCCTAACTACTGCCACCACCAAGCCGCAACCCAATCCCACGGCGACGGCGACCTCGCCTTCCGGCCCTTATCCCGTGCTAGTCTACTTCTCCAGGCATCCAGACTCCGATAACGACCCCACCAAGGTCTTCTCGGTCCAACGGCAATCGCCTACGCTAGGCGTCGCGACGTACGCCATCAACCAGTTGATCGCCGGCCCCACGGCGGCCGAACAGGCGCAGGGCCTCTACACGCCGCTGACGGAATCGCTGAGCGGCACATCGAATTGCGGCAGCGCGGACTTCAAGATCACGCTCGACCACCGCGGCAGCAAGGCCGAGACCGGCACTGCGACCCTGCAGTTCTGCCGCACTACGTCGCTGGCCGGCGATCTGACCGGCCCGCGCATCAAGGCCGAGATCACCAAGACGCTGACGCAGTTCTCCAACATCAAGCAGGTGGTCATCCTGAACAAAGACGGTGAGTGCTTTGATGATCTCAGCGGCCAGAACAACTGCTTGAAGTAGCAGCTCCATCGCGCCGGGAGCTCCTTGCGGCCGAGCACGCTCGTGGGTGTATACTGGCTGGCGTCGCGCAGGTGTGGGCTGGGAGCCCGTCCTTCGGCTGCCGGGCACACACGACGCGTGCGGCTGATAGCTCCTCCGGCGGCCTAATGTTGGTACTTGCCGAGGGCTGGGCGCGCCGGTGTCTGGTCTGAGGTGGAATCACCATGAGCGAACCAACTCGTCCCGCGCGCCTGCTCGGCCTCGACCTGGGCACTTCTAGCCTTAAGGCGGTGCTCACGGATGAGCGCGGCGCCGTGCTCGCCGTGGCGAGCTGCCCCTATCCGCTCGCGCGGCCGCATCCCGGCTGGGCCGAGCAGGAGCCGCAGGACTGGTGGGCCGCGCTGGTGGCGCTGCTAGCCGATCTGCGCGCCCGCGGCCACGCGCTCGACGACCTCGCGGCGGTCGGCTTCTCCGGGCAGATGCACGGGCTGGTGCTGCTCGATGCGCACGGCGAGCCGCTGGGGCCGTGTGCGCTATGGGCGGATAGCCGCTGCTTCGCGGAGACGCAAGAGCTGGCGGAGCTCTTCGGCGCCGACCGGCTAGCGCGCATCGCCGGCAGTCGCCCCTACACCAGCGCCACGGCGCCGAAGCTGCTCTGGACACGCCGCCACGAGCCGGACCGGCTACAGGCGGCGGCGCATGTGCTGCTGCCGAAGGACTATCTGCGCTGGCGCATGACCGGCACGCTCGCCACCGACGTAACCGATGCCAGCGGCACATTGCTGCTGGATGTGACGGCGCGCGCGTGGTCAGCCGAGCTCCTCGATGCGCTGGAGATCCCGCGCTCGCTCCTGCCGCCGGTCTATGAGTCGCCGGCGGTGACGGGCGCCCTCACGGCTGAAGCGGCGCGCACGCTCGGCTTGCGCGAGGGCCTGCCGGTGGTCGCGGGGGCTGGCGACGCCGAGGCCGCGGCGATTGGGCAGGGGCTGATCGGCGGGGCGATGGATGCGGGGCTGGGGCTGGCGACGCTGGGCACGGCGGGCCAGTTCTTCGCCGTCACCGAGACGCCGGCGGTCGCGCCCGAAGGCGCGCTCCAGACGCTGTGCCACGCCGCACCTGGCCGCTGGCACGTGATGCGATGCATCCTGGCGGGCGCTTCGACGCTCGATTGGCTGGCGGGGCTGCTGGCGCCGGAGGGCGAGCGCGGCCTCACTCTGGCTGAGCTGCTGGCAGGCGCCGAGGTTACCATGCCGGGCGCGGGTGGGCTGCTCTTCCTGCCGCACCTCAACGGCGTGCGCAGCCCGGAGGCGGACGCGCGTATCGCGGGGGCGTATGTGGGCCTGCGGCCCGAGACGGCGCCCGCCGCACTGGCCCGCGCGACGATCGAGGGTGTGGCGCTGGCGATCCGCGAGGGGCTATCTGCCGCCCGCGCGCTGGGCCTCAACGTGGCGCGGATGCGGCTGGCGGGTGGCGCGAACCGCTACGCGCCGTGGGCGCAGGTGCAGGCCGATGTGTATGGGCTGCCGGTCGAGCGCGGCGAGACTGATGACGCCTCGGCGCTGGGCGCCGCGCTGCTGGCCGGCGCTGGTTCCGGTCTGCTGCCGCTGGCGGAGTCTTCGGCGCGGCTGGCCGAGACACAGGCCGAGGTGCTCACGCCTGATCCGGCGGCCGTTGCCACATATGACCGGGTAGCGAGCGCGTTTGGCACGCTGAGCACGCACCTGCGCGACGTCTTCCACGCGCTGGCGGAGGCGATGGGCTGAGGGCAGGCGACCGGTGTTATGCGCTCAGCGCCTCGCGCGCGGGAGTCACGTCGCGGTGCGCGATGACCGTGGCGCTGCGCGCGTCGGCTGTGCGGCGCTCAGGGGGTGCGGCGGCTACGGCGAGAGACTCGTCGCAGAGAACATGCGCGACGGCCAGTGCCGCTTCGGTGCGTGCGACGTTGGCACCATCGGCGAAGAAGCTCAGGCTCAGTCGCTCGGCCGCCTGTAGAAGCAGACTCATGGCGATACCCTCCTGTGGGAACAGGACTGGACATTTGGCGCATCTCGCCGTACTCATCGGGGATAAAGGCGCAGGGCGGCGCGATTCTGGCATCCGGCGAGTCTCAGGTGGCGCGTCGTGCGGGGTGTTATACTGTGCGCTGGTGTGCGGTGGCGGGCCAGCGAGCCATGCCGTCTGGAAAGGATGTGCTCCGATGGCGGGCGAAGAGTATCCTGTGCTGCACCTGCGCCCCGGCCGCGAGTTCGCCATCCTGCGCGGACATCCGTGGATCTTCTCCGGCGCCTTTCGCGAGCTGCCGCCGGCCATTCCGGCGGGCAGCGTGGTGGATGTGATGGCGGCCAACGGCGAGTGGGTCGCACGGGGCCAGCTCTCGCCGCGCAACAGCCTCGCCTTCCGCGTGCTGACGCTCGATCTCGAAGAGGAGATTGACGAGGCGTTCTACGTGCGGCGGATCGAGCGTGCGCTGGCGCTCCGGCGCCTGCTTCCGGTCGGCCTGGACGCCTACCGCGTGGTGAATGCCGAGGCCGACTTCCTGCCAGGGCTGATCGTGGATCGTTTCGCTGGCGTGCTGGTGGTGCAGCTCCACACGGCCGGCGCCGAGGCTCACCGCCGGCTGATCGTCGCCGCGCTCGAACGGGTGCTGGCGCCGAGCGGGATTTTGATGCGCGACGACGTGAAGGTGCGCGAGCGTGAAGGGCTGACGGTCGAGGGTCCGACGGTAGCCGCGGGCGAGGTGCCCGAAACGGTGGAGATCAACGAGCACAGCGTGCGCTTTCTGGTGGACCCGTACCACGGCCAGAAGACGGGCTTCTTCCTCGATCAGCGCGAGAAACGCCACTTCATCGGGGGCTTGGCGCCGCACTTCACGTCACTGCTGAATTGTTTCTCGTACTCCGGTGGCTTCGCACTGGCCGCGCTGGCGCGCAAGCCGGCGCTGCAAACGGTGAACGTGGACGCCTCGCAGGCGGCGCTCGACCTGGCGCGGCGCAACTACATCCTCAACGGCCACGATCCCGCCGCCCACGAGTTCGTCGAGCTGGACGTCAATCGCTTTTTGCACGAGGCGGCGGCCGCGGGCCGCAAGTTTGGCATCGTCGTCGTGGATCCTCCGGCCTTCGCCAAGAACCTGAGCATGAAAGAGCGGGCGCTGCGCGGCTACGAATCGCTCAACTTTGCCGCCGCACGCGTCGTGGCGCCAGATGGGCTGTTGCTGGCTTGCTCGTGCTCTGGTGCGGTGTCGGTGGAGGAGTTCGAGGCGGCGGTGCTGCAGGGCTTCCTGCGGGCCGACCGCGCCGCGCAATTGATCGCCTCGTTCGGCCCCAGCCTCGATCATCCCTCGCTGCCCGGCTTCCCCGAGGACCGCTACCTCAAGGCGCTGCTCTTCCGCATGGCTTAACCCGGCGCAAGGCGGTGACTGCGGCGCTCCGCTGGCCCCGAGAAAAGCGGCATGAGGGAGCGAAACGGGCGCCGAGCTTCGGCAGCGCCCGTTTCGTTACATCACAGGTCGCTCGTAGTGCAGCGAGGCGGCTGTTGGCGCATCGTACATGTGCAGCCAGGCGGCGGGGATGGCCGCGAGCTTGCCGGCCAGCGAGACGTGGGCGCGGCGAGTAAACACGTCGTAGCCGTTGCGGCGCACGCGGGCATGGATGCCGCGATAGAGCGCGGCACTCAGCGCGATCGCCAACCGCGCGTCACGGTGCAGATAGGCCAGCCCGCGCAGGCCGCTGGCGTAGAGCACCTCGGCGCGGGCCATCAGGTCTTCGAGCATTGCCACAAGCGCGGGTGTGACACGTCGTGCGGCCAGATCAGCATGCGTATAGCCATGTCGGGCCATCTCCGCTGCCGGCAGGTAGATGCGGCCGCGAGCGGCGTCCTCGCCCACGTCGCGCACGATGTTGGTGAGCTGCATGGCAATGCCGAGGTCCACCGCATGCGGCAGCGCGCGATCGTCGTGATAGCCGAGGACGGGCGCCATCAGCAGGCCGACCGTGCCCGCCACGCGATAGCAATAGGCCCGCAGATCGTCGAAAGTCTGGTAGCGCGCGTCGGTGAGGTCCATCGCGCAGCCCTCCAGCAGCTCCAGCGCGGGTGTCAGCGGGACTGCGAAATGGCGCAGCAGGTCGGCCCAGGCGACCATCACCGGCCCACGCGGATGCCCGGCGTAGGTCTCTTCGAGCGCGGCACGCCAGCGGGCCAGCGCGGCCGCGCCGTCCGGGTAGCGCTCCGGCTCGTCGGCGATATCGTCGGCCGTGCGGCAGAAGGCGTAGAGCGCCCAGGCCGCGCGGCGCTTGAGCGGTGGAAGGAAGCGCGAGCCATAGTAGAACGTGCGGGCGATTTCGCGCGCGACGCAGCGGCAGTGCTCGTACGCCTGCTCGACCGTGATCAGGCCCTCCAGATCATCCTCCATCGCCATTCGGCCAGTGGAGTACGACGCCAGCGCGCGAGGCGTAGCGATGGCAGGTACGCGGGCGCGGGCGGCGCGGGATATGCAGCGACTCTGGCGAGGCGGCCAGGGGATGCTGCCGCGAGTGGAGAACATGCCGACCTCCTGGCCGGCACCATTCCTTGGGAGCCGGCTGCGAGACGAGGAAAGCCCATGCATTCATTATGCAAATATGTCACAATCGCGCGCGCGCCGTCAATGCCGCCTGCGACTGCCGACAGCAGTGATGCTCGCGCATGCACACCGCGTGCCACACGGCCTTGATTGCGGTATCATCGGTGCCGGCGGATACTACAACCCGGCTGGGCGCCTCGCGTAGACATCAGCGACGAACGAATGCCGAGCCGCGGCCAGTCGCCGCGATCATCGCCACACCCACCCGGAGGACCGCCTGTACATGCGCCTGATTCTTTATCTCGGCAAGGGGGGCGTGGGCAAGACCACGCTCGCCGCCGCCACCGCCGCGCGCTCCGCCCAGCTTGGCAAGCGCACGCTCGTCGTCAGCACGGATCTGGCGCATAGCCTGGCCGACGCCCTCGACGCCACCCTCACCGGCGAGCCGCGCGAGATCGCCCCGCAGCTCTTCGCGCAAGAGATCAACGTGCTTGATGAGATGCGCAGTCACTGGAGCCGCGTCCAGGAGTACGTCACCAATGTGCTCAAGAAGCAGGGCATCAACGATGTAGCGGCCGAGGAGATGGCGCTGATTCCGGGCATGGATGAGATCGTCGCGTTGCTCAACATCCACCGCCGTGCCAAGGAGGGGAACTACGACGTAGTGGTGGTGGACGCCGCGCCGACCGGCGAGACCGTGCGCCTGCTGAGCATGCCGGAGACGTTTCTGTGGTACGCCAACCAGGCGAAGGGCTGGAAGGGCGTCGCGATGAACGCCGCCAAGCCGCTGCTGAAGGCCTTCCTGCCGGGCGTCAACGTGCTCGATTCGCTGCAGAAGCTCAACGATCAGGTGGCCGTGCTGCGCGGCGTGCTGACCGACCCCGATGTCAGCTCGTACCGGTTGGTGGTCAATCCAGAGAAGATGGTGATCAAAGAGGGGCTGCGCGCCGAGACATATCTCGCGCTCTTCGGCTACCCGATTGATGGCGTGCTCTGCAACCGTGTGCTGCCACCCCCGCCGAACGGCGGCGAGTACGCCGACACACTGCTGCGCGAGATGGCTGCTCAGCAGCGCGTGTACTACGACCAGATCCACACGACCTTCGCGCCGCTGCCGGTGTGGGACGTGCCCTATCGCTCGCGCGAGATCATCGGGCCGCAGGCGCTGGCGGAGCTGGCGGCCGAAATCTGGCGCGGCGAGGATCCCACGCGCGTCTTCCACCGCGGCTCGCCCCAGGAGCTCATCAAGCGTGGCGAGGAATACATACTGCGGCTGCCGCTGCCACACGTCGAGATGGGCAAGGTTGGCATGGTGAAGAAGGGCGACGAGCTGATCGTCGAGATCGGCAACTTCAAGCGCGACATCGCGCTGCCGGTGACACTGGCGCCGCTGGAGGCGACCGTGGCGAAGATGGTCAACGGCGCGCTGGAGGTGACGTTCGCGCCCAGCCCGGTCGGGGTCGAGCGGCCAGCGTGACGCTCGCTCGCTCGCTCGGCCGAGGGTGTGATGGGTAGGCCCGTGCGTGACGATTGATGGCCGTCGTCAGGCGAGCGGCCGTTGACCGTAGGCCACAAAGTACGGCCAGATGAAACGGCCGCGCGCAATCTCCTTCCGCGCTGCGGCCATGGCCGCGTCGAACTGCTGAGCCGTGGTCAGCTCGTACGAAAGCACCAGTCCGCGAACGCTGGTGAGGAAGGAGATCAGGTTGGTCTCGGAGAGCGTGCCCAGCCGGCCGCCGTAGCGGCCGATCGGCAGGTCTACCTCCTGGTAGCTTACCGACTGCAAGCCGGCAGCCTTGAGCATGTCACCGATCTTCGGCCCCACCTGTGCGTCGAGGCCCCGCCGGTCGCAGGCGACCACGAGCCAGTTCCATAGCGCCTGCAAGGCCGGGCCGACATTGGGTGTGGGCGCGGCCTCGACCAGCTCGACCCAGCCGCCGGGGCGGGTGACGCGTGCCAGCTCGCCGATAACCTCTGGCCAGCGCACCGCTGGGATGGCGCCGACGAGCAGACGCTGATGGACGAAGTCGAAGCTCATCCCTGGGAACGGCAGCCCCTCAAGCACGTTGGCGGTCACAAAGGAATAGTTCGGCGGCCGGACGTCAGGCCGTTTCTTTTTGCCAACGTCGGCGTCCACCGGCGGCTCTACGAGGTCTATGCTCATGACGTTTGCCGTGGGGAAGGCGAGTGCCATCTCTAACGCCCACCGGCTGGTGCCGGTGCCGACGTCGAGGATGTCGTGCGGCTGGCCGACGGGAGCGACAAAGTTGCTGCGTAGCGCATAGCGCAGCATGTAGTGCTGGAAGTCGAGCCGATGGATCTCGGCGTCATCTTTGGGCAGCAGGTAGGGGCTGCCACGGACGTAGCGGCGCCCCTCGATGCGCCGGAAGCGGCGATCCTCCGCCACGACACTCGCTTCCGCTCCTCTTCTTCCACGGCCGCCCCGCCGGAACCAGCCAAACCAACGCATCAGCCAACCTCCTTGCCTCGAGAGATCACTCTTCGGTTGTTCGTCGCCGTCCCCTACGGTACCATGGCTGTCAACATGACGTACGCCGCCACAGACTCAGAGACATGCGGGAGGGAGGGGGTTGCGTATCATCCCCCTGTTGCTATATGCTCGAACACGGGAATCGGAGCAGTAGTGTCCGAGCCGGCAACTATGGAGTAGACGAGGACAGCCGGCTGCGCTTGCGTGAATGTCGCGCTGCCTGGGCAGACTGGCGCATTTGCCGGGCAAACCAGAGGAGCACGAGCGGGCGGAGTTGAGCCGGAGCAGCGGCGATGGCGAAAGCAGGATGCGAGGTGCACGATGCGCGCGGGGAAAGGGCATATCCTGGTAGTTGACGATAGCTGGACGAATCTGGCCCTCATGAGCAGGGCACTTGCCGACGCGGGCTATACCGTGACGACGGCGGCAGACGGTAAGGAGGCGATCGAGAAGGCGCGCGCGGAGCGGCCGGACTGCGTGATTCTCGACGTGGTGCTGCCTGGTCAGAGCGGCTTTCAGCTCTGCCGCCACCTCAAACAGTCAGCCGAGGGGCGCTACGTGCCGGTGATCCTGGTGAGCGTGAAGAAGACGCCGCTCGATGTTCAATGGGGCTTGCAGCAAGGCGCCGACGCCTATCTCATCAAGCCGTTTACCCCGCACGAGCTGCTGAGCACGGTTGATCGCGTCCTGACGAGTCAGCGGTAGGCTCCTCGATCGGCCCGCGGGGGAGAACATGGCGAGAATGCAGCACTTCGAGGCGATGCTCACGCGCCCTGAGAGCTTGATCCGTGTGCAGGAGGCACGACCAACCATCGAGAGTGTTGGCGGGCGCATCGAGATCCAGCCGAGCGGCTCGCCCGATCTGACCGTCGTGCTCCTGCATCTGCCCGAGCCCTACCAACCGGACGAGTTCCTGCCGGAGCTGCCCTTCTTCCCGATTTGAACACCACCGCCTCACATCACGCCGCTCCTGCCAGCGTGCGCAATGCGGCAGCACACGGTACAATCTACGAGCTTGCGCCATCGTGACGATCCGTCAGGGATACTTGCCCATGACTTCCGATGCAATCCCGCCGCCAGCCGGCCAGAAGCCGGCCGCTCCACTGCCGCCCCCGAAGATTGCCGAGCGGGCGGTGGTCGTGCGCGGTGTGCGGCTCGCCACGGCGATGAGCGACGCGCCCCGCGCGCTATTGGCCCGCGCGCCGTTGGTGGTGCTGCCCTCGGCCGGCTTCGTCTGGCGTGACTACACATCTGTGATGGAGCGCTTCGCGCCGGAGCGGCGTGTCTTCGCCTTCGATTGGCCCGGCTTCGGTGGCTCGGCACGCCCGTCGCCGAACGATTTCTCCTACACGCTCGACACCTTCAGCGATATCTTCGCCGCCTGGCTCGACGCGATGGGGATTGCGCGGGCAGTGCTGCTGGGCAGCGCGATGGGCGCGGTGGTCGCCCTGCGGTTCGCCGCGGCCCGCCCGCTGCGCGCCGCCGGTCTGGCGCTGGTCTCGCCGCTGGGCTTCGCGCGGCCTGGCGTCGTCAGCACAGTCATCGCACGCGCCGCCGCCTCGACGCCGCTACTGCGGCTGACGTGGCCGCTCGCCACGTCGCTGCTGCTCGGCCCCACCACGCCGCTCGCCGCGCCCGTGGCCGAGCGCCACCGCACCCTGCGCCGCACGCCGGATTTCGGCGTCTCGCTGGCGGCGCATGCTGCGCTCTGGCGCGATCTGCCCGCTGCCGCGCGCGATCTGCCCGTGCTCGCTCGCCCAATTGCGGCGCCCGCGCTGGTGGTGCGCGGCGCGCTCGATCCACTGGTCACGGCCGCCGACGCCCATCGCGCGGCCGAGAGCATCGGCACGCACGGCGCGCTGGAGGTGACGCTGCCAGGCGCGGGGCATCTGCCCTTTCTGCAGCAGCCAGAGCGTTTCGGCGCGGCGCTCTCCGGCCTGCTCAACACGGTGGAACTGGCGGCAGCGCAGTTGTCGTGAGGCAGCGGGCGTGCACGCCCGGCGAGGTGCCAAGGGCATGCATGCCACCGTGGCCTCTGGAACGGCCCAGACCACCCATGCCACATTCAGAGATGCAGAAATCCGTGCCGCCTCGCCTGGTTTGTGGGTGGCGGAGGGAGACGCTCAGGCCTGCCGCGCTATGGTGATGATCTCCGGGCTGGCGTCGTTGCGAGGCGTTCTGGCCCAGTCGCCATACTGCTCGTCAATGGCGAGACCGGCGTCCGAAAGCAGCACGGCCAGCGACTGGGGGTCGAGGAACCGTAACGTTCCTCGGCTCACGAGCGGTCCATCCCAGGCAGGGCTGGTGTACGTGCTGATGGAGGTTACCACGCCGCCGACGATTGGCTCCTCCACCCCGTATGTGCAGCGCACCGCAGCGCCGCTCGCGCCGGTCACCTCACCTGAATACTCCTGTGGCCAGCGCTCCCACGCCCGTGACAGGGGGTTGCGTGTCTCGAAGGCGAAGCGGCCGCTATCGGTGAGCGCGGTGCGGATCGTGGCGAGCGCGGCTCGTATCTCCTCGTCGGTCACCAGCTCTTGGAAGGCGTGCCCGGTCATGACGACCAGGTCGAACTCGTCGTCCCACGCGACGGACGAGAGATCGCCGAGCACCCATTCGACGTCTCGGCATGTGCGGGCCTGGGCGAGCATGCCGGGTGCCGGATCCAGTCCGCATAGGCGGCCGGTGTGCCCGGCCTCGCGCGCCATGCGCAGGAGCGCGCCCGTACCACAGCCGACATCGAGCACCGCCCGCGCCGACAGGACCAGGGGTAGGTAGAAGGCGAAGTCATCCCGCTGCGCCGGCGGGTGGAACAGGTCATACAGCGCGGCAAGACGCTCGTCGCTGAAGTTGCGTTTGATCATGGCGATAGTATACGCGATACAGCAGCCTACCGAGGTCGTCCTTGGCGGCCGCCCGATTCTCTCACGACAATCTTGTCTGGCCAGATCCGCCGACTCGACTATTGGTAAACCGCCTGTGCCACGCTGACGGCGACCGCCGCACCAGCATCCAGCAGCGCCGCGTACAGGTCAGCCCCACGCCCGGAGTAGTCGCGCGCGGTGACCGCCGCCAGCAGCGTCGCGTGCCTCTCCGGCGTTGCCGCGTCGAGCGCCAGCTCCGGCTCGAAGAGCAGCACGCGCCGCCCCGCCCGCTGCGCATCCAGCGCCGCCTCGATCAGCGCGATACTGCCGGGGCCGAGTGGCGCTGGGCAGATGAGCGTCGTCGCGGCATCCATGCGCGCGCGGGCCGCCGTTAAGCCCTCCGGCGAGATCGGCGCGTATGGCGGCTCCACCAGCACGGTCGCCGCCAGGCGTACGGCCAGCGCGTGATCGCTGTCGCCGGCGTTGAGTGGGCCAGCGGTGAAGGCGATTCCGGCGTCGGCCAGCGCCCGCATCAGCAGCGCGCCCGACCCGCCGCCCGCAATGACGTGGACGCGCGGCTGCTCGTCGCTCATGGTTGGCGCCATCCCTCCGCGTGTGTCGCCAGCCTGCGGCACGGTGCCTTCAGCCGCCATGGGAGGTGGCAGCACGCTCAGGTGCGCCTCGCCCGGCAAAATGCCCACGCGCACAGGCGTCTGGTAGACGCGCGCGAGCAGCCCGGCGTCGAGCACGGCGGCGGGCGGGCCATCGGCGACGATCCGTCGGTCGAGCAGCACGAGCCGCGGGAAGTAGCGCGCGGCGAGATTGAGGTCGTGCATCGCCGCCAGCACGGTCAGCCCACGCTCGCGATTCAGCCGACGCAGCAGCTCCAGCGCCTCGATCTGATGCCGGATATCGAGATGCGCGGTCGGCTCGTCAAGCAGCAGCAGCGGCGCCGACTGGGCCAGCGCCAGCGCCAGCATCACCCGCTGCCGCTCACCGCCACTCAGCTCGTTGAAGATGGCCTCCGCCAGCCCAGCGATGCGTGTCTCGGCCAATGCGCGCTCGACGGCCTGCTCATCCGCCTGGACGCTCGCGCTCAGCCCGAGCAGCCCGCCGTGTGGCATGCGGCCCAGCGCGACGATCTGGCGCACGGTGTAGGCGAACTGGACCGCGAACTCCTGCGGCACCACTGCCACGCGCCGCGCCACCTCGCCCCGCCGCAGCCGCGCCAGCGAGACGCCCGCCAGCGTCACCGCGCCGCCCCGCAACGCCAGCACGCCCGAGGCAACCTTGAGCAGCGTGGACTTTCCAGCGCCATTCGGCCCGAGCAGCGCCACCATCTCGCCCGGCGCGACGGCCAGATCGAGCGCGCGCAGCACCGGCTCGCCGCCGTAGCCCGCCGTGACTCCGCGCAGCTCCAACGCCGCTGTACTTACGGCTGCCGTTGATTGGCTGGTGTCTTTTTCGGTGTGTGTCACCATCGGTATGCCCGTCCCGCGCCACGCAGCAGCCAGAGGAAGAACGGCCCGCCGACCAGCGCCGTCACAACGCCCAGCGGCAGCTCAGAGGGCGACGCGATGGTGCGTGCCAGCAGGTCCGCCAGCACGACGAAGATAGCCCCCGCCAGCGCGGAGGCCGGCACAAGCAGCCGGTGACGCGGCCCCAGCGTGATGCGGCAGACATGGGGCGCCACCAGCCCGACGAAGCCGACCAGCCCGCTGATCGAGACGGCGGCCGCCACCAGCAGCGCCGCCATCGCCGTGATCGCCAGCTTGGCGCGCTCGACCGGCAGCCCCAGGTGCGCCGCCATCCGCTCGCCCAGCGCGAAGGCGTCCAGCGCGGGCGCCAGCAGCAGCGCGCCGCCGATCGCCAGCGCCACCAGCGGCAGCAGCACCCAGATCTGCGCCCAGCTCTGCACGTTCACGCCGCCGGCCAGCCAGTAGTAGAGGCTGAGGATGCGCAGTCCGGTGCGCTGCTGCAGCGAGATCACCAGCGTCTGGGCGGCGGAGAGGATCGCGCTGACGGCGACGCCCGCCAGCAGCAGCGTGACGACCGGCGTTTGGCCGCGTCGCGTGGCGATGGCGTAGACCGCGGCTGCCGCGCCCAGCGCGCCGGCGAAGC
The DNA here is from genome assembly GCA_035763125.1 of Ktedonobacterales bacterium. Taxonomy (GTDB): domain Bacteria; phylum Chloroflexota; class Ktedonobacteria; order Ktedonobacterales; family JADMIN01; genus SMAG-U1939. The sequence continues at coordinate 14,844 of DASUBU010000181.1, forward strand.
CCAGGATGGCGACGAGGCTAAAGCCGAGCCACTGCGCCACCGCGACGGCCGGCACGACGAAGCCGATGGCCGCGCCCAGCGCCGCCCCGGCCGAGGTCCCCAGCAGGAACGGATCGGCCAGCGGATTGCGCAGCAGCCCCTGGAAGAGCGTGCCCGCGACCGCCAACGCCGCGCCGACCAGCGCCGCCCCCACCACGCGTGGCAGCCGCAACTGGAGCAGGATCAGCTCGTCGGCATGGCTCCAGGCGCGCAAGACATGCGGCACCAGCGGAAGCTGGTTCCACAGCACGCCGGCCGTCGTCAGTGGCGAGATGCCCACCGCCCCGATGGCGGTGGCGAGCATGACGGCGAGCACGAGCGCCGCGCCGAGCAGCGCCAGCGCCCACACGCCGCGCACGCGGCCGACGCCGCGTCGCGTCTTTGTGGCCGGGGCCATGTCCTGTGTGGTAGAAGAGGAGGCGGCGGACTCGGCAGGGCCGGCCTGCTCGCCGGTCGTGGTGGGCGGGCCCGCGTCGCCCGTATCCAGCCCGCGCGGCCGGGCGTCGCGACGCAACGTTTCGGGGCGCGAATTCATCCGCCGGCCTCCCGTCGGGCGATGCATGCATCGCCCCTACAGATGGATGGTGGGCGTCCACCGGACGCCCCTACGAATCGCAGCCGTACGCACCATACCGCGACGGACGGTGGGCGTGCGCATCACGCCCTATGAAACGGCTGGGCGTGCGCATGCGGGCAGCGACGCAGGTTGTGCCGCTACCCGCTGCGCAGCACGCCCGTACAACCGACAGGCGCACGGTCTACGTGAACAGGTTCGGGTGAAGTGCCTTGGCCAGCGCTTCGAGCGCGTTGACGATGCGCGGCGCGTCCGGGCGGCCGAAGTCGTTCATGTCCAGCGCGTAGACGTGGCCGCTCTGCACGGCGGCAATGGCCGACCAGCCGGGGCGCGCGGCGACCGTGCTAGGGCTGCCATCCGGTCCGCCCTCGGTCGTCACGATCACCTGCGGGTTGGCTTTGACGATCGCCTCAGCACTGACGTTGGGATAGCCGCCGGAGTCGGCGTCGCCTGCGAAGATGTTCGTCCCGACGGCGGTGCGGATCAGCTCGTCGCCGTAGGAGCCTTTACCAAAGGTCGAGAACTGCCCGTTGTAGGTGCCGGACTCCATGTAGACCGTCGGTGAGGCAGTTCCGGCGACCTTGGTCTTCACGGCCGAAATGCGTTTCTGCAGATCGGCTACCACGCGCTGAGCGGTGGCGTCCTCATGCGTGAGCTGGCCGACCAGCGTCAGCTCGTCCAGGCTATTCTGGATCGTCGCGACGTTGGGCAGGTCCACCACCGGCACGCCGGCCGCCAGCAGCTTCTCCTCGTCGGACTTGAAGAAGATGTTGTAGCCGAGCACGAGGTCGGGATGATAGCCGATGATGGCCTCGACGTTGAGATTGAAGCTCTGGCCGTCGGTGATCTTGGGCTTGGCGGCGAGGTCGGCCGGCGTATCGGTGTAGAAGTCCACTGCCACCACACGCGCATCCACGCCGAGCGCCGCCAGAATCTCGCTGTCGGCGGCGGTCTCGGAGACGATGCGCTGCGGCGCCCGGGCCGGAATCGTGATGGGATTGCCCAGCGCGTCGGTGGCAAATACTGGATGCTGAGGGGCGTTCGAGGTCGAGGTACCGCCGGTGCTGGTGGTGCTGGCGCCGCAGGCGCTTAGCAGGGCGAGCGCGAGGGCGAGAAGGGCACAGAAGACCGCGAGTCGAGCGAGCTGGGATGTGCGCGTAGACGTGGACGTAAACATAGAGCAGCCACATGCCTCCGGCGGCGGGAGCGCGCGGCACAGCGCCACGGCCGCTGCCCACACCGCATCGAGAGACGATCACGCGACCATCGGCATCGCCTCGCCGCCAACGAAAATGCGCCTTCTCCCCACGCGGAATAGGGGGAGAAGGCGCCGAACGGCGGTGCTCGTCTCCTCTTGGCGCGAAGGACGTGAGCGGTGCCGCGGGGTCGGTCTCCTGGCTTCCGGCGCCCGAGCCCAGGCGTTCTGGCTCAGCTCGGGGAGCGGCCCTCCAGCCTTCCCACCGTCGGATGCGACGGCAGTGGCCTCCGCGGTCTGCTAGAGCAGATCCGCGGCGAAGAGCGCGCGCTCAATCACCGGTTACAGTGGCGCGTCCGCATCGGTATCTCACCGATTTCCCAATGGCCGGATCGAAGCGACCCGGCCACCCTGCGGCATGTGGCGATTCGATTGTCGGCACGGAGTATAGGGCGTGGAGCAGATTGCCGTCAAGGAGCCGGCGGTCCCGGTCAGCTAGCTACACGTTGACACCCTTTCGCACCCACAGATACAATTACAATCCGATCAACTAGCGTGGCACCCGGCTTCGGGGCCGGATGAGGATTGAAACGACCGGCCTGACACGTACGGCTGCTTCTGTCTTCCCGCGCTCCACGCCGGCGGCGGCTGATACACGCGTGGCGGAGGCAGGGGAGTGGCCCGCCGGGCCGCTCGCAATCTGGAGGTAGGCCTACACGTGAACATCGTCGTGTGCATGAAGGAGACGCCGTCCACCACGGCGGAGAAGCGCTTCGGGCCGGATATGCGGCTGGAGCGGCGCAAAGAGGACGCGATCATCAACCCCTTCGACGAGTATGGCATCGAGGAGGGGCTGCGCCTGCAAGAGAAGCACGCCGGCAGCACCGTCACCATTCTGTGCATGGGGCCGGCGACGGCCACCGAAACGCTGCGCAAGGCGCTGGCGATGGGCGGCGACCGTGCCGTGCTGGTCAGCGATCCCGCGCTGGCCGGCTCCGATGCCATCGGCACGGCTCGCGTGCTGGCCGCCGCGCTCCAGAAGATCGGCTTCGATATCGCCCTCTTCAGCAATGCCGCCGCCGATGCCTATGGCGGCGTGGTGCCCGGCGCGACGGCCGCCATCCTCGACATGCCGCTGCTCTCCTACGCTACGAAGTTGGACATCGACGGCGCGAGCGCCACGATCGAGCGCCAGGCTGATGTCGGCTTCAACACCGTGCAGGCGAATCTGCCCGCGCTGGTCAGCGTCACCAAGGCGATCAACGAGCCGCGCTACCCTTCGATGAAGGGCATCATGGCCTCCAAGAAGAAGCCGCTCGACACATTCTCGCTGGCCGACCTCGGCATCAGCCCGGAGCAGGTCGGCGCGGCCGGCTCGCGCGAGCAGGTGGTGAGCGCCGAGAAGGTCTCGACGCAGCGCAAGGGAGAGATCTACGTCGGCAACGAAGGAGCCGCGGAGCGCGTGGTGGCCTTCCTGGTGGAAAACAAGGTGCTCTAGCATGTCGAACGACGTTTGGGCATTGGCCGAGCTGAACAGCGGCCGGCTCGCCACCATCTCGCTACAGCTCGCCAGCAAGGCCGCCGAGCTGGCCGGTGCCTTCGGTGGGCAGTCCGCCGCCGTCGCGCTGGGTCCGGGTGCGCGCGCAGCCGCCGCCGATCTGGGCGCGTGCGGCGTGGGCACCGTCTTCGCCTCAGAGGGCGACGTCTACAGTCAGTATCTCGCTCAGCCGTACGCCGAGGCGCTGGCCGCGCTGATTCAGCAGCACCAGCCGAAGCTCGTGCTCTACGGCGGCACCAACTTCGGGCGCGACGTGGCCGCGCGCGTGGCCGCCAAGCTCGGCCTGGGCATCGAATACAACGTCAACGAGGTGAGCGTCCAGGGCGATCAGGTGATGATGACGGTGCCGGCTTTCGGCGGCGCGCAGGCCGTCCAGATGCGGTTCGTCGGCTCCGGCACGCAGTTGCTCGGCGCCCGGCAGAACGCTTTCCCGACGGTGCGCGCGGGCGGCTCGGCCAGCGTGCAGGAGGTGCCCGCGCCCGCCGCGCCCGCCAACGGCGCCAAGATCACCGGCACCTTCGGCACGGAGGGCGCGGCCGAGGCCGGCCACCTCGGCCAGGCCCCCGACGGCCACGATATCTGGATGCCGGCGGCCGCGCGCGCCAAGCTCGAAGAGGCGCAGGTCATCGTCTCCGGTGGCCGCGGCCTGGGCGGTCCGGAAGGCTTCCGGCAGATCGAGGACCTGGCGGCCGCGCTGGGCGCCAGCGTGGGGGCGTCGCGGGCCGCGGTGGACGCCGGCTGGATTCCCTATACGCACCAGGTCGGCCAGACCGGCAAGACCGTCAAGCCGACGGTCTACATTGCCTGCGGCATTTCCGGCGCGGTGCAGCACAAGGCGGGCATGGGCACCTCTGGCTTGATCATCGCCATCAATAAAGACAAAGAGGCGCCGATCTTCGGCTTCTGCGATCTCGGCATCGTCGGCGATCTCAACGTCGTGGTGCCGCAGCTGACGGCGGCGGTCAAGCAGCGCAAGGGCGAGTAGGCTGCCCGGCGGTGGATTCCGCCACTGGGCCCTGCCATTGAAGAGCCGCCCGCTCTAGATTGGGAGTTTGCTATGAGCCAACCCTCGTTCTGGCCGTCGGGCGGCCTCGCCGGCGCGATCATCTTCGGCGTCGTGCTGCTGGCGGCCTGGGTGGCTTTCGCCGCGCGCATCCGGACACTGGTCCGACTGCTGCGTGCCGGCCGCCCCGAGAGCCGCTTCGATCACGTCGGCGAGCGCATCAAGTACTTCGTGCTGCTGGTGCTGGGGCAGCGCGGCGTGCTGCGCGACCCGCTGCCGGGCATCGCGCACTTCTTCACGTTCTGGGGCTTTATCATCATCCAGCTCGACGCCCTCAACCTGTGGGCCGAGGGCTTCAACTTCACGCTGCCCGTCATCACCAGCCGCCCCTTCGCCGTATTGCTGGACTTCTTCGTCCTCATGGCGTTCCTCGCCATCATCGTCTTCACCTTTCGCCGCATGGTTCTGCGGCCGCGCGCGCTCCGCAGCGCCACGCACGGCATGGCCGATGCCTACACCATCCTCGGCATGATCTTCCTGGTGCTGGCGACACTCTTCTTCTTCGAGGTCTTCGCCTACATCGCTTCCGGCGGGCGCGACTGGACGGTGTTCGGCGCGCTGCTGGGGCCGGCCTGGAGCAGCGTGCCGCCTAAGACAGCGGCGACCATCGCCAGCGTCTTCTGGTGGGGCAATGTGCTGACGGTGCTGGCCTTCCTGGTCTACATCCCCAACTCCAAGCACCTGCACCTGCTCGCCACGCCCTTCAACGTCTTCTTCCGGCGCGTGCGCCGCATCGGCGCGCTCGACCCGATCCCGAATCTGGAGGAGCGCGAAGACTACGGCGTTCACAAGGTCGAGCAGTTCACCTGGAAGCAATTGCTGGATGGCTACGCCTGCACGGAGTGTGGCCGCTGCAACAGCGTCTGCCCGGCGCTGGCGACCGACAAGCCGCTCTGGCCGAAGGAGATTATCCTGAACGTCAAGGAGGAGGTCTTCGCCAACGCCAATATGACGCTGGTGGGCGCGGGCGCGACCGAGGAAGCCGCCCGACACGAGCCGATGGTGGGCGGGCTGATCAAAGACGAGACGCTGTGGGCCTGCACCAACTGCGGCGCCTGTGTGGAGATCTGCCCGGTCTCGATCGAGCATGTGCAGAAGATTGACGACATGCGCCGCTATCTGGTGATGGAGGAGAGCCGTTTCCCGCAGGAGGTGACGCCACTCTTCAACAACCTGGAGCGCAACCAGAATCCCTGGGAGATCAGCAACGACACGCGCGCCGAGTGGGCGGCGGGCATGAATGTGCCGACGCTGGCCGAAGACCCCGATGTGGATGTGCTCTACTGGGTTGGCTGCATGGGGTCATTCGACCAGCGCAACCGCAAGGTGGCGACCGCCTTCGCCAAGGTGATGCAGGCGGCCAACGTCCACTTCGGCATCCTGGGGCCAGAGGAGGCCTGCACGGGCGATCCGGCGCGGCGCATCGGCAACGAGTATCTCTACTACATGCTGGCCACGCAGAACATCGAGACGATCAAGGGCTACGGCTTCGACAAGGGGCCAGCCGAGGGCCAGCACGGCGCGGCGCCGCCCAACGGCCCTGCCTATCGCGGTGTCGGCCCCGAGCCGGGTCGGGCGTACAACGTCAAGACGGTGGTGGCGACCTGCCCGCACTGCTTCAACACGATCAAGAATGAGTATCCGCAGCTCGGCGGCAACTTCGAGGTCATGCACCACACCGAGTTCATTGATCGCCTGATCTCGACCGGCCAGCTCACGCTG